>PHBI01000169.1 GCA_002841945.1 Deltaproteobacteria bacterium HGW-Deltaproteobacteria-14
CGGCGTCATCCGAGGCGCCCGCGAGGCGCACCGTGACGACGCGCTCCGGGGTGGCGCGCCCGTCGGGGCCGGCCGCGCCGGGGAGGCGCTCGGTGAACAGCCGCAGGCGCCCGGTCGCGCGCTCGACGTGGACCTGAGGCGCGTCGGCGGCGTGAGGGCCGGCGCCGAGGACCCACAGGATCGTCGCGCCGTCGTGGGCGAGGGAGGTCACGCCCACGTCGACCTGCTTAGCGCGCAGCACGGCGTCGAGCGAGCGCCCCGCGAGCACCTGGAGCCACCCCGGCGCCTCGTCGAGGCGGTCGGCCCCGGCGGGCGCGGCGCCGACCGGGGCCCACACCTGGGTCGAGAGCGAGCCGCCAGGCCCGAGGTCCTGGAGGTCCTGGCGGATCGCGCCGGTCGGGCTCAGCGACACCCGCAGCGAGATCCGCGGCGGACGCCCGGGGCCGCCCACCTCGAGGTAGCTCGCCTCGGCCCAGCTCGGCGCGGGCTGGGCGGCGCGCGCGACCTTGATGACGGCGGCGCCCTTGGGGGGCGCGGCCGCGGCGGGGCCGGCGCCCAGGGTGACGAGGGCGAGCGCGAGCGTGGTGGGGAGGACGAACTTCATGGATCCCGGCAACAACCGAAGCTTGGGTCCTGTTTCGCGCGGTCAGAGGCGCCGTCGCCCCGCCCCGGCAAGCGCCGCGGTACCACGCGTGGCCGCGTCTTGACAACGCCCGGGGGCGCCCCTAGCTTTCGGGGCCGCTTCAACCCTGGGAGACGCGCCCGATGAGCGACCTCGCGAACCTGCCCACCGACATTGCGCCCGCCGACTTCTTCAAGCTCCTCGAGGGCGCGCTCGCGAGCGAGCCCGCGCCCGCCGGGGCCAGCCCGGAGAAGCTCCAGATTCGCCTCGCCGGGGACGGCGGCGGCGCCTGGGCCATCGGCTTCGAAGGCGGCAAGCTCGCGTGTGCCCCGACCGACGTCGGCGGCACCCCGCTGCAGCTGAGCCTCACCGTCGACGACTGGCGCGCCTTCGTCGCCGGCCGCGTCCGCGACGCCGTCGCCGCCAAGGTCGACGTCGGCTTCGACGCCAGCCAGGCCGCCAAGCTCTACCGGGTCAGCAATAAGACAGACCAGATCAAGGCCTTCACCGGCGACCTCCAGCTGGTGATCCAGGACACCGCGGAGAGCAAGGACTACCGCGTCACGCTCACCTTCGGCGGCGAGACCCCGAACACCGCCGCGCCCAAGACCACCGTCAGCGTCTTCCTCGACGACTTCGTCGGCATGGCGGCGGGCGAGATCAACGCCCAGGCGGCCTTCTTCATGGGCCAGATCCGCCTCGACGGCGACATGAACCTCGCGATGAGCCTGATGGCGCTCGCTCAGGGGTAGCCCACGGCAGACGCACACGCGCGGTGGCGGCCGCGACAGCGATCGGGGTCGGGCCGGTTCTTGACAACCGGGGGTCGGTCCCCGCACCATGTTGCGCCTGCTTTTGGGCGAGGGAGGACCGAGATCGGCGTGTCCGGCGGGTTTGACGACGCGTTCCTGGTCGAGGTGCGCGAGCGAAACAACATCGTTTCGGTCGTCGGCGACTACGTGTCCCTGAAGAAGGCCGGCCACGCGTCGTTCAAGGGCCTGTGCCCGTTCCACAGCGAGAAGTCGCCGTCCTTCCACGTCCACGAGGACAGACAGTTCTTCTACTGTTTCGGCTGCCAGGCGGGGGGCGACGTCATCACCTTCGTGCGCGAGCTCAACGGCTACAGCTTCGTCGAGGCGATCCGCCACCTCGCCGAGCGCGCCGGCCTGCAGGTCCCCGAGCTTCGCCCGCAGGGGCCGGGGACCGGACGTCGTGGCGCCTCACGGGCTTCGCGCGCGAGCAAGAGCGAGCGAGATCTCTTCTACGAGATCGGCGGGATCGCCCAGCGCTTCTTCACCGAGACCCTCCAGACGATGGAGGGGACGGTGTGCCGGGACTATCTGCGCCAGCGCGGGGTCGACGCCAAGGCCACCGAGCGCCACGGGCTCGGCTTCGCCCCCGACCGCTGGGACGGCCTCCTCAACCGCCTGCGCGAGGCCGAGGTCCCCGCCGAGGCGGCCGAGCGGCTCGGGCTCATCGTCCCCCGCTCCTCGGGCCCGGGGTACTACGACCGCTTCCGCAACCGGCTGACGTTCCCGATCCGCAGCAACGCCGGCGACGTCATCGCGTTCGGCGGGCGCACGCTGTCGACCGAGAAGGACGTCGCGAAGTACGTCAACTCCCCCGACTCCCCGGTCTACTCGAAGGGCGACACCCTGTTCGGCCTGTACGAGGCGCGCCAGGCGATGCGCCGCGAGGGCTGGGCGGTGGTGGTCGAGGGCAACCTCGACCTCGTCCGCCTGGCGCAGTTCGGCCTCGAGAACGTGGTCGCCCCGATGGGCACCGCGCTCACGGCGGCGCAGTGCACCCTGCTCAAGCGCTTCGCGCCCCGCGCGGTGCTGCTCTACGACGGCGACAACGCCGGGCGCGCCGCGGCCGAGAAGGCCGTGCCGCTGGCGCTGGCCGAGGGGCTCGCCGTCTCGGTGGCCGTCCTCCCCGACGGCGAGGACCCGGACACCTTCGTCGGGACCGAGGGGCCAGACGCCCTGCGCGCGCTGCTCGCCCGCGCGGTCCCCGGCTTCGAGCACCTCGTGTTGCACTGCATCTTGCCGCGCATCGGCGAGGTCCGCGGCGCCCGCGCGGCGCTCACGGCGGCCCAGGAGGTCGCGCCCACCCTGGAGCTCGTGCGCGACCCCGCCGAGCGCCACCTGTACCAGCGCCAGCTCGCCGAGATCCTCGGACTTGACGAGGCAGAGCTGGTGCGTCTCTTGAAGGCCAGCCCTCGTCGGAGGACCCGCGTCGACGCGACGAACCCCATGACGCCTGCAGCGCGTCAACCGGTCGCGGCCCCCCGCACGCCCCCGCCGTCGAGTGAGCTGGACCTGCTCAAATTGATGATGCTCGCGCCCGGGAGCTGTGCGTTGTACACCGCGCACGACGTCGAGGCGCTCGTGACCCACCCGGGAGTCCGGGACGCCGCGGAGCAACTCGTGCGGCGCTGGGAATCAGACGGAGCCATCGAGCTCGCGAGCTTCGTGTCGAGCCTGGAAGACACCGTACTCAGGGAGACCTTGTTCAAGAGCCTCGCCAGCGCGCCCCCCGTCGGTGACGACTGGATGGCCCCGTTCGAGCAGCTGGAGACGCGGCTCAAGCGAGAGGCCTTTCAGCGGCGCCTGTCGACGCTGAAGCTGGACGAGCGACGGGCGACCCTGGCCGGGGACGAACTAGGCGCGATGCGCGTTCTGATGGAGCGGCAAAAGATACAGCGGCAGCTGGAGGCTCTCAGAGCCACTCGGGGATAGGTATGGCGAAACTGACGCAGACCAAGGAATTCAAGAAGCTCATCGCGATGGGCACCGAGCGCGGCTACCTGACGTTTCAGGAGGTCAACCGCCTGCTGCCCGAGGGTGCGCTCGATCAGGACAAGCTCGACAAGATGTTCGAGTTCCTGAAGAACAAGCACCAGATCGAGGTGATCGAGGACCCGAACGGGCCCAAGAACGGCGACACCGACATGGATCGCGCCGCGCTCCGCAAGCCGTCGGCGCAGCCGGACAAGGCGCTCACCGACGCCTACGGCAAGACCAACGACCCGGTCCGGATGTACCTCCGGAAGATGGGCTCGGTGAGCCTGCTCACCCGCGAGGGTGAGATCGAGATCGCCAAGCGCATCGAGCAGGGCGAGGTCGAGGTCATGGACGTGCTGATCGAGACGGACTACGCCGTCGAGATCGTGCTCGAGCACCAAGAGGGCGTCGGCGACGGCTCGATCAACATCCGCGACATCGTCAAGGACCTCGGCGGCGACGACGCGACGGGCGAGCTCGAGGACCACCAGCTGCGCGAGGCCGCGCTGTCGGCCTTCGTGCGTGCGTCCGCGGTCTACGCGCGCAAGAAGGTCGCCAACGCCGATATGATCGCGGTCGACCCGTGCAGCCCTGAGCACGACGCGGTCGTCCAGCGGTCCCGCGGGCTCGTCGCCGAGATGAAGGGGATCTTCGCCGAGCTGCGCTGGAACAAGAAGCTCCTCGACAAGGTCGTGCAGGCCTTCAAGAAGGTCGTCACCCGCGTGCAGCGCGCCGAGGGCGAGATCCGCCGGGTCGAGCGCCGCCTCGGCCTGACCACCAAGCAGATCCGCTCGCTAGCGCGCGAGGCCAAGCGCAACAAGGCGTTCAACGCCCGGCTGCAGGCCGAGCACGGCATCACGGTCGACGCGCTGCTCGAGGGCGCGCGGGTCATCACGTCCAACTACAAGCGCCTGTTGAAGTCGCGCGAGGCCGCCGGGATGGACCTCGACGTCATGCGCGACATCTACAACCGCGTGCTCGTCGGCGAGAAGAAGGCCGAGAAGGCCAAGACCGAGCTCATCGAGGCGAACCTGCGCCTCGTCGTCTCCATCGCGAAGAAGTACACCAACCGCGGGCTTCAGTTCCTCGACCTCATCCAGGAGGGGAACATCGGGCTCATGAAGGCGGTCGACAAGTTCGAGTACCGCCGCGGCTACAAGTTCTCGACCTACGCGACGTGGTGGATCCGGCAGGCCATCACCCGCGCGATCGCCGACCAGGCGCGGACGATCCGCATCCCGGTCCACATGATCGAGACGATCAACAAGCTCATCCGGACGAGCCGTTACCTCGTGCAGGAGCTCGGGCGCGAGCCGCAGCCCGAGGAGATCGCCGAGAAGATGGACATGCCGATCGAGAAGGTCCGCAAGGTCCTCAAGATCGCCAAGGAGCCCATCAGCCTCGAGACGCCGATCGGTGAGGAGGAGGACTCGCACCTCGGCGACTTCATCGAGGACAAGCGGATCATGAGCCCGGCTGACGCGGTCATCTCGATGAACCTGTCGGAGCAGACCCGCAAGGTCCTCGCGACCCTCACCCCGCGTGAGGAGAAGGTCCTGCGGATGCGCTTCGGCATCGGCGAGAAGTCCGACCACACCCTCGAGGAGGTCGGTCAGGACTTCTTCGTGACCCGCGAGCGCATCCGCCAGATCGAGGCCAAGGCGCTGCGCAAGCTGCGCCACCCGTCGCGCTGCAAGAAGCTCAAGAGCTTCATCGACAGCTGATCGTCGCACCACAGCACGAGTCACCAGAAGGGCCGCAGACGATGCGGCCCTTCTGCGTTTTGCGGCGCAGCAAATCCCCCCGCGAACGGCGCTCTGGTGTGAACGCGGCGCCGGCGACGGGCTCGCGCGCCCTCCAACGAGCGCGGAGCGGCCCGGTTGGCGGCCCCATCGTTGCTTGACTTGTCCCGGCGGGGGCGATAGGTGAGGCGGCTGAATCTGAGCGGGCCCATAGCTCAGCGGTCAGAGCCGCCGGCTCATAACCGGTAGGTCCCTGGTTCAAATCCAGGTGGGCCCACCCGAACAAGGCACGAGCGGCTCATATGAATCACTGGCTCAGCGACCACCAAACCCAGAACGAAGGCGCCTCCCCCCGGACGGCGCCTTCTTCGATCTTGGGTCTGGGGTCGTTGGAACTGGCCGAATGCGTGGGGACAGCGTGAACGACACTATTGCGGCACTCGTCGACCTCCAGGCCATCGACGACGAGATCTCCGAGTACAAGCAGCAGCGCGACGAGCTCGCGGGCAACCTCGAGCGGCTCGAGCAGATCCTGGCGCAGATGGCCGAGGGTCTGAACGAGAAGCGGGATCGCTTGGCCGAGGCCACGCGCTTTCACGAGGAGAAGCGCGTCGACCTCGAGGCCGATGGCGAGCGCCTGAACAACGCCAAGAAGAAGCTCGGGACCGTCACGCGTACCAAGGAGTACGCGGCGATGCAGCGCGAGCTCGACAACCTGCGCAAGAAGTTCTCGGACGACGAGGCTGAGCTCAAGCGCCTCGCCGAGGCGATCGCGGAGTACAAGACCGCGATCAGCGCCGAGGAGAAGAAGCTCGACGAGCTGCGCGAGGAGTTCGAGCGGGAGCAGGCCGCCAACGCGGACCGCCTCGGCGAGCTCGACGGGACCATCGCCGAGATCGCCAAGAAGAAGGTCCAGGTCATCGCGAAGCTCCAGCCGAAGAGCCTGCTCCCGCGCTACCAGCGTTTGCTCGAGCGGCGTGAGGGCAAGGCGGTGGTGCCGGTCGTCGGCGGGGGCTGCGTGGGCTGCCGGATGATGCTGCCGCCGCAGCTCTACATCATCGTCCAGCGCGGCGAGAAGCTCGAGACCTGCCCGAGCTGCCAGCGCTTCCTGTTCTACAGCGCCGAGCTCGCCGCGCAGCTCGCCAGCGGGACCTGACGGCGGCGGGCCGGTCTGGTTTCGCGACCCGACCGGCCGCGCCCTCCGCGCTCACGCGCGGCCATGTCCACAGCGTGGTCGCGCGCCCCTTTTGCGCGGGCGATCCCCCACGGTGGTGGTATGATGCGGTGCATCATGCGGGCCTCGGTGGGCGCGACGGACGCCCTCCGAGCTCCCGAATCCACGAACATCGAGCGTGCGTGAACGCGACCGGTCCGGCCCCACGGCCTCGCCGCGGCGCGGCCCGCGAGAGGAGGAGCGATGGCCACCCGCACGAGGCATTCGACGGCCGCGCTCGTGGCGTCCCTGCTGATCGCGGGGTGCGCGCTGGACGCGCCGAGCGAGGCTGCCCCGGGGTTGAGCCTCGACATCGCCGCGTTGAACCTCGACGGCGTCGGTGACGTCGTGTGGGACGTCGCCGTCCTGAACGGCGCGAGCACGCCGGCGGTCGTGTGGCAGCGCCGGATCGCGTCATCGCGCCATGGCGACGGCGCCGGCTCGGCCAGCTACGTCGGCACCTGCGACGCCGACCCGACCGGCGACGTCAGCCTCAACACCGTCGAGGTCTGGGTCGTCGGCGTCTTCGCCGCCCCCGTGACGGCCCTCGGGAGTTTCGCCTCGGGCGCGCCCGGCGGCGTCGTCGGCACCTCGCTCGACTTCGAGGACCCGACCGCGAGCGCGCCGCTTACCCGCGAGGTCAGGTGCAGTGAGAACGGGGACAACGCCGTGCGCTTCGACGTCGCGCTGATGCGGCCCGCCGAGCAGGGCTTCTTCGACGTCGCCGTCAACTTCGACGACATCTTCTGCGCGGCGAAGTTCGACTGCTGCGCCGCGACCCAGGACGGCACGGGCTGCGCCTCCGACCTCGACCTCCTCTTCACCGCCGACGGGGCGCGGGGGCCGACCATGGTCCTCGGGTTCGCCTGCACCGCCGGCCCGGACGATGACGGCGAGACCCAGCTCTACCTCGATCCCCTCGAGCTCGACTGCTCGAGCCCCAGCGACTTCACCACGGGCTTCGCAGCCGACCTCATCCTCGATCCGTCGGGCCCGGCGGGCAACCAGTGCGTCCCCGGTGACACGGGGATGAGCGCCTGCAGCGGCGTCGTGTCCGGCGCCGCCCCCGACACGTACCTGTTTCAGCTCGCGGTCTTCCGCGGGGTCGAGGCGCTCACCAGCGCCGGCGTCCGGGCTCGCAAGGTCTACTGGAACGTCGCCCTCGGGGTGAAGCGCCCCGCCATCGACGGCTGCTGGCTGCGGACCCGCGGCACCGCCGATGACCCGGACGGCTCCCCTGGCGTCGCCGGCGGCGTCGTCGCCGCCGGGACCGTCTACCCCTGCGTGCGCTGGGAGGTGAAGCTCGGGAGCTGCCACGCCGAGCCCCTCACCTACGGGGACCCGGGGGCCATGGTCCGCCCCGCCTACACGGCGACCGACGGCGGGGACGAGACGTTCGCCTACGGCTTCGGGCCGAGCCTGCCCGCCGGCCCCTTCGCCCTACCCTGCAGCGACGAGGCGCCCCGGGTCTACGCCTACAGCGGCGGCGTCGTGACCGCGACGGTGCCCTCGGGCTGCACCCGGCTCTACGGCGAGCTGTGGGGCGCCGGCGGGGGCGGCGTCACCGCGGGTGGCCGTGGCGGCGGCGGCGGCTACACCGCCGTCGACGGCGTCGCCGTGACGCCGCTGACCCCCTACGCGGTCGTCGTCGGTCAGGGCGGCGCCTCGCCGTGCGCGGGCCAGTGCGCCGGGATCGTGTTCGCGAGCGCCTTTGGCGGCGGCGGCGCGGCCCACCAGGGCAACGGCGGCGGCGGCTACTCTGGCGTCTTCGGCGGGACGACCCCGGATCAGGCGGCCGCCTTCGCGGTCGCGGGCGGCGGCGGCGGCGGCGGCGCCTCGAGCTACGCGTCCCACGGCGGCGCGGGCGGCGGCGCCAGCGGAGGCGCCGGCGCCTACGGCACCTCCAACACCAGCCACACCGGCGGCGGCGGCGGCACGGCGACCGCGGGCGGGGCGGCGGCTTACAACGACTACCCGACGACCGCGGCCCACGGGACCGACGGCGCGGCCCTGCTCGGCGGATCGACCAGCGCCGGCAACGGCTACGGCGGCGGCGGCGGCGGCGGCTACTGGGGGGGCGGCAGCGGGGGCCGCGACGGCTACTGGAACCACCGCGGCGGCGGCGGCGGCAGCGGCTTCGTCAAGGACGGCGCGGGGAGCCTCGTCGCCGGGAGCGGTCAGACCCCCGGCGGCACGACGTCGGTGAACTACGCGCCCGGGGTGGCGGTCGGCGGCACCACCGTCAGCGTCCGCGGCGGCGACGGGCGCGTGGTGCTCTGGTTTCGGTGACGGTACGGGCCTGGCGCCGCGCGCCCGACGCTCGCGTCCCCGCGGTGACCGCGCTCCTCAGTTGTTGACCGCTGCGCCCGGCGCTGCTACTCGTCGGCCCGGGTGACGCGAGTCACCCAGGCGCAGAGCGAGTGGACCGGATGGTCGCTGGCCGCGTCGCCTCGGCGGCGCGACGAGAGGAAAGTCCGAGCTCCGTAGGGCAATGGTGCTGGTTAACGGCCAGCGGGGGCGACCCCAGGGAAAGTGCCACAGAAAGCAGTCCGCCTCCCGGAGCGCGAGCTCTTTGGAGGTCAGGGTGAAAGCGTGAGGTAAGAGCTCACGGACGCCCATGGTGACATGGGAGGTCGGTAAACCCCACCTGGAGCAAGATCGATCGTGGGGCTGGCCTTCGGGCCACGGACGGCCCGTCCGAGTCTCCCGGGAAGCATCGCTCGAGCGGCGGAGCAATCCGTCGCCTAGATGAATGACCATCGCCGGCGGGTCGGGTGACCACCCGTCGGGACAGAACTCGGCTTACAGGCCGCTCGCTCTGTGCCTTTCTTACCATCGCTCCCCGCGCCAAGGTCTGCTATACGACGCCTCTCCAACCGCGGTGAGGAGAGTCACGATGAGCACCGGCAGCTGGGACGACTTCCTGAAGCACCTCGAGACGGTGTACGCGCCGTCGTTCGCCCCCGAGTACCGGAAGCTCGCGTGCCCCGTCGAGGGGGTCCCCGACGACATCTGGTACGCGGCCAAGCTGATCTTCCCAGACCCCCACGCGTGGCTCGACAACCCCATCCCGCAGCTCGGTGGGCAGAGCGCCCGCGAGGCGATCGGCGCCGGCAAGGGCGACACCGTGCGCGAGATCATCACCCAGGTGTCGAGCTTCTTCCTGCCCCCGCCCGACGAGCTGCGTCCCTGGGAGGACGGCGGCGATTGGAGCGGCGAGGGGTGAGCGAACGGACCCGCCGGACCCGCCGGATCCTCGTCGCCGAGCCGAGCCGCACCCTCGCGACGCTCATCCAGCTGACCCTGCGCGGGGTGCCAGCTGAGCTCGAGTTCGCGAGCGACGGCCGCGAGGCGCTGACGGCGGCCCGCGACCGCGCGCCCGACCTCTTGATCACCGAGGCTCAGCTCCCGGGCCTCGACGGGTACGCGCTGGTACACGCCGTGCGCGGCCTCCCGGGTTGCGCGACGGTGCCCGTGCTGCTCGCCGTGTCCGACCACACCAGCCCCGACCCCGAGCGGCTCGCCTACCTCGGGATCTCGGACGTGCTGTCCAAGCCCTTCGAGCGCGCCGCGCTGCTCGAGCGGGTGCGGGCGCTGCTCGACGCCAGCCTCTCGCCGGACGGGCACGACGACGGCGCTGCACAAGCGGAAATGTCCCCGATATCACAGGCCACCCAGGCCACCAATGCTGCACGCGCCCGCCGCGCCCGCCGTCCCCGGCGCAGCCGGCGTCGCGGACGAGGTCGCGCGGCAGCTCCCCGGGGCGGTCGCCGAGGCGGTGGAGCGGGTCCTGCCGGCGCTGGTGGAGGCCGCGGTCGAGCGGACCCTGACGCCGCTCGTCGAGGCGGCGGTGGCCGCGCGCCTGCCCGAGATCGTCGGCCACGAGGTCGACCAGGTGCTGGCGGCGCTGGTCGGCGCGACGGTCGAGTCCTTGCTCGGCGACGCGCTCGCGGCCGAGCTCCCCGCCGCCCTCGCGGGGCTGGTCGACGCGCCGCTGCGCGAGGCGGCCCAGTCGGCGGTACGCGACGCCCTCCCGGAGCTCCTCCGGAGCGCTGGCGTGGGGCTGGGGCCCTGGGTCGATGCGGTCCTGCGCGACGTCCTGCCCGAGGTCGTGCCCGACATCGCCGAGAAGATCGTGTGGAAGGTGGTCCCGGAGATGGCCGAGGACCTCATCCGCGAAGAAATACGACGCCTGACCGAGGAAGGTGAGCAGTGATCGAGCTGCCCAAAGCATACGAGCACCTGGAGATCGAGAAGCGCTGGTATCCCATCTGGGAGGAGAAGGGCTACTTCGCCGCCTCCGAGACCTCGGACAAGCCGCCCTACACCATCGTGATCCCGCCGCCGAACGTCACCGGCTCGCTCCACATGGGGCACGCCCTGATGCTGACGCTCGAGGACGTGCTGACGCGCTGGCGCCGGATGCAGGGGTACAACACCCTGTGGCTGCCCGGGACGGACCACGCCGGCATCGCGACCCAGATGGTCGTCGAGCGCGAGCTGGCCAAGGACGGCGTGTCGCGCTTCGACCTCGGGCGCGACGCCTTCATCGCCAAGGTGTGGGAGTGGAAGCAGCACTACCACGCCCGCATCACCACGCAGATGAAGGTGATCGGCGTCTCGGTCGACTGGAGCCGCGAGCGCTTCACCATGGACGACGGGCTCTCGCGCGCCGTCCGCAAGGTCTTCGTCGACCTCTACGACGACGGCCTCATCTACCGCGAGAAGCGCCTCGTGAACTGGTCGCCGGGGATCCACACGGTGCTCAGCGACCTCGAGGTCGAGTACCGGGACATCGACAGCTCGCTCTGGTACATGGCCTACCCCGTCACGGGCGGGGGCGAGCGGCTCGTCGTGGCGACGACGCGCCCGGAGACGATGCTCGGCGACACCGCGGTCGCCGTGCACCCCGACGACCCGCGCTACCAGCACCTCATCGGCAAGACGGTCGACCTCCCGCTGACCGGGCGCCAGATCCCCATCGTGGGCGACGCCATCCTGGTCGACCCGGCGTTCGGGACCGGCGCCGTCAAGGTCACGCCGGCTCACGACTTCAACGACTTCGAGACCGGCAAGCGCCACGACCTGCCGCTCATCAACATCCTCGACCGCGACGCGCGCCTCAACGAGAACGTCCCCGAGGTCTACCGCGGGCTCGACCGCTACGAGGCGCGCAAGAAGGTCGTCGCCGACCTCGACGCCCTCGGCCTGATGGTGGAGATCAAGCCGCACAAGCTCAACCTCGGCCACTGCCAGCGCACCGGCGTGCCGGTCGAGCCGCTGCTCAGCGACCAGTGGTACGTGAAGATCGAGCCCCTCGCGAAGCCCGCCATCGCCGCCGTCGAGGACGGACGCACGGTCTTCACCTCGAAGGAGTGGGAGAAGGTCTACTTCCAGTGGATGACCAACATCCGCGACTGGTGCATCTCGCGCCAGCTGTGGTGGGGTCACCAGATCCCCGCCTGGTTCTGCGACGACTGCGACCACATCACGGTCGCCCTCGATGACCCGGCCGCCTGCGCGAAGTGCGGCGGGACGGCGCTGCGGCAGGACGAGGACGTGCTCGACACGTGGTTCTCGTCGGGGCTGTGGCCGTTCTCGACCCTCGGCTGGCCCGACGAGACGGTGGACCTGAAGAAGTTCTACCCGACGTCGCTGATGGAGACCGGCTTCGACATCATCTTCTTCTGGGTGGCCCGGATGATGATGTTCGGCCTCTACACGATGGGGGACGTGCCCTTCAAGACCATCTACATGCATCCCATGGTCCGCGACGACAAGGGCCAGAAGATGTCGAAGACGAAGAACAACGTCATCGACCCCCTCGTCGAGACCGAGGTCCACGGGGCCGACGCGCTGCGCTTCACGCTGGCCGCCCTGACCACCCAGGGCCACGACCTGAAGCTCTCGAAGGAGCGCCTGGTCGGCTATCGGGCGTTCGCGAACAAGATCTGGAACGCCACCCGCTTCGTGCTGATGAACCTGCCCGACGGCGAGGCGTTCACCCCGGTGACCCCCGCCGACGTCGGCGCGCTCTCGCTCGCGGACCGTTGGGTGCTGACGAAGCTCGACGCCGCGATCGACGGGGTGACCGACGCCCTCGAGCGCTTCGACTTCCAGGCGGCGACGACCGCGGTGCACGCCTTCTTCTGGGGGGTCTACTGCGACTGGTACATCGAGCTGACGAAGTCGACCCTCAAGGAGGGCGGCGCCGAGGCCGTGATGACCCGGCGGGTGCTGATGCACGTGCTCGACCAGGCGCTGCGCCTGCTGCACCCGTTCATGCCGTACATCACCGAGGAGATCTGGACCCAGCTCCCGCTGACCGAGCGCGACGCCCCGAGCCTGACCATCGCGGCCTGGCCCGAGCGCCACGCCGAGCTGCGCGACGACCACGCGCTGGCGCTGCTCGACCAGGTCATCGACATCATCAACGCCGTCCGGACGGTGCGCGGCGAGAACGGCATCTCCCCGCGGACCGAGCTGAAGCTCGTCGTCTCCGGCCCCGACCAGGCGACCCTCGACCTCGTCCTCGAGTCCCAGAGCTACCTCGCCCACCTCGCCGGGGTGGCCGAGCTCGCGACCGGCGTCGATCTGCCGCGGCCACCGAAGAGCGCGGTGTCGGTCGCCGGCGCCTGCACGGTCTACGTGCCGCTCGAGGGCCTCATCGACCTCGGCGAGGAGGTCGCGCGCCTCGAGAAGGCGGTCGCCAAGATCGACAAGGAGATCGCCAAGACCGAGGCCAAGCTCGGCAACGAGCGCTTCATCGCCAACGCCCCGCCCGAGGTGGTGGAGGAGCAGCGGCGGCGCCTCGAAGAGGGCGTGACGCAGCGCCGCATGTACCAGAACAGCATCGACCTCCTGAAGGGCTGATCGAGCGCGCTGCACTGCGGCGTCATGGCGTCGGCGCGCGAGCCGAGGGGCTCGCGCGCGACCCTGCTCGCCGGCACGAACAGTAATCATTACCGGTAGATTCTACCGATTGCAGGCCCGGACGGGGCCGCGATCACCACAACCCCCTGAAGTCACAGACAACTCCCCTCGGCACGGGCGTTGCTCTATGGGTCGCGGACCCAGGCTTCAGAGGTGCAAATGATGGTTCGTGGTCTCCTGGTCACCTGCGCGGTGGCGTCACTCGGCGGCTGTATCTCCAACTCTCGCTCGTCCGCGGTCGACGGGGTCGACACCGGGGCCGTCAGCCCGGACGTCGCCGGCGGCGACACCGCCGACGACGCCGGCGGCGGGGACACCGGGCCACCGGGTGGGGTCGCCGTCGCCTGGTTCAAGTCCGACTTCGCGGTCATCACCCGCGGCGACGATCGGCTCGGGCAGCCCGTCGCCGGGACCGTGACGCTGTCGTGGCGGACCCAGGGTGCCGCGGCGGTGGTCCTCGAGGCGGCCGGAGTGCCGGTCGCCCTCGACGGCTGCGTCGCGACCGGGGCCGGGCCGTGCGCCGAGGCCGGACGCATCACCGTCACGCCGACCGAGCCGCGCACCTTCACGCTGCGGGCGGTCGGGCCGGGGGGCCGCTGCGGGGACGCCGCGTGTCCTGAGCGGTCGCTGGAGATCGGGGTGAAGCCGCCGGCGATCATCGGGTTCACCGTGGCACAGCCGGTCTCGCCGGCCGGGGCGGACCTGCGGGTGCCGTACACGGTGGACGCGCCGACCTGGGCCATCGGGCGGCTCGACGAGGGCCCCAACGGGATCCCGCAGCTCGCGCCCTGCGTGCCGGCGGACGAGGCGACCGCGGCCAGCCCGTGCCGGATCGAGGCCGACGGCGGGCGCCCCCTCGACGAGGCGGGCGTCGCGGTCTTCCCAGCGCTCGACCGCAGCGTCGTCGTCGCCGCGACCGCCAGCAACGGCGCCGACGACGGGCTGGGCGACGTCCACGTCCGCGACCTGGCGACCCCCGTCACGGTCCCCATCGAGATCCGCCGCCTCGAGCTGACCCCGCCCCAGGTCCTGCCTGGCGGGACGGTGCGCGTGTCCTGGGAGGTCGTGGGCGCGCAGTCCGTGGCGGTGACCGCGGACCCGCCGATCCTGACCGGGCTGGCGACCTGCGTCGGGCTCGGCGCGGACGGCGCCGGCTTCTGCACCGTCACCGTCGCCGAGGACGGGGGGCTCGGGCCGGTCGACGTGACCCTCGTGGCGCGCCAGGCGGAGGGGCTCGTCGGCAAGGCGACGGCGGACCTCGCGGTCATCGCCGGGCCGACCATCGCGCGCTTCGAGGCGACGCCAGCGAGCGCCGCGCCGGGTCAGCAGGTGACCCTGGCCTGGAGCGCCTACGGTGCGGACGCGGTCGCGCTCGACGCGGCGCCCGCGGGGGCGCTCGAGGGGCTCGACGCGTGCGCTGAGCTCTCGCCGGACGGCGTGGGGGGGTGCACTGTCACGGTCGCCGCGGGCGCGAGCGTCGCCCCGATCACCGCGACCCTCACGGCGACCCACCAGACCGTCGGCCCCGGCGCCGAAGCCGCCCTCACCGTGACCCTGGTCCCGGCCCCGGTCGTGGTCGAGGCGCTGGTAACCGACGACACCGTCGAGGTCGGCGGCGAGGTGGTCCTCTCGTGGGCCGCCGACAACGCTGTCGCCATCGGCGTCAGCGAGGCTTCGGGGGTCATCCCCGCGGCCGCCCTGGCGGGGTGCGGGGGGCTCGACGCGAGCGGGCTCGGCGGCTGCACCCTGACCGTCCCGGCGAGCGCGGAGCCTGGCGAGCTGACGCTGGCCGTGACCGCGACCGGCGCGACCGGCGCGCAGTCGCAGCCCCGCGCGGTGACGGTGGCCGTCGGGCGTCGGCCCCAGGCCGCGTTGACCGCCGCGCCGGTGGTGCTGCCCGAGGCCGGAGGAGACGCGACGCTGACCTGGAGCGCGCCGGGGGCGACCCGAGCGGTGATCGCGACCGATGACGGCGAGATCATCGTCGACACGGCGGCCGGCGAGCTGTGCGACGGCGGCGCGGCCTGCGCGCCGGCAGGAGACGCGCTGACCGTCGCGACGACGCGCTCGACGACCTGGACGCTGACGGCGTCGAACGCCTTCGGCGAGCGGCTGGCGACGGCGCTCGCGCGCCTCGAGGGAGCGCCCCACATCGACGCCCTCACCCTCGACGGGGCGGACGCGCTCGGCGGCCCCAAGCTGGCGCTGTCGGGGACGGAGGCGATCGTCGCGTGGACGGTGGGAGATGTCCAAATCAGCGACGCGCTGAACCTCGAGCGGGCGCCGCTCCCGACCCCCAACGGCAGCTGCGACGCCGTGTCCGCCGGGGCGTGGGAGTCGGTCGCTGGCTTCCCGCGCGCCGGGGCCGACGCGGGGCAGACGACGGTCGCCGGGCTCGACGCCACCGCCACCTGCCTGCGCTTCACCGCCCAGGATCAGGACGCGACGCCAGGGCAGCGCGACCTCGCGGTCTTCGAGGTCTACCAGCCGCCGACCGTGACCGCGCTGAGCAGCGCGGACGACACGGTGGCGGTGGGCGAGCGCATCACGCTGATCTGGACCACCAGCGACGCGTACGGCGTGACCGTCAGCGTGAGCCCGGTGGGGACCGTGACAGCCCAGGAGCTCGCCGGGTGCGCCGCGGCGAGCGGGAGCTGCGCGCTGCAGGTGCAGGCCGGGACGCCGCTCGGCGAGGTGACGTTCAGCCTGGTCGCGGAGGGCGAGGCCAACGCGCTCAGCGCGTCCGCGACCACGGCCGTCACGATCGGGGTGGCGCCGAGCGTGGCGAGCTTCCAGGTGAACCCGGCCTCGGCGGCGGCCGCGGTCGACGCGACGCTGAGCTGGACGACCCACGACGGCGGCCACCTGACGATCACCGAGGGGGCGACGGAGCTGCTCGCGACCAGCGAGCACGGGGCGGTCGCGGCGGGCTCGCACACGGTCGCCGCGGTGTCCGCCACCCGCACCTGGCGGCTGACGGTCAGCAACCCCTTCGGGGAGGCGACGGCGCAGACGACGACGTTCATCGGCCCGTCGATCGACGCCCTCTCGGTCGCTGGAAAGAGCGCGCTGGGAGGAGAGGTCACCGTGCCGACCGGGCCGGCGACGGTCGCCTGGTCGACGACCAGCGCGGACGGCGACCACACGCTCGACGCCGGCCCGGTGCCGAGCGGGGGTAGCTGCGCGACCGCGGCGTTCGCCACCGTCTTCGAGGACGACGCGCCGCAGGACTCCGGCAGCTTCGGGCTCGGCGTCGTGACCAACAACCGCTGCGTGCGCCTCCGGGTCGCCAACTCCGAGACGCCGCCGCAGACCAACCAGGCCACCTTCCTGCTGCGCGAGGTCCCCGTGATCACGGCGGCGACGGTGTCGCCGGCGAGCCTCGGGAGCGGCGGCGGGGTGGTGATCGTGGACATGAAGCTGCGCGGGGTGTCGGCGCTGTCGGTGACGGCGGCGTACCTCGGCTCGGACGGCGGGGTGCTCGGCACCCGCGACGTGTGTGACGAGTCCTCGCTCAACAGCGGGTCGGTGTCGAACGGCGCCGAGGAGCGCGCCGCCCAGTGTACCCACGGCGTCACGCCCTGTAGCTTCCTGTGCCTCAACCAGGGGATGCCAGCGGCGACCAAGCGGATCCGCTACAGCCTGACGGTGCGCGACGGCGAAGGTGACGCGGCGAGCTACGCGACCGACGCGGCGAGCGACGTGCAGGTGAACTGACGCGGCGGTCGAGCGCCGCGTTTGTCCCCTCCCCGAGCGGGCTCCGCTCGGGGAGGGCTACGGCCGGTGTGGCGGTGCACCCCAGCCACACCGGCCGCCCTTTAGATGCGCAGGATCGGGACGGTCGGTCCGACGAGGAGCGTCAGCGGCCCGTGCGAGGCGTAGAGATCGCCGTCCACCATGTAGTCGACGACGCCGTCCCGGGGGGTGATGACGACCTCGCGCGCGATGAAGCTGTCGCCGTTGAGCGGGCGCAGGCCGCGGCCGAGCCAGACCCGCGGCAGGTCGGCGACGACGTCCACCGGGCGGCCGTGGACGGTGATGAACTGGAAGGCGTCGGGGTGACGGTCGGTCTGCGGGAACGGCGTGAAGCCCAGTCCCACCTCGGCCACGGTCCCGGCGGCGAGCGCGAGATATGCGCGCGCGCCGAGGGCGACGCCGTCGTGGACGACGGAGGCGACGTGCGGCGTGACGATGCGGCGGGCGAAGTCGCCGCGGGTGAGCACGCTGGCGGCGGCGCGGTGAGCACGCTGGCGGCGGCGCGGGTGATGGTCTCGACCGCCGTGACGGCGCTCGGGTTGTCGTGGCCGGCGCGATAGTACTGCTCGAGGAAGGTGTAGAAGGCGCCGGTCCCGAAGAGGAAGCCGAGGCGGCCGTTCGCGACCAAGGTCGGCCGCCACACGACCGGCGGGAGCACCCCGCTGCCCGTGCGCTCGAGGAGGCGCGTGAGGTGCTCCTCGGGCTTGCCGCGCGGGAGCCTCAGCGCGTTCGCCACGGTGTTCATGGTGCCGCCGCGGAGCATCGCGAGCGGCGGCGCGGCGGCGGCGGCGCCGTACACCGCGACGATGCCGCGAGCCATGATGCCAGCGGTGCCGTCGCCGCCGACGATGGCGACGACGTCGACCCCCTCGCGCTTGAAGCGGGCGACGATCCCGTCGACCTCGTCGACGGCGCGGCTCGTCACCAGCTCCCCGCGGCCGCCGAGGATCCGGCGCAGGCGCTCGATGGCCGCCGGGTGTCGCTTGATGTAACGCGCGCGCGGGTTGACCACGACGCCGATGCGGACCGTCATGGGGGACGCATAGGACGCCCGGTCGCCACAGTCAACGCGCCAGCGCGACAGCCACAGGTGTGGTATAATGCTACACTCCGACCCTGCGGACCGCCCGCGATGAGCCGCTCTGCCGGCGCATTCCCCGTAGGCATGGTTCTTGTAGCGGAGCCCGGCGGACGCCTCGCCACACGGAAGGGGGACACACGATGCGCCTGAGCCACCTCACCTCACTCACTCTCGCCGCGGCGCTCACCTGGGCCGGGGGCTGCACCTCGGACGGCGGCGGCGCCGCGACCGCCGACGTGACCCCCAGCGACACCGTCAAGGTCGACGTCGACGCTGCGGGCGGCCCGAGCGATCCGACCTTCAGCGCCGCGCTCTCCGCGACGCTCATCGACGCCGAGGCGATGACGAAGGAGGAGCTGTTCGCGAAGTACCTCGGCGACGCGGTCCCGGCGCCGACGACGCTCGGCTACGCCCCGCTCGACGCGGCGTACCTGAGCAACATCGACCTCGCGCTCAACCTGACCCCGGCCGAGGAGGGCAAGCTCGCTCAGAACGGCTTCGTCGTGAGCGATCGGCTCGCCTACCCGAGCTTCGGCGAGGCGCTCATGTCGGTCTTCTCGAACGATCTGCCGGTCCTGGTGACGACCGACATGATCCTCCACGCGCTGCACCGCTCCTACGACGACATCCTCAAGACCATCGAGGAGCAGGTGCTCATCGCGACCCTCGCCGACGTCCTCGGCAAGACCCAGCAGCAGCTCGGCGCCATCGCCCTCCCCACCGACCCCGCCGGGCTCGCCGCCTACCGCGACGCCGACCTCTACCTCACCGTCGCCCGCAGCCTGCTCGACGGTGCCCCGGCCGCGTCGCTCACCGGCGGCGCTGTCGACCAGGCGCGCGACGCCTTCCTCGGCTACGTCGCGGGCGAGCAGATGACGACCGTCGACATCTTCGGCGACGCGCGCAAGATGGACTTCAGCCAGTTCAAGCCGCGCGGCCACTACACCGACAGTGAGGAGCTGACCCGCTACTTCCAGGCGATGATGTGGCTCGGCCGGGTCGACCTGCGCTTCATCGAGCAGGATCCGCTCACCGGCGAGTGGCTGTTCCACGGCCGCCAGCTCGCCAACGCCCTGCTCCTCGACCAGGCGCTGCGCGACGCCGGCGGGCTCGCCGCTTGGGACCGCGCCAACGACCTCATCACCATGCTCGTCGGCCCGGTCGACTACATCGACTTCCGCGGCGCGCACCGCCTCTTCGCCGACCACGCGCTGACGAGCGCCGACGCCGCCGCGACGCTGTCCGGGGCGGCCCTCGAGGCGCTCACCGCCGACCTCCTCGCCGGCAAGTACGGCGAGCAGCAGATCAACTCCCACTGGCTCGAGACGAACCCCTTCTCGGCCACACCGACCCCGCTGCCGCCCTCCTTCGCCTTCCTCGGCCAGCGCTTCGTCGTCGACAGCTACGTGATGGCCAACGTCGTCTACGACAACGTCGTCCACGACGGGCAGAAGGTGCAGCGCGTGCTGCCCAACCCCCTCGACGTGCTCTTCGTGCTCGGTAACGACGAGGTCCTGCCGCTGCTGAGCGACGAGCTCGACCGCTACCCGTACCAAGGCGCGCTGCACGCCCTGCGCTTCCTCGTCGACTACTACGACGACGCGTTCTGGGCCTCCAACATCTACAACCTGTGGCTGTCGGCGCTGCGCACCCTGAACACGCCGACCCGCGAGGCCCCGTTCCCGCCGGCGATGCGCACCGACGCCTGGCGCGACAAGACCGCCCACACCCAGCTCGCGTCCTGGGCGCAGCTGCGCCACGACACCCTGCTCTACGCGAAGCAGTCCTACACCGGCGGCGTGTCCTGCGAGCACCCGGCCGGCTACGTCGAGCCCTACCCCGCCTTCTACGAGTCCCTACGCGCGCTCGCCGAGTCCGCCGGCCACACGCTGACCAACGTCGACTTCCCGCAGGCGTGGGTGCAGCAGCGGCTCACGCAGTTCTTCGACGGCTGGGAGAGCACCATGGCGACCCTCGCCGACATGGCGCAGAAGGAGCTCGACGGCGTGCCCTTCACCGACGCACAGGTGGCGTTCATCAAGAGCACCATCCAGGCAGACGGCGGCTGCGGCGAGCCGGTCTACTCGGGCTGGTACCCGACGCTCTTCTTCTACGAGGGCGTGGGCGAGTGGAAGCCGACCATCGCGGACGTCCACACCAACCCCAACCAGGGGCCGCTCCCGGGGCCGAACGTCCTGCACGTGGCGACGGCTGACGTGGATCTCATGGTCTTCACCGCCGACGCCTGCGACGGCGCCGCCGCCTTCGTCGGCCCGGTCTTCACCTACTACGAGGTCGATCCGCACGCGATCAAGCGCTACTCCGACCAGGACTGGGAGGCGATGCTGCGCGCGGGGACCCAGCCGGCCCGGCCGGCGTGGACCGAGAGCTTCCGGGCCCAGTAGCCCCCTGAACGCCCCGGCGCGGCGCGGTCTCCTCGGCCGCGCTGCGCCGGCGCGCGTCCCGACCGCGGGCGCTACCCGAGGGATGGGTGGATTCGAACCGGGAGTTCAGCGACAGTAGCCGCACCTTCGACCCGGAAATCGCCCATGTCACGCGTCAGCCCGCTCGCGCTGCCCGCGCTCGCCGCCCTCGCCCTCCTCGCCCTCCTCGCCAGCTGCGCCGGCGACACGAAGCCACGCGCCATCGGCGCCTCGTGCTCGGCCAGCAGCCAGTGCTCGACGGGCCTGTGCCTCGCGACCACCTGCGTCGACCCCGAGAGCGACGACGACGGCGACGGGCTCACCAACCGCATCGAGGGGGCCCTCGGGACCAACCCCTTCATCGCCGACTCCGACGGCGACGGCGTCTCCGACCGCGACGAGGTCGTCAACGCCAACAGCCCCGCGGACGAGGACGGCGACGGCAAGAACGACGCCATCGAGAGCGCGACCGCCGACAACGACCGCGACTGCATCCCCGACCAGCGCGACGCCAACGACGAGGTCCAGGAGTCCGACGTCCTCAAGGTCGCCGACCTCGCCTGCTGCTGCGAGGGGCGGTGCTCCGAGCACGGCCACACGGTCACCGCCGAGTGCAACCTCATCAACGACGGCAAGGACCGCGAGCTCATCTGCTCCCCCGCGCAGGTCGACTCCGACGACGACGGCGTGGCCGACCTGTGCGACGACGACGCCGACAACGACGGCGTCGTCAACAGTGTTGACAATTGCCGTTCGGTCCCCAACCCCGACCAGCTCGACGCCGACACCGACGGCCTCGGCGACGCCTGCGACACGATCGACGACCGCGAGCTGCACTTCACCGACGCCGAGATCGCGCAGTACTGCGACCTCGGCTGCGCCGACATCGGCGACTGCAGCGCGCCCGCGCCCCTCGTCCCCGACTGCGCCGCCCGCTGCCGCACCGACCTGGCCGCGGACGGCTGGTGGCTGGCCAACTACGCGTGCGTGGCGGACACCTGCGACGCGAGCTGCCTCGGCGACGCCCCGATGGACGAGGGCGTGAACTGTCGCGTCGCCTGCGAGACCGCCATCACCTGCGACCTCGGCGACCAGCTCGGGGCCCAGGTCGAGCTGACCCGGGACTATTGCCGCGCGCAGTGCACTGGCACCAGCGCCAGCGCCGAGTCCCAGGCGGTCCTGGCGTGCCTCGCCGCGGCGGCGCCCGGCGACGGCGAGTGCGACGTCATCAGCGCCTACACCTGCCTGCCCGACGTCGACCTCTGCGGGATCGTGTGCGAGCCGCTCCGCCAACAGGACGGCTGCCGGCCCGGGGCGGCCATCTACCGCGGCTGGCCGGACGAGGCCGCCTGCCGCGCCGACTGCGAGGCGCTCACGCCCTTCGAGCAGGTCGCCCTCATCGGCTGCGGCGCCCCCCGCGGCTGCGGCGACGTGGCGACGGCGTGCGCGACCCTGCCGAGCACCGTGCCCAGCGGCTGTGGCGCCGTGTGCGACGCCTACTTCACCCGCTGCCCGCAGAACCCGCTCCCCGGGCACCCGTTCTGCGACGCCATCTGCGCCGGCGCGCTCGCGACCATCCCCTGGTCGGACCCGGCGACGGCCGCGACTTGCATCACCGAGGCCACCGTCTGTGACGGCCAGGACGGCGGCCCGGACCTGCTGTCGAACTGCCTGACCGGGATCGCGCCCGACTGCGCCGCGGCGTGCGGCGAGCTCGAGGCGTGCCCTGCCGCCACGGGGGTCGCCCTCCCCGAGAACTGCGCCGCGGGCTGCACGGGGCAGCTCCTGCAGGAGCCCGAGGAGATGGCGCTGGTCCTGAGCTGCGTCGCCGACGCGACCGCCTGCGCGGACAAGCTGGCGTGCATCCCGCAGGACTTCAACAACGAGGCGTGCTCCGACGGGTGCGACACGCGCGCGGCATGCGGGACGCTCGGTGAGACCACCCCCTCCCAGTGCGTCGAGGCCTGTGTTGGCGCGATGCGCACCGCAGGCGGCGTCGCGGCACAGTCGGTCTGCGCGGCGCTGGCCCCGTGCGACGCGCTCGGCGAGTGCGACGCGCTGGTGCAGGCGCCGATCTCGTCGCCGTGCGTCGCGGCGTGCGGGGCCACGGCGACCGCTTGCAGCGACCGCGGCGACTGCCAGGAGGCCTGCCAGGGGATCACGACCGCCTTCATGCAGGGTGGCGTGACCGCGGACTGCGCCGTCAGCGCGCTCGGCGCGAGCTGCGACTACCGAGCGGCCGCGTCCTGCGCCGCGCAGTGATTCGGCCGAGCGAGGAAATTTCAGGGCCCGCCCGGGCGTGATACGGTCCGAGGCCCCGTGACCGACGCCCTATTCGCACCCTTCAAGAAGCTCCTCAACCGCCGCATCGGCGTCATCATGCTGTTGGGCTTCGCCTCCGGGCTCCCCCTCGAGCTCAGCGGCAGCACGCTGAAGCTCTGGTTCGCCGACCAGGGGGTCGACTTCACCTCGATCGGGCTCCTCTCCCTCCTTGGGATGCCCTACGCCTTCAAGGCGCTCTGGGCGCCGGTCCTCGACCGCTACGTCCCGCCCTTCCTCGGCCGTCGGCGTGGCTGGATGCTGATCACCCAGGTCGCGGTCGCGCTGGGCCTCGTCGCGATGGCGGGCTCGTCGCCGACCCTCGCGCCGGGCACGCTGGCGGCCTTCGCCGTGTTCGTCGCCTTCGCCTCGGCCAGCCAGGACATCGTCCTCGACGCCTACCGGACCGACGTCCTCCACGACCGCGAGCGCGGCTTCGGGGCCGCCGTCTTCGTCAGCGGCTACCGCGTGGCGATGCTGGTCGCCGGCGCGGTCTCGCTCATCATCGCCGACGAGCTCGGGTGGTCGGTGGCCTACCTGACGATGGCCGCCATGATGGGGATCGGCGTCGTCGCGACCCTGGTCGCGCCGCCACCGGAGTTCGCCGTCGTCGCGCCGCGGACCCTGGCGCGCGCCGTCATCGACCCGCTCGTCGAGCTCTTCACCCGCCCGGGCGCGCTGTGGCTCATCCTGGCGGTCTTCCTGTTCAAGCTCGGCGACGCCTTCGCCGGCTCGCTCTTCGGCCCGTTCTTGCGCCGCGCGCTCGGGTTCACGCCGGGCGAGATCGGCGTCGTCATGAAGACCGTCGGCTTCGCCTCGGTGATGGGCGGGATGCTTGTCGGCGGTCTGCTCATGGCGCGCCTGGGGCTCTTGCGGTCACTGGTCGTCTTCGGCGTCCTGCAGGCGGCCTCGAACCTCGTGTTCATGGTCTTGGCCGAGGCCGGCCACGACTACGGGCTGATGGTGACCAGCGTCGCCGTCGAGAACGTGACCGGCGGCATGGGGACCGCCGCCTTCGTCGCGCTCCTCATGGCGCTGTGCGACCACCGCTACACCGCGACGCAGTATGCGCTGCTCTCGGCCATCGCCGCCCTCGGGCGCATCTTCATCGGCCCCCTCGCGGGCATGTCCGTCGACCCCCTCGGCTGGACGGTGTTCTTCGCCATCTCCGCCATCGTGGCGATCCCGGGGATCGCGATCATCGTGCTGCTGCGCCGCAACATCCACGCCCTCGAGCGGGATCCCGAACCCCCGAGCGCGGCCTGAGCGCGGCCGGCGGGCGCGAATCGGTAACCAGTTCCGGTAATATTTACCGCCTCTCGCTGTGCGCGTTCGCCCCGAGAGAGCCACGACGCAGTCCAGCACTGCGTCGTCGCCGCTGGCACGGGTCTTGGACTAGTTCGCTCCGCCGCCCAACGCAGAGGCGGCACCGCCGGACGCTCGTCCGGCGACGCACGCGAACCCAAGGAGTGTCATGAATCGAATCCGAACCGCGATCCCCGCCATCGCGGTCCTCGTCGCCAGCCTCGCCACGGCAGGCTGCGCCGGTGACCCGGCCGCGACCGGAGGCCCCGCCACGACCACCCCCGGCGTCGCGACCGTGAGCGGCGCGCTGACCGCCGACGACGGCAACCAGCACGCCGGCGCGAGCGCCGACACCACGACCACCCTCGATCTGCGCGCCGAGGCCACCTCCGTGCAGGCGGTCGCCGTCGGCGACGACGGCTCCGCCACGCTGATCGGGACCGGGTCCGTCACCGCCGAGGGCCGCTACTCGCTCGAGACCGACCTCGCCACCGACTCCACCGTCGTCATCCAGGCCATGGCCGGGACCGAGGTGATCGGCCAGGTCATCGTCCCGAGCGGCGCGCCAGACGGCGCGTCGACGACCGCCGCGCCGATGAGCGCCGAGACGACCGTCGAGGCCCAGATCCTGCTCGACCTCGCGGCGAGCGGTCACCCCGCCTCCGAGGTGGACGCGGTCCAGCTCATGACGTGGGTCTCGGCGGAGCTCGCCGCGACCACCGACCGCGCCTCGTTGACCGCCGCCGTCAGCGCCGCGATGGCGACCTACGACGCCACGGCCGCCGCCGTCAGCGCCAGCTTCGACGCTCACGCGGCGGCGCAGGCGCGCGTCGACGCCTGGACCTCCCTCGCGGCCGAGCTCGACACCACCACCGAGGCCGACACCGCGGCCTGGACCGCCTTCTCCGCGGACGTCGCCGCGGCGCTGAGCGCCGAGAGCCACCTCGACCTGTCCGCCCAGGGCAGCGCCACCGAGGCCGCCGCCGTTCGCTTCACCCACGCCCTCGCCGGCTCCGGCGACGCCAGCGGAGCGGCCGCCGCCGCGCTCGCCGCCGACCTGAACGCCCGCGCGACCTGGGCCGCCCAGCGCGAGCTCATCGCCAGCGGCGCGGCCAGCGCTGACGCCCAGATCCAGCTCGACGCCGCCTACGCGGCCTTCTTCAACGGGCTGAGCGGCGCCGCCAGCGCCGACGCCGTCGCCGGCGCGTCGGCCGACCTCGTCGCCGCCGTCTCCGGGATCGGCGCGGACGCCCAGGGGCAGGCCGTGATCGACGTCATCGCCGGCGCTGAGACCAGCGCCGAGGCGCAGGCCGACCTCGAGCTCGTGCTCGCCGCGACGGCGAGCGCCAGCGCCGACCTGTCCGCGTCCCTCGACGCGGCCTTCGACGCCGGCAGCGCGGCCGCCACCGACCAGGCCATCGCCGACGCCTTCGCGAGCTTCCGCGCCGACGTCGCCGCCGCCGTCGACGCCTCCGCCGGGGACGTGTTCTCGAGCGCCAGCCTGATGTTCGCTGCCTCCGCGGCGATGCAGGCCGGCGGACAGGCGCGCTTCACCTTCGGCGACACGGCGCTCGCCGATCTCGCGACCTCGCTCACCGGCACCCTGACCGGCTCCATCACCAGCGCCGCGGGCGGCCAGGCCGGCGCCTCCGGCCTGGTCTCGGGCCACACCACGGTCGACGCCACGACGGCCGCGTCCGCCGAGCTGATGGGCATCGCGGCGGACGGCTCCGCCACCGTCCTCGCGAGCGCCTCGGTCACGACCGGCGACGACTTCGCCATCTCCTGGCTCCCCGCCGCCTCGACCGACGCCACCCCGGCGGCCATCGTGCTGCTCGACGCGAGCGGCGCCATCGTCGGCGCCGTGTCGCTGACCGCCGACGACGCGATGGCGGCCGCGAGTGGCGGCGCGGCGATCACGGCCGCCGTCACCCGCGAGTCCTCCGTCGAGGCGCAGGTCGCCCTCGCGTTGGCCGCCTCCACCGCGACCGACGCGGTGGACCAGGCGCAGATCAGCGCCGCCATCGACGCGTCGATCGCGACCGCGGCCGACACCCAGGCCGACATCGACGCCCTCGCCGACGCCATCGCGGTGATGGGTGAGGTCCGCGCCGAGCTCCTCGGGACGACCGCGGGCGAGCTCGCGACCGCCTCGGCGAGCGCGTCCGCGACGCTCTACACCGCGCTCGAGGGCGCGAGCGCGGACGCCCAGGCCGACGCCGCCTTCCGCGCGGACCTCCGGGACGCGATCATCGTGGCGTCTGGCGCGTCCTTGACCACCTACGCCGACGCCGAGGCCAAGGCCGCCGCCGCCTTCGACCTCGCGCTCCAGCACGCCGCGGGCGCCAACGCGACCCTGCGCGCCACCGCCACCGCCCACGCTCGCCTCGACGCGGCGTTCGCTCTCGCCCCGGCGCTAGACGCCGAGACGAGCGCGCAGGGCGACCACGAGGCAGACATCCAGGCCGCCCTCGACGCCTACGTGGCGGCGACCGCCGCGGCGACGACCAGCGCGGAGGTCCAGGCCGCGGGCGACGCCTTCGCCGAGGCCATGCTCGCGGTGGGCCTCGTCCCCGCAGACGACGGCCTCCTCGGCCTCCTGGTCCACGCTGACCTCGGGCTCGGCGCCGCCGCCGACGCGGCGATCGACGCCGCCGTCGAGACCTCGGCTGGGGCCGCCGCGGCGTTCGCTATCGCGGTGGACGCGGCCATCTCCGGGTCCGTCCGCGCGGACGGGCGCCTCGACGTGGCCGCCGCCGCCGCCGGCGTGGTCACGGCGGGCGACGGCTTTGACGCGGCGGTCGCCGGGGCCCTCGGATTGACGGCGGTCGTCGGGCTCGACGCCCAGGGCGCCGAGGCGCTCGCCGCGGTGATCACGCAGGTCTCGCTCGGGCTCTACGGCCGCTGAGTCGCAGGCCCACCCTCAGTTCGACCGGCTGGCCGGAGACATCCAACCCGCACCACACCAGCCGCTCGAACGCGGGGCCCCCACCAACCCGGTGGGGGCCCCGCACCCTTGAAGTCACCCCTCGTCCGGGGGCTGGAGATCCCAGGCGCGGCACTTGTTGTAGAGCGTCTTGGCGGAGACCCCGAGGGCCTCGGCGGTCTCGCCGCGGCGCCACCCGTGGCGGTCGAGCTGCGCGGTGACGATGAGGCGCTCGGCGTCCGCCAGGGTCGCGCCGAAGGGGACCACGACCCCGTCCTCGCGAGGCCCCCCGGCCGCGCCTCCCCCGTCGGGCGCCACCGAGGGCATGCCGAGGTCCTCGGGCTCGACCCGGTCGCCGCTGCGCAGCACGCACCCGCGGGCGATGGCGTTCTTGAGCTCGCGCACGTTGCCCGGCCAGCGGTGCCCCAGCACCGCGGCGCGCGCGGCCTCCGACAGCGTCGGAGCCGCCTCGGTGCCGGCCGCGGCCGCCGCCTCCGCGAGGAAGTGCTCGACGAGCAGCGGCAGGTCCGAGGGCCGGTCACGGAGCGCCGGCACCTCGAGGGGGAGGACGTGGAGCCGGAAGTAGAGGTCTTCCCGGAAGCGCCCAGCGGCGACGGCCGCCGCGAGATCCTGGTGGCTCGCCGCGATGATGCGCACGTCGACGGCGACCTCCCGCGGCCCACCGACGCGCCGCACCACCCCCGCCTCGAGGACCCGCAGGAGCACGACCTGGAGGTCGAGGGGGAGCTCGGCGATCTCGTCGAGGAAGAGGGTCCCCTGGGACGCGCGCTCGAAGGCGCCCGCGTGATCGCGCTGCGCGCCGGTGAAGGCGCCCCGGACGTGGCCGAAGAGCTCGCTCTCGGCCAGCTGTCGCGGGATCGCCCCGCAGTTCAGCGCCACGAAGGGCCCGCGGCGCCGCCGCGACAGGTCGTGGATGGCGCGCGCGACCAGCTCCTTGCCCGAGCCGCTCTCGCCGTGGACGGAGACCGGCAGGGCGCTCGGCGCCACCCGCTCGATCTGCTCGTACAGGCGCCGCATCTGGGGAGAGCGGCCGATGAGCCCCTGGAACACCCCCCGGCCGATGAGCTCGCTTCTGAGCCGACGCGCCTCGTCGCGGTCGGCGAGGCGCTCGGCGACCCGGGCGAGGGTCGCCGCGAGCAGCGCCGGCTTGAGGGGCTTGGTCAGGAAATCGCTCGCGCCGGCGCGCATCGCCTCCACGACGCGCTCGACCCGCCGCTCCCCGGTCAGCATCACCACCGCGCAGCGGCTCGGGAGGCTCGCGAAGCGCCCGACGAGGCTCATCCCGTCGCCGTCGGGCAGGCCGAGGTCCAAGAACACCACGTCGAGGGCGTCGTCCTCGTCGACCGCCGCCCGCGCCGCGGCCAGCGTCGCCGCCGTGCGCACCTCGAAGCCGTCGACCGCGAGCAGCGCCGAGAGCGCGTCCCGGCTCGCCGCGTCGTCCTCGACGACGAGCGCCCGCCGTGATCCCGCCTTCAACCCGCCCCCTCCTCGTCGACGCGCTCGAGGGCGTCGGCGAGCGCCGCCGCGGCGCCCCGCGCCTGGTCGATGCTGCGCTGCAGCATGACGATCTCACCGCGCTCGGCGTACAGGGCCGCGACCTCGAGCTGCAGAACGAGCCCGTTGAGCGCGTTGCGTGCGGCGTGGATCAGCGCCCGGCGGTCGTCGCTCATGATCAGCGCCTCCCGACGCGCAGCAGCGCCCGCCGCTCGGCGCCGAGGCGGCGGACCGTCGCCACCAACGCGCCCGGGTTCACCGGCTTCGAGACGACCGCGCTGACCCGGCGCCGGAGGGCCTCGCCCTCGCGGAGGTCTCCGCTGCAGACCACGATGGGCGTCGTCGGGGAGAGCGCCGCGAGCCGCGCGATGAGGACGCGCCCGTCGCCCTCGCCGAGCCGCAGATCGGTCACGACGACGTCGGGGCGGCTCGCGGAGAACGCCTGGAGCGCGGCGTCGACCGTCGCGACCGCGGTCGCCTCGAGGCCGCTCGCCTCCATCAGGATCGCGAGCGCGTCGCGCACGTGGGCGTCGTCGTCGACGAGGAGCACGCTCAGCCCGCGGGCGACGTCGTGGAGCTGGGTCGCGGTCGCGACCTCCGGCCGCGGGGTGCCGCCCGGCGCGAGGGGCAGCTCGACGAGCGCCCGGGTCCCGCCGCCCGGCGCGGGCTCGAGGGCGACCGTACCGCCGTGGTCCTGGCAGATCGTGCGGCAGATGGCGAGGCCGAGCCCGGTCCCGGCGGCGCCCCGGGTGGTGAAGAAGGGCTCGAAGATGCGCTCGGCGAGCTCAGGCGGGACACCGCGACCGTGGTCGCGCACCTCGCAGCGCGCGCGGCCTTCGACCTCGGCGACGCTCAAGGTCACCGTCGCGCCGTCCGGCGACGCGTCGACCGCGTTGGAGCCGAGGTTGATGAGCAGCTGCAGGAGCTCGTCGGGCGAGCCCGCCACCGGACCACACGGCGCGATCGCGCGATCGACGGTCACGGCGCGGGGCAGGCCGCGCGCGGCGACCACCACCGCCGCCTCCTCGATGACGGCGGCGAGGTCGACCTGGACCCTCCCGCCGGGGTCACGGCGCGAGAACAGCGCGCGGACGCGGTCGACGACGCCGCTCGCGGCCCGCGAGGCGCGCAGGATGGCGTCGGCGTGGGCGACGAGCTCGGGATCCCGGGCGGCCACCCGGATGAGCGTCGCGTGGGTCACGATCGCGGTCAGCGCGTTGTCGAAGTCGTGCGCAACGCGGCCAGCGGTCGCGCCGGCCGCGAGCAGCGTCTGGGTCGAGGGGTGACGGCTTGGGGCGTCGCTCATCACCGGCAGGGTAGCACGCCAGGCGGCCTTGTCTCGCGCCGACGCCGCCCCCTGCGACCCCGGCGAGGTTTGTGCGGACCGTTCGGCGTTGTTATCGTAGCTGGCTCCAGCCTTTACGGACGGAGACCGCGACGGGGGCTATGCAGAGTTCTGACGAAGAGCGGGCCCAAGGGCCGGCGCTGACACGCTACGAGACCGATCCGGCCGCGCTGGTCGGCGCCGTCCTCGACGGCCGCTACCGCATCACCGAGGTCCTCGGGCGGGGCGCGATGGGGCTGGTCCTCGGGGCGCGCCACGTGTTCCTCGACCGCCCGGTCGCGGTGAAGATCCTCCACCCGACGCTGCTGCTCCTCCCGGAGACGCGCCAGCGGTTTCTGCGCGAGGCGCGCGCCGCGAGCCAGGTCGATCACCCTGGCGTCGTCTCGGTGAGCGACTTCGGCGTCACGCCGGACGGGCTCCACTACCTCATCATGGAGTACCTCGAGGGGACCGATCTCTACGCGTACACCGAGACCCACGGCGCGGTCAGCGCGCGGACGGCGGCGCACATCGGCGTTCAGGTGTTCGACGCCCTGGTCGCCATCCACGCGGCGGGCTGGGTCCACCGCGATCTCAAGCCGGAGAACCTGTGGGTGATCGCCGGGTCGCCGCCGGACGCGCCGACAATCAAGGTCATCGACCTCGGGATCGCTGGGGTCATGGACGCCGGGCGCACCGGGGAGGAGCGGGCCCGCCTGACCCAGACCGGCCACACCCTCGGGACCGTCCACTACATGTCTCCCGAGCAGGTCCTGGCCGAAGACGTCGACGGGCGCTCGGACGTCTACTCGATGGGCTGCATCCTCTGGGAGCTCGTCACCGGCGAGTGCACCTTCGAGGGCACCAGCCAGATGGCCGTGATGATGAAGCACATGTCGGAGACCGCGGAGCCGCCTTCGGCCCGCGCCGCGGCGGTCCCGGCGTGGTTTGACGCGGCGGTCCTGCGGTGCCTGGCGAAGCGGCGCGAGCAGCGCTTCGCCACGGCCGCTGACGCACGGGCCGCCTTCGCCGCCGGGCTCGCGGAGCAGCCGGTGGTGGGTGCGCCGACCGGCACGACGCGCCGCGTAGCGGACACGCCGAGCTTCGCGGAGACCGGGACGGCCAGCGCCCTGGTGATCTCGAGGCGGCGCCGGTGGCCGGTGGTCCTGACCATCGCCGCGATCGTCGCGGCGTTGGTGGTCTGGCGTGTCACGGCGGCCGATGGCCCGGCCCCCGGGGGCGTCGCGACGGAGACCGCGCTGGACGGGCCGGCCGGCCCCGCGGCGACGGAAGCGAGCGACCAACCGAGCGCGGGGACCGCCGCGCCGAGCGAGGCCGCCGCGCCGTCGAGCGAGGCCG
>PHBI01000170.1:0-22346 GCA_002841945.1 Deltaproteobacteria bacterium HGW-Deltaproteobacteria-14
CGCTGCGCCGCCAGCGTCGTGCGCACGATGGGGGGCAAGGTGCTCGAGGACCTGGGCGCGCTGACGCCCTTCGAGGACCTCGAGCTCGAGCGCTGGCGCCACACCTATCGCCTGCGGGCGGGACGCGCGGCGCCGCTCGCGGAGGCGGAGGCGGCGCTGGCGGACGCGCGGGCCTGGGCCGCGGCGGTCGCGCGTCCCCGGGCGACCGCGCTGCGCGACACGTGGGAGGGGCTCCACGCCTACCGGCTCGGGGACTTCGCGGCGGCGGAGGCGCGCCAGGCGGCGGCGCTGGCGACGGGCGCGCTGGACGCGGGGGCCCGGATCTGGGCGCTCATCGACCACGCGTCGGCGGCGCTCGAGCTCGGTCGCCACGATCTGGTGGCGGCGTCGCTCGACGAGGCGCTGAGCGCGAGCCGCGCGAGCCGGCTGGTGGTCGCCGAGGGCCGCGCCACCTGGCTCCAGCGGTCGCTGGCGTATCGGCGCGGCGAGGCGCTGGCGCCGGACCGGGAGCTGACCGACGCCGCGCGGCACCTGGGTCGCGACAACCTCAAGTCCGTGATCTGGCTCATCGAGGCGGCCTTCGCCTGGCGCTGCGGCCAGGACGGCCTCGCGGCCGAGCTGGCGGCCGGCGCCAAGCGCGCCTTCGAGCGCGGCAACAACGCCGTCGGGGCGCTGCTGGCGTGGGCCCTCGACATCGCGGCCGGCGGGCGATCCCAGGTGCCACCGGAGCTGGTGGTGGCGGCCCTGTCCACGCCGGTGCCCGGCGTGGGGTTGCAGGCCCTTGGGCTCGTGACCCTGGCGCGCGGCGTCCCCGACCCCAGCTGGGTCGAGGCCGCCGAGGCCATCCACGCGACCTTCCCCGAGGAGCGGCGCGACGAGCGCCTCGACGTGCTCACGCCGAACGAGGCGCTGGCGCTGACCCGCGGGGGTCAGCGCCCGCCCATCGTCGCGGCCGACCTCAGCCCTTGAAGGGCTTGCGCTCGACCGGGGTCTTGGCGGCGCCGCGGTTGCGCACCTGCTGCGAGGCCCAGTAGGGGGGGAAGCAGGGGCGGTTCACGTAGCGCCCGCGGCCGCGAGCGGCCTTGAGCTCGCCGTCGTCCCAGGTGACCTCGCCGCGGCTCAGCGTGGTCCGCGCCAGGCCGTTGACCTCCATCCCCTCGAAGATGTTGAAGTCGATGTTCTGGTGGTGGGTCTCGGCGCTGATGGTCTTGGTGGCCGCCGGGTCCCAGATCACCACGTCGGCGTCGGCGCCGGCGGTGATGGCGCCCTTCTTCGGGTAGATGTTGAAGATCTGCGCGGCGTTGGTCGAGGTGACCTTGACGAACTCGCTGCGGGTGAGGCGGCCGGTGTTGACGCCGTGGGTCCACAGCACGGTCATGCGGTCCTCGACGCCGCCGGTGCCGTTGGGGATCTGGCGGAAGTCGTCCTTGCCCATCGCCTTCTGGGCGGTCTTGAAGCAGCAGTGGTCGGTGGCGGTGGTCTGCAGGAGGCCGGCGGCGAGCCCGCGCCACAGGGCCTCCTGGTGCTCCTTGCTGCGGAACGGCGGGCTCATCACGTGGTGGGCCGCGAAGCGCCAGTCGGGGTTCTGGTAGACCGAGTCGTCGACGAGCAGGTGGCCGGCGAGGACCTCGGCGAAGACGCGCTGGCCCTCGAGGCGGGCGCGGGCGATGGCCTCGAGGGTGTCGGCGCAGGAGTTGTGGACGAGGTAGACCGGGACGCCGAGGACCTCGGCGATGCGGATGGCGCGGTTGGCGGCCTCGCCCTCGACCTCGGGGGGGCGCGACAGCGGGTGGCCGTCCGGGCCGTGGAAGCCCGCCTCGAAGACCTTCTTCTGGAGCTGGAAGACGAGCTCGCCGTTTTCGGCGTGGACGGTCGCGAGGGCGCCGAGCTCGCCGCAGCGGGTGAAGCTGTTCACCAGCGTCTCGTCGTCAGCCATGATGGCGTTTTTGTACGCCATGAAGTGCTTGAAGCTGTTGACGCCGTACTCGCGGGTCAGGGTCCCCATGTCCTCGCGGACGCCGTCGTCCCACCGGGTGATGGCGACGTGCAGCGAGTAGTCGCCGGCGGCCTTCTCGGCCCAGCCGCGGGTCGCCCGGTACGCGTCCATCAGGCGCTCCCCGGGGCCGGGGATGGCGAAGTCGATGATGGTGGTCGTCCCGCCGGACATGGCCGCGCTGGTGCCGGTGAAGTAGTCCTCGGAGGCGACGGTGCCCATGAAGGGCAGCTCCATGTGGGTGTGCGGGTCGATGCCGCCGGGCATGACGAAGCAGCCCGCGGCGTCGATCACCTTGGCCCCGTTGGGGTCCAGGTCGGGTCCGACCTGCACGATCTGCTCGCCCTCGATAGCGACGTCCGCGCGGGCCTCGCCCTCGGCGGTGACGACGGTTCCACCCTTGATGATGACGGCCATGACGATGTCCTCCGGCTCTCGACGTGTGCGGCGGCGAGCATACTCGCCGCCGCGCCCGTCGTCACCCCCGCGATCAGCCCGCGGAGGCCTGGCTCGCGGCGAGGGCGGCGTCCTTCTTCTTCTTGCCGGTGACGAAGTCCTTCATGCGGTCGAAGAGGTCGTAGACGACCGGGACGACGACCAGGGTCAGCACCGTCGAGGTGATGAGGCCGCCGATGACCGCGACCGCCATCGGCGCGCGCTGCTCGGCGCCGATCTCCTGGGAGATGGCCACCGGGATCATACCGAAGATCATCGCCGCCGTGGTCATCAGGATCGGCCGCAGCCGCACCGGCCCCGCCGCCAGCAGCGCGTCCCGCCGGTTCATCCCGCGCTCGCGCAGGGTGTTGGTATAGTCCACCAACAAGATTGCGTTTTTTGTCACGAGCCCCATCAGCATGATGAAGCCGATGAACGTGAAGATGTTCAGCGACATGTCCGCGATGAGCAGCGCTCCGAAGGCGCCCGTCACCGCGAAGGGCAGCGAGAACATGATCGTCAGCGGGTGGAGGAAGCTCTCGAACTGCGCCGCCAGGATGAGATACACCAGCAAGATCGCCAAGATGAGCGCCTGCCCCATGTACCCGAAGGACTCCCCCATCACCTTCGCCATGCCGGCGAAGTCGTGGTCCATCTCCGCCGGGACGATCTTGGCGGCGAGCGAGGTGATCTCCGCCGTCGCCTCGCCGAGGGTCTTGCCCTGCAGGTTGGCGTAGACCGTGACCTGCCGCTGGCGGTTCTGACGCGTGATCTTGCCGGCCCCCGTCCCGGTGTGGACCTCGACCAGCTGCGACAGCGGCACCAGCTGCCCGGTCGTCGTCGAGCGCACCGTCAGCCCGAGGATCTCCATCGGATCGGACCGATACTCGGCGTCGAGCCGCACCCGCACGTCCCAGCGCCCCTCGCGCGTCAGGAGCTCGGTCGCCTTCTCCCCGGCGAAGTACGTCCGGATGGTCATCGCCAACAGCGCCACCGGGACCCCGAGGTCCGCCGCCCGGTTGCGATCGATGGCGACCTGCACCTCGGGCTTGCCACCCCGGAAGCTCGTGTCGAGGTCGACGTAGCCCCCCGACTCGCGCATCGCCGCCAACATCTCCTGCGCCGTCGCCTCGAGCTGCTTCAGGTCGTTGCCGCGGATGTTGTACTGCACCTCGGTCTGCTTGAACGCGCCGCCGCCACCGAAGGCGTCGACCTTCTCGACCGAGATGGTCGCGTCGGTGCGCGCCTTCACCATCCCGCGGACGAACGCCATCACGTTGGTCTGGGTGAACGAGCGCTCCTGCTTCGGCACCGAGTTCACCTGGATGAGGCCGGTGTGCACCTCACCCTGGGTGCCGCCGCCGATGCTCGTGAAGGTCGACGCGATGCCCGGCACCGCGCGGATCTGCTCGCCCAGCTCCGCGATATAGGCCCGCGTCGTCGGCAGGTCCGTGCCCTGCGGCAGCTCCACGCGCACCACGAACTCGCCCCGGTCCTCCGGCGGCAGGAACTCGCCCTTGAGCTGCGCCGCCAGCGACATGCTGCCGATGAAGATCCCGGTCGCGACCACCATGGTGATGACCGGGTGGCGCAGCGCCGCCCCGAGGGTCGCCCGATAGGCGCGCTCGATGCCCCCGAGGAACCACTCGATGGCGCGCGCCAGGGGGTTTTTGCGCTTCTCGTCGTCGCGCCTGAGGATCCGCGCCGCGTACGCCGGCGTGATGGTGAAGGCCACGAACAGCGAGACCGCCACCGCGAACACGACCGTCAGGCCGAACTGCAGGAAGAACCGCCCCACGATGCCCTTCATCACCGCCACCGGCAGGAACACCGCGATGATGGCCGCCGTCGTCGCCATGACGGCGAGCCCGATCTCCGCGGTCGCCTCCCGCGCCGCCTGCTTGGGCTCCTTGCCCATCTCCAGGTGGCGGTGGATGTTCTCGATCACCACGATCGCGTCGTCGATCAACATGCCGATCGACAGCGTCAGCGCCAACATCGTCATGTTGTTGAAGGTGAAGCCCATCGCGTTGATGAACGCGAAGGTCGCGATGACCGAGGCCGGCAGGGCCAGCGCGCTCACCAGGGTCGCGCGCCAGTCGTGCAGGAAGAACAGGATGATGATGACCGCGAGCAGGGCGCCGAAGGCCAGGTCGAAGCGCACCGAGCCGATCGACGCCTCGATGAACGTGGAGTTGTCGAGCGGGGTCGAGATGGTGACCCCCGCCGGCACCTGCTTCTGCAGCTCCCGCACCGCCTCGTGGACGCGCTCGGCGACCTCGACGGTGTTCGAGCCGGAGCTCTTGCGCACCGTCAGCCCGATGGCGCTCTGCCCGTTGAGCGTCGCGACCGAGCGCAGCTCCTCCTGACCGTCCTCGATCCGCGCCACGTCGCTGATGCGGATCGGCGCGCCGGCCGCCGAGGTGATGATGATGTCGCCGAGCTCGTCGGCGGACTTCACCTGGCCGCGGGTCTTGACCGACCACTCGACCCCGGGGGCGTTGAGGCGACCGCCGGGGATCTCGACGTTCTGCGCCTGCAGCGCCTGCAGCACGTCGCCCGCCGCGAGGTGGTACTCCTCGAGCGCGCCCGGATCGAGCCACACGTGGACCTCGCGCTCGCTCTCGCCGACCAGCTCCACGCTGCCGACCCCGCTCAGGGTCTGGAGCTTCGCCTTCACGACGTCCTTGGCCAGCGCCGTCAGCTCCCGCGGAGGCAGGTCGCCGCCGACCGCGAGGGTCATGATCGGCGCCGCGCCGATGTCGAGCTTCTGGATGATGGGCGGATCGAGGTCCGGGGGCAGATCCGCCTGGATCGCGGCCACGGCGTCGCGGATGTCCTGCACCGCCTCGGCCGCGTTGCGCTCGAGCACGAACTGGATGACCACCGTGCCGACGTTCTCTTGCGCGGTCGCCTGCATGAAGTCGATGCCGGCGACCGAGCCGACCGCCTCCTCGAGCTTCTCGAGCACCTTGGTCTCGATGGTCTCGGGATCGGCGCCCGGGTAGACCGCCACCACGGTGGCGACCGGGAACTCGATGTTCGGGAAGAGGTCGACGCCGATCTGCGGGTACGACGTCATGCCGAACACCACCAAGGTGCCCACCATGACCGTCGCCAGCACCGGGCGCTTGATGGAGACGTCAGCGAGCTTCACGGGGTGACCTCCGGGGCCGGCGCGTCCGCAGCGCGCAGCACCTGGACCTCGGCGAAGAGGCCGGGGATCAAGGCGGCGTCAGGGTCCACGAGCTCAATGATGGCGGTCGCCGTGCGGGTGCGCGGGTCCATCGTCGGGATGAGCCGCGTGACCTCGCCCTCGCGGGTGATCTTGCGCGACGGGACCGAGACCCGGACCGGCGTCCCGACCGTGATCTCGCCGAGGCGCGACGCCGGCACCGCGACCCGCACGTCGATCACGCCGACCTCCTCGAGGGTGACCAGCGGCCCCGGCGGCATCGTCATGATGTACTCGCCCTCGTTGGCGTGGCGCATGATGACGACCGCGTCGTAGGGCGCCTTGATGGCGGTGTCCGAGAGCCGCGCCTCGGCCATCTCCTTGCCGACGAGCGCCTGCTGGAGCTGCGCGCGCGCCCCCCGCCACTGCGCGGAGGCCAGGTCGCGCTGCTGCGACGGGATCGCCTTGCTCTTGACCAGCTGCTCGGCGCGGTCCGCCTCGACCTTGGCGGTGTCGACCCCGACCCGGGCCGCGGCGATGGCCGCGCCGGCCGCCTTCACCTGCAGCGCGACGTCGCGGTCGTCGAAGACCACGAGCACGTCGCCCTCCTTGACCCGGTCGCCCTCGCGCACGTTGACCTGGGCGACGATCCCGCTGACCCGGGCCGACAGGGTGCTGCGCCTGTGCGCTGCGGTAGAGCCTGTCATTGGAATGCTGTCCATAGCGGCCGATGTGCTGCGCTGCAACGCAACATCGCCGGCGCGCTCCGCGGCCTCGCCGGCGGCGACCGAGGTGGTGATGGTGACAGGCGTCGGGGCGTCGGGGAGCCCCACGCCGCCGGCCTTGTCGCCGCACGCAGGGGCGGCGGCGGTGACGAGGGCGAGCAGGAGCAAGCTGGAGAGGCGCTGGGAGCTCATCGGCGATCCCCCTTCTCGGTGGCGGTGATGATGATGGTGTCGGCGGTGATCGGGTCGCCGACGGCGGCCCGCAGGTTCGCGTTGGCGAGGAGGCACTGGTGCTCGGCGGCGAGGCGGCGGTCGCGGGCCTCGCGCAGGGCGCTCTCGGCGGTCACGACGTCGGTGGCCGTCGCGGCGCCGGCGGCGTAGCGAGCGGTGTCGATGCGCAGCGACTCGGCGGCCTGGCGCTCGGCGAGGGCGGCCACGCCGAGGGACTCGGCGATGGTCTGGAGATCGAGCTGGGCCTGCTGCACCTGGAGGCGCACGCCGTCCTCGACGGCGCCGAGCTGGGCGGTGACCTGCCGCGCGCGGGCCTCGGAGGCGTTGACGGCCTCGCTGGAGGCGCCCCACTCGAAGGCGTTCCAGGTCAGCGCCAGGCCGATGAAGCCCGAGTCCTTGTCGGCGAGCCCCTGCCCCTCGACGTGGGAGTAGGCGAGCAGGGCGTTGAGGCTCGGCCACAGGTCCATCTCCTTGACCGAGGCGGCGAGCGAGGCCTGCTCGGCGCCGGTGCGGACGGCGGCGAGCTCGGGGCGCTCGGCGAGCGCGCGCCGCTGGAGCTCGGCGAGGTCGGTGGTGTCGGCGACGCAGGTGATGGCGGGCAGCGGCGCGGTGTCGACGGGCACGCTGGCGTCGATGCCCATCGCGGTCGCCAGCGCCGCCTGGGCCAGGCGCACCCGGGAGGCGGCGACGATGACGTCCTGCTGGGCGGCGGCGCGGGCGACCTGGAGGCGGAGCTGGTCGCTCTCCCTGGCGACCCCGCCGCGGACGAGGGCGTCGAGGCGCTCGAGCTGGGAGTCGAGCTCGGCGACCTGGGTGCGGGCCGAGCTCTCGAGGGCCATCGCGAGGCGCACCGTGACGTAGCCGGTGGCCGCGTTCAGGGCCGCCTGGCGGCTGGCGCTTGCGACCCCGATCCGCGCGCTCTCGACGCCGAGGTCGAGCAGGGCGTGGGTGTCTCCCATGAAGAGGAGCGGCGTGAGCGGCTGGACGACCGTCGCGCTGAGGGTCGCGGTGACCTGGTCGCGGATCCGGGTCGGGGTCGAGAAGCCGTCGATGAGGCCGGCGACCACCGCCTCGTAGGGGGTCGACGGCGCCGGGAGCGTGGGTACGGCGGCGCCGCCGGTGAAGGAGACGTCGGTCGGGGAGTTCCAGACCTGCACGTTGCCCTCGACCCGCAAGAGCGGCAGGAAGCGGGCCCGTCCCGAGGCGCGGTCGGCGCGGGCGGCGTCGACGGCCGCGCGCTGGGCCTTGGCCTGGGGATCGTAGGTGACGGCGGCCGTGATGGCGTCGTCGAGGCTGACCGGTGCGGCGGCCGCGGGCTTGGCCGTGGGGACCGCGAAGGTCGCGAGCGCCAACAACAAGGCGGCGGTCGGGCTTGAGGGGTGCATCAGGGTTCCTTTGGCGTGGCGACGCCGTGGAAGAAGACGTCGATGATCTGTTCGACCCACTCGGCCGCCGGCGTGCTGCGCTCGCCGTGGGGCCAGCTCTCGGACATGCCCTTCATCAGCGCGGTGAAGATGCGGGCGTGGCGGCGGGGATCCCCGGGGCGCAGGACGCCCTCGTCGATGCCGAGGGACATGATGTCGGCGATGCCGGTGATGAGGTCGTCGAAGAACCGGCAGGCCTCGGCGCCGAGCGGCGTCGTCTTGTCCCACTCGACGGCGGGGTTGTGGGCCACGAAGGTCACGAAGAACTCGCGGTGCTCGTCGGCGAGGGCGACGTGCTGGACGGCGAACCAGCGCAGCCGATCGACGAAGGCCAGCTTGACCGGGGGCTCCTCGCGGGTCTGCGCGGTGAAGCGCTCGCCGAGGCGCTTGAGGACGCTGAGGAGGACGTCGTCCTTGCCCTGGAAGTAGCGGTAGATCGCGCCGGGGGAGTAGCCCGCGAGGCGGGCGATCTCGTCCATCGTCGCGCCGTGGTAGCCCTTGCGGGAGAAGACCTGGACGGCCGCCTCGAGGAAGCTCGTGCGCGCGAGCTCGGCCTCGCGCTGCTTGCGCGTCTGGATGGGCATGGGGCCGGACTCCGGAGCGTCGGCGCTGGTGGGTGAAGATGTCTTCATTGGTTCATGGTGTCCAGCGGGCCTCACAACATCTCTCGGCGCCCCCTCTGGGCGGCCGGCTCCCCGCGAGGTCGTGGGCGCAGGCTGGTGGCGCGCCCTCGACGCGGGCACAAGCATGGGAACGGCGATTACGGAGTAAAGGCTTCTTAATCGGGTGAAGCCCGCGCGACGAGCTCGATGGTCCCTATCCCGCGTCCGCCCGGACCATTTCACGATCGCGATCGCGCGGACGGCGTCAGGCCGGAGACGGAGGCGTCGGCGAGGTCTTGGGCGCAGGCGCGGCGACGGCGCGGGCCTCGGGGGCCTCGCCCGACGGCGCGGCCGGGGCGGGGGCGGCCGGCCGGCGGATGAGCCGGGGCAGGAGCATCAGGACGCTGCCGACGAGGACGAAGGTCACAAACAGCGTGGTGGGGCGACCGTTGGGGAGGTCCTCGATCAGCACCTTCAGGCCGGCGTAGCCGAGCGTCGCGTAGGAGACCCACAGCAGCTCCGGGCGACGGCGCGTGCGGCCGAGGAAGGCGAGGACCCAGATGAGCACCGTCAGCACGGCGGTCCGCAGGGCGGCGAGGGCGCCAGGGTCGACGGCGGAGGTGTCGACCTTGGCGACCGGCGGCGCGAGGATCACCGTCAAGACGGCGCCGGCGCCCCACGCGAAGACGATCAGCAGCGCGGTCGCGGGCCCGGTCCAGCGCCACCCCGAGCGCTCGTCGCCGGCGCGCCAACGGACGGCGAGGTAGGTGACGAGGGCGGCGCCGAGCGCGATCAGCGCGCCGGCGGTGATCGGGTGCCAGTCGTAGCCGGTGCGGGCGCCGAGGCCGTAGATGACGGCCCGAACCAGCCCGGAGGACAGCGCGGCGGCGGCGATGAGGGCCGCCGCGGTGACGCGCATCGCGGGGTTGGCGCTGTCGCGGGTGAGCCAGGCGCCGGCGAGGGCGATGAGCACCCAGGCGGACTCCGCGGCGATGGGCGGGAGCAGCCAGTAGAGCCCCTGCACGGCGAGCAGCGACGCGATCCCGCCGTAGGCGGCCAGGTTCGTGAGGTGATCCGAGCGCCAGCGCAGCACCACGAGGCCGTAACAGAGGGCGGCGAGCCCGGCGGCGATGGCGCCCGGGACGGCGAAGCCCGTGCCCTCGGTCGCGAGGACCCGCGGCGCGAGCTCGAGAGCGATCCCCACGCTCGTCGCGGCCTGGCCGATCTCGAAGAGCCCCATCTCGAGGCGGCGCGCGAGGGCGACGTAGGCCAGGACGGCGAGGGACGTGCCGGCGAGCAGGAGCTGCAGGGCTACGAGCTCCCGGACGGTGAGGTTGAGGACCGGCCGGTCGACGAAGAAGGCCAGGGTCGCGCCGAGGATCAGCGCGTTCATCACCAGCGCGACGCTCCAGCGCAGGGGGACCCAGCCCTTGCGATACGAGAGCGCCAGCGCAGCGCCGGTGAAGATGACCAGGACGGCGATGAACGGCCACGGCTCGGGGGTCTGAAAGACCAGCCCGCCCGCGGTCAGCAGCGCGGCGGTCACCGCGACCCAGGCCAGGCCGCGCAGGCTGCGGCGCCACGACACGGCGAGCAGAGCGCCGCCGAAGACGAGGGTGAGCAGGGCCGCGAGGGGCGCGGAGAGGGCCTCGAAGCGGGTGGTCGCCTCGAACAGCAGCGGGTTCGCGATGGCCGAGGCGGCGAACCCGTGGAAGGTCGCGTCGGAGAGCGCGCCGAGGCGGGCGGCGCGCGCGGCGAAGGCGACCCAGACCAGGGCGTAGCCGAGCCCTAGGGCGACGCCGAGATCCGCGGTGAGGGTCTCGGACTCGGTGAGCGCGCGGAGCAGGAAGGCGCCACCCATGACCACGCTGAGGCGGCCGAAGCGCACCGCCATGGAGAGGTCGAGCTGCCCCCGGGGTGCGGCCTCCGGCCGGCGCGTGACGCCCGGCGGCGGGGCGGGGGCGACCGGCTCCGCGAGGGCGGCGGAGGCGGCCGCTGGAGCGGTCGCGGGCGCCTGGCGACGCTCGAGGACGGCGACCCTCTCCGTGAGCCGCGACACCTCGACCTGCAGCTCGCGTACGGCCGCCTCGAGGGAGGATCGGTCTGGTTCGAGGGCGTGCACGGAGACCTCTCTTGGCTCGCGGTGGGACCGCGCGGAACACAGCGTCGTGCCTCGGTGGCGTGGCACACGTCACAGGTCCCGCAGGCGACGAGACGGCCTTGTCCGCAGCGCGTGACGGGGAGCGACAAGGATGGTCTAAGCGCCCTCACTCTTTGCTGATTTTCGACCTCCGTCAAGGCGGGGGCGGGTTCGTGCGAGAGTTTTTCACAGCGCTCCCCGAGTGGCATATCACCCCGTGCGGCCGGCATATTGACGCACATCAACATAGGCGCCGGGTTGCGATGCGTGAGCGCGGCGCTTTTTCGAGGCGCGCAGCGCGCGGTGCTGCTACCGTGGGCCGTCCCCGAGGCGCACCACCAGCATGGTGCACCGCAGCACGGGCCGGGCGGAGGGCGAAGATGGACGGGTTCAGGTGGATCGGGTTCGGGCTGGTGGCGGTCGCCGTCGCGACCGGCGGCGCGGGCGCGGGGTGTGGCGACGACGGCGGCGCGGGCGCCGCTGACGTAGTCCAGGACAGCGGGATCCTGGTCGGCGGGCAGGACGCCGTCGCCGGGGACACCGCCGTCGCGCAGGACACCGCCGTCGCGCAGGACACCGCCGCCGCGCAGGACACCGCCGTCGCGCAGGACACCGCCGTCGCGCAGGACACCGCCGTCGCGCAGGACACCGCCGTGGCGCAGGACACGTCGTCGCCGGGACCGCCGCCGGTCGTCGCGCCGGGCTGCGTCGACGGCCAGTACGACGAGGCGCTCCCCGACGACGCCGGGGCCATCTCACAGCTCGTCAGCGGCTACAGCCAGGCCGACTACAAGGCCTTCATCGACCAGGTCCTCGCCGTCCGCTACCCGATCGGCCAGTACCTCGTGGCCCACGGCGTGTCTGAGTATCCGCAGCAGGACTGCGTGGAGTACTTCGCCCAGGGGTACACGAGCACCGCCAAGAAGCTCATCGGCGGGCTGTCGACCGTCACCCACGAGTGCGGGCACTTCCTCGACGGCGCGCGCGGCACCTTCGGCGGCAACACCTACGTCTTCCGCCCCGACCTCGCCATCACCTGCGACGGCGGCGACGCGCGCGACCGCTTCGGCAACACCTTCGCGCGCAGCGAGATCACCAAAGACGAGTACGACGCCCTCTTCCCGAACGACTTCTACAAGGACACCTACCTCGTCCAGGTCGGCAGCGACCAGGGCTTCAACATGGTCGCCGAGGAGGCGGTCCAGTACATCAACTCGCTGGCGACCGACTGGGCGTTCCGCGACAACATCGGCAACGGCTTCTCCATCACGGCGCGCGACGGCATCCTGACCTTCCTCTGGTACATCGAGCGCTACCTCCGCTACGCCCGCCTCCACGACGCGGCGGCGCATGAGTTCCTGCTGGGCACGCCGTGCTGGCGCCGGGTCATCCTCACGATCTGGGGGCGCGCCTGGCTGTACCTCGACCTGTCGGACGGGATCTCGAGCCTCGGCATCGACGACGACGCGCTCCTCGACCTCGTCCTCGACCCGGTGCTGCTCGACGAGGTCGAGCACGTGCGGGACGCCGAGGGGTGCCCCTGAGCGCTGCGCGCCGCCTGTCAGCCGGGTGTTGCGAAGACGTTGCGCGGGTGGCATGGACGTCCGCCGAATCCTGACCGAGTATCGTCGGACTTCAGCCCCGACCCAGGAGCCCCCATGACGCGCGCCGCCCTCGCCGCCCTCTCCCTGATCGCCCTGTCCTCCCCGGCGCTCGCCGACGTCCCGCCGCCGCCGGGCTACGTCGAGCAGTGCACCGTCGACAAGCAGCAGCAGGAGGGCGAGGAGTGCGTCGCCTGCGGCACCTACCACGGCGAGCGCGACAAGTGCGAGAAGCTCTACGGCGAGGCGGGCTACGGCAAGCGCTGCAGCACCGGCGGGGCCTCGGTCTGGACCGAGGTCTGGTGCCGCAAGCAGGGCACCGGCAAGCCGGTCGGCCCCGCGCCCGGTGAGGAGGTCGTCCCGACGCCGGCCGAGCCGACCCCGGCGCCGCCCGAGCCGCCCCCGACCCCGGCCGAGCCGCCCGCGCCGACCCCGGTGCCCGCGGTCCCCGAAGCCCCGGCGGTCGATCCCAGCGCGCCGACCACGGTGATCCCCGCGCCCCCGACCGCGCCTCCCCAGCCGACGCCGGCGCCCCCCGCCGAGCCCGCGGCCGCCACCCCGGCGCCCCCGGCGCCCCCCGCCGCCCCCGAGGCGACGAAGAAGACGAGCGGCTGCGCGGGCGGGCCGCTGACCGCCCCCCTCCTCGGCTCGCTCGGCCTCCTCGCCCTGTTGGCGCTGCGCCGCCGGCGGAGCGCCCCGCGTGCCTGAGGCGCCGGCCGCGCCCCAGGAGAGCCGCGTCACGCGCTGGCTGACCCGGGCTCACCCCGGCGTCTTCTCGGCCTACGCCATCATCGCGGCGTTCTCGACGTACTTCTGCATGTACGCGTTCCGCAAGCCGTTCACGGCCGGGACGTTCACCGGGCTGGACGTCGAGCTGCCGCTCCTGCCGCCGATCAACCTCAAGGAGTTCCTCGTCGTCTCCCAGGTGATCGGCTACATGCTGTCGAAGTTCATCGGCATCAAGGTCGTGAGCGAGATGTCGGGGGCCCGCCGCGGCTTCACCATCGTCGCGCTCATCGTCTTCGCCGAGGCGTCGCTGGGGATGTTCGCCATCACCCCGCACCCGTACAGCGCCATCTTCCTGTTCCTCAACGGGATCCCGCTCGGGATGGTGTGGGGGCTCGTGTACGGCTTCCTCGAGGGGCGGCGCGTCTCGGAGATCCTCGGCGCCGGCCTGTCGGCGAGCTATATCGTCGCGAGCGGCGTCGTGAAGACCATCGGCCGCTGGGTGATGGTGGACTGGGGGGTCAGCGAGCAGGCCATGCCGGTGGTCGTGGGCCTCTTGTTCTTCCCGGCGATGCTGGTCTTCGTGTGGCTGCTCACGCACATGCCGAAGCCGACGGCCGAGGACGAGGCCATGCGGACCAGGCGCGAGCCGATGGACCGCGCGCGGCGGACCCGCTTCTTGAAGGCCTACTGGCCGGGGCTCTTGGCCCTCACGGCGCTGTACTTCTTCCTGACCGCCTACCGCAGCGTGCGCGACGACTTCGCCGTCAACATCTGGAACTCACTGGGGTATTCGGGCCAGCCAGAGATCATGAGCGTGAGCGAGCTGCCGGTCGCCGCCGGCGTCCTGATCGCGCTGGCGTTCCTCTATCGCATCCGCTCGAACCGCACCGCGCTGGTCGCCGTACACCTGCTGATGGCCTTCGGGACGGCCCTCGTCGGCCTCGCCACCCTGGGCCACGCCGCCGGCCTCATCGGCCCCGCCGCGTGGATGATCCTGGTCGGCCTCGGCCTGTATCTGGCCTACGTCCCGTTCGGCTGCATGCTGTTCGACCGGCTCATCGCCGCCGTCGGCTTCGTCGCCACCGCCGGCTTCATGATCTACGTGACCGACGCCGTCGGCTACCTCGGCTACGTCATCGTCGTGTTCTTCAAGGACTTCGCGTCGCCGGAGCTGTCGTGGCTCGAGTTCTTCCACGCCTTCAGCTACGTCACGGCGGTCATCTGCACCGTCAGCTTCGCCTTCTCGACCTGGTACTTCTGGCGCGTGACCCGCGACCCCACCGTGCCCATCGGGCGCATGGGCCGTGAAATCGCCCCCGGGTAGATCGTTTCTTCCGGAAAGGCGTCTCAGCCCGAGTTACCGCAACCCCGGAGGAACCATGCGCTTCGCCACGCTCTTCACCGCGCTCGCCCTCGCGACCGCCCTGCCCTACGCGGCGTCCGCACGCAGCGGCTCCCCCGCCGAGGACCTCGACCGCTCGCAGTCGCCCTACTTCGTCGTGAAGGGCGCCAAGCCCGGCGTCGACACGATGCCCCTCGAGTCGACCCGCGCCGACGTCGCCATCGCCGGCACCATCGCCAAGGTCAAGGTCACCCAGGTCTACAAGAACTCGGGCGACGACGTCCTCGAGGCGATCTACGTGTTCCCCGGCTCGTCGCGCGCGGCGGTCTTCGGGATGCGCATGACCGTCGGCGACCGCACCATCGTCGCCGAGATCCAGAAGAAGGCCGACGCCCGCAAGATGTACGAGGACGCCAAGGCCGCCGGCAAGAGCGCGAGCCTCCTCGAGCAGCAGCGGCCCAACGTCTTCCAGATGAACGTCGCCAACATCCTCCCCGGCGACCGCATCACCGTCGAGCTCGACTACACCGAGCTCCTCGTGCCCACCGCCGGCACCTACGAGTTCGTCTACCCGGCGGTCGTCGGCCCGCGCTACACCGGCGAGGACACCTCCGACCAGACCTGGACCGCGCAGCCCACGACCCACGAGGGCGTGGCGCCGTCCTACGCCTGGGACATGTCGGTCCACGTCGCCGCCGGGCTGCCGATCCAGCGCATCGCGTCCGACTCCCACAAGACCAGCGCCAAGTTCAGCGCGCTGCGCGACGTCGCCGACCTGACGCTGACGACCGGCGAGGACGCCGGCACCCGCGACTTCGTGCTGCGCTACCAGCTCGCCGGCAAGGCCATCCAGTCGGGGCTGCTCCTCTACCCCGAGCACAACGGTGAGGACGGCTACTTCCTGGCGATGGTGCAGCCGCCCGCGACCGTCGCCCCGTCGGAGATGCCCAAGCGCGAGTACGTCTTCGTCCTCGACGTCTCGGGGTCGATGCACGGCTTCCCGCTCGACACCGCCAAGAAGGTGATGGAGGGGCTGTTCACCGGGCTGCAGCCCCAGGACCGCTTCAACATCGTCTTCTTCTCGGGCGGCTCGGCGGTCCTGGCCAAGGAGAGCATGCTCGCGACCCCCGCCAACATGGACGCCGCCCGCGAGATGCTGAAGTCGATGCGCGGGGGCGGCGGCACGCAGCTCCTCGGCGCGCTGCAGACGGCCTTCGGGCTGCCGACCGCCGACGACTACGCCCGCACCTTCGTCGTCGTCACCGACGGCTACGTCTCGGTCGAGCCGCAGGCCTTCGAGCTCATCCGCGGCAACCTCGACAAGGCCAACCTGTTCTCCTTCGGCATCGGGTCGTCGGTGAACCGCCACCTCATCGAGGGGATGGCGCGGGTCGGCCAGGGCGAGCCCTTCTTCGTGATGAACGGCGACGACGCGGTCGAGAAGGCCGCGGCCTTCACCCGCTACATCGAGGCGCCGGCGCTGACCCGGGTGAAGGTCGCCTTCGCCGGCTTCAACGCCTACGACGTCGAGCCGAGCAGCTACCCGGACCTCTTCGCCTCGCGGCCGGTCGTCGTCTTCGGCCGGTACAAGGGCACCCCGAGGGGGACGATCACCGTCAGCGGCCTCACCGGCAAGGGCCAGTGGTCACAGCGCCTCGACGTCGCCGCGGCGACGCCGGCCCCGGCGAACCTGGCGCTGCGCTACCTGTGGGCGCGGGCGCGGATCGCGACCCTCGGCGACCTCAACAACCTCCGCCAGGACGACGCGCGGGTGACCGAGATCACCGACCTCGGCCTGAAGTACGGCCTGATGACCGCCTACACGAGCTTCATCGCGGTCGACCAGCAGGTGCGCAACGCCGGCGGCAAGACGACCACCGTCAACCAGCCGCTGCCGCTGCCCGCCGGGGTGAGCGACCTCGCCGTCCCGCCGCCGACCGCGAGCGTGTCCGGCTACGGCTCGGGCGGTGGGGGCCGCATGTACAAGATGGCCCCGGTGCGCCGCGCCGAGCGCTCCTCCGACAACGGCGCAGAGGCCGCCCCCGAGCCGGCTCCCGTCGAGGCGGAGGCCCCGACCGGCGCCGCGCCGGTCAGCGCGCGGCTCCTGCTGGTGACCGGCGCCCTGAGCCGGGCGGCGGTCAACGCGGTGGTCCAGGCCAACGTGAGGTCGCTCGCGGCCGGCATCGGCTGGCACGGCCGCGCCCGCGTGGCGTTTGCCGTCGACGCCAGCGGCAAGGTGACCAGCGTCACCCTGAAGTCCGGCACGATGACGGCGGCCGCCCTCGCGCAGCTGAAGGCGAAGCTCCAGTCCTGGGCCTTCCCCGCGAGCGGGGGCAACACGACCGTGATGATCGACCTCCGCCTGTGACGCCGGTTTGAGCCGCGCCCCGTGACGAGCGAAGGCGACCGACCCCGACGGGGCCGGTCGCCTTCTCCGTTCTTCGGCCCGGCGTCGGGCTGCGGCGCAGCCCTCGCGCGGGTCGGGTCGGTCAGACGGTGTACTTCATCCAGCCGGTGTCGGGGTCGTTGCCGAAGGCCTCGACGCGCCCGCGGATCATCCAGGTCAGATCCTTGGAGAGCTCGGCGGGGAGGGTGACGTGGCCCTTGATCACCTTGGTCTGGCCGGCCTCGACGACGAACTCGCCGCTCAGCGGCAGGGCGTGCTTGGGGCCCTTGTCGCGCATCACGAGCTCGCGCGCCTTCTCGAGCACGTTCTCATCGGGATCGTCCTCGCCGTAGAGGTCGATGACCGCGCCGCTGGCCTTGACGGCCTTGCCGGTCGACTTGACCGTCAGCGTGATCGCGACGTTCCCGCCCGGCGCCAGCGCGCCCTGGTAGGCCAGCGTGACCTCGGCGCCCTTGCCGGTGACTACGTCGGTCATGCCCTTGGCCGCGTCGCCGACCTTGCCCGCGACGCCCTTTGCCGTGTCCTTGACCTTGTCGAAGATGCCCATGGTTCCCCTTCCTGATGTTTCGGTGCGTGTGCTGCGCGGCTCGCCCGCGCTTGGCAACGCATCCTGTAGGCCCGAAAGCTAAAGTGACAAGGGCGCCGGCTTTATTGACACGGCGCCAATTTGGCCGGCGATCCCGGCCAGGCGCCCATCCTGGAGGGTTACCGCCGGGGCCGAACCCAGGCCCGAGGAAACATCGGGCCTCGCGGGCGGCGTTCGATTCCGATGGCGCCGACCGGGCGACCGAGTTCGCGGCACATAGAGGCACACACGCCGCATCGTGTCGCGCGGCCGGGTCAAATCAGATCGGGAGCCGCCGAGCCGCGCCGAGGCGGTGGCCGACGAGGGCGAGGGCGATGACGGCGCTGCCGAGGACGAAGCGGACCGGGGACGCGAGGTGTTCGCCGAAGACGATGAGGCTGACGAGGACGGCCAGCGGGATCTTGAGGTTGTTGAAGACCGCGAGCGTGGCGGTGTCGACCCGGGTCGCGCCGAGGTTCCAGCCGTAGAAGCCGACCCCGGTGGCGATGGCGCCGAGGTAGAGCAGCACGCCCCACTGCTCGCCGCTGAAGCTGAAGGCGCCCGGCGGGGACAGGAGCAGCGACAGCCCCCCGGCGGCGCCGACGCCGCCGAGGTAGAGCCAGGCGAAGACGGCGTGATCGGCCGGGGTCGGGTGGCGCCGGCGCAGCCGGCGATAGAGCACCTGCCCGACCGCGAAGCAGAGGTTCGAGGCCTGCACGAGCAGGAAGCCCCGGACGAGCCCGGGGCTCGCGACGTCGGCCCACTTGACGACCGCGGCGCCGACCACCGCCAGGGACGCCGCCGCGAAGGTCCACGGGGAGAAGCGGCGGGTCAGCGCGTCGTCGACCAGCGCCACCCAGAGCGGCGTCAGCACCGTGAAGAGGGCGACCTCGTGGGCCGCCAGGTCGGCGTACGCCGCGATGTACAGGACGTACATCAGCCCGAACTGGACCGCTCCGATGGCGGCGTATTGCGTCGCGACCCGCGCCGGGGTCGCGCGGGGGCGCAGCAGCGGCAGGAAGACCAGCAGCGAGACGGCCAGGCGCACCGCCGCGACGGCGGTGGGGTCCGTCCCGGCGAGCTGCCCCTTGATGAGGCCGAAGGAGACCGCCCACAGGAGCGAGACGGCGAGGAGGTGGATCAAAGCTCCGCCTCGGCGTCGGCGCTGTGCGAGGTGATGTGGGCGCCGTTGATCACGGGGTGCTCCGGGGTCTCGTCGGCCGCTTCTACCAGAAGCGCGGCGGGCGGACCACTCGGGAGCTCGGGCACGCGGTGATTGACGCTGCACTGCAGCATGATAGAATTCGCAAGCGGGTCCCCTCTCGTGCGACCCGACCACCGCCGCCGCCCATCCACGGAAGCCCCATGCCGACACTCGCCCCTCGGACGCTAGGCCTGTTGGTCGCGCTGCTGCTGGCGCACTGCACAAGCGAGAGCACCGACGCCCCGGGGGCGCGCCTGGCGATCGACGTCGCGCCGCTGAACCTGGTCGGGGTGGGCGACGTCGTGTGGGATCTCGAGGTCGTCAACGGCGCCAGCACGCCCGAGACGGTGTGGCAGCGGCGGGTGTCCTCGTCGCGCTACGGGGACGGCGCCGGCTCGGCGAGCTACGTCGGGACCTGCGACGCGGCGTCGAACCCGAACACCGTCCGCGTCTGGGTCGTGGGCGTCTACGGGGCCGCCGTGACCGACCCCGGGAGCTTCAACCGGGGAGCCACCGACGGCGTGGGCGCCGTGACCTTCACCGGCGCGCCGCTGGCGTTTCAGAACCCGACCGCCAGCGCCGCGCTGACCCGCGAGGTGGACTGCCTCGCCAACAGCGACGTCGCGGTGGCGTTCGACGTGGCGCTGATGCGCCCGGCGCGGCAGGGCTTCTTCGACATCGCCGTCAACTTCAGCGACATCTTCTGCTCGGCCAAGTTCGACTGCTGCGACGACGCCAACGCCAACGACGCCTGCGACGACGGAGAGGACATCGACCTCCTCTTCACGGCGGGCGACGGCCGCGGACGCACCATGGTGCTCGGGTTCGCGTGTACCGCCGGCACCGACGCCACCGACGCCACGACCCTGTACATGAACGACCTCGCGTTCGACTGCACCTCGCCCACGAGCGGGTTCGTCGCCGACTTCAGCGTCAACCCCGCCGGCGCCACGCCGGGCAACCAGTGCGACGCGGGCGACATGGCGAGCTGCGACGCGGTGATCGATCCCGCGCCCGCCCAGGCCGACACCTACCTCTTCCAGATCGCCGTCTACCGGGGCGACGAGCTGCTGCAGAGCGAGGGCGGCGCGGCCCACAAGGTCTACTGGAACGTGGCGCTCGGCGTGAAGGCCGGCATCGGGGACTGCGTGCTCCGGACCGGGGCGACCGCGGACAACCCGAACGACGCCCGCGACGGCCTCGTCGGAGGCGTCGTCAGCCGCGGCGCGGTCTATCCCTACGTCGCGTGGGACGTGCCGCTCGGGACCTGCGCCTCCGAACCCCTGAGCTTCGACGGGACCACCAGCGTCCAGACCGACTACACCGAGACGACCGCCACCGGCGCGACGTCCTTTGGCTACGCCTTCGCCCCCGGCGCGCCGCCCGCCCCCGTCTGCGCCGCGCCCTGCCTCAACGGCGGCGCCTGCACCGGGCCGAACACCTGCACCTGCACCGGGTCGTGGACCGGCGCGACCTGCGACACGGCGGCTTGCGGCGCCGGCCAGAGCGACTGCCCCATGAAGAGCTGCAAGGCCGTCCTGGCCGCCGGCGGCTCCACCGGCGACGGCGCCTACGCCATCGACCCCGACGGCCCCGGCGTGGGCGCCCCGGCCTTCGACGTCTGGTGCGACATGACGACCGACGACGGGGGGTGGACGCTGGTCGGCTACAACCAGGGCGTCGATCGCACGTTCCTCACCGGCACCTGGCACGCCGTGGCCGGCGCGCTCGTCCCGCAGCCCAGCTCCCAGGCCGCGATGTCCCCGGCGGTCGCCGCCCTGCTCGACTACAGCGAGCTCGGCTTCTACCTCGACGATCCGCAGTGGGACGACGCCGCGCGCAGCTACACGGGCTTCTGGATCGGCGACGACCCGCTGTCGACCTACAACCTGGCCTCCAACGCCTGCCAGCTGCTGCGCCCTACCGACGCCGGCCAGTGGCAGGGCAAGCTGGTCTACTTCGCCGGCGACGGCGCCAACGACAACGGCTGCGCGGGCGGCGGCTCCTACTTCGCGAGCGGCCACACCTGCGACGACGGCGGCGGCGGCGTGACGACCAACAACAGCTGGCCGACCAACGGGGGCGACACGATGTGGGGCTACAACTGCATCTCCTCCTACAGCCCCACCGGCGCGTACAAGAACTCCGCCATCCACAACCAGGGCCTGCACGCCTACTACGTCCGGTAGGTAGGGGCCCGCAGGCTCAGGCGGGGACGTCCTCGGCGCCGTCGGCGTGGACGGCGAAGCGCTCGCGCGCGCGGGGGTGGACCGGCGCGTCCGACGGCCACGGCCAGCCGCCGAAGCCGTCGCGGCGGTAGTCGGCATAGGCCTGCTGGATCTCCTCGCGGGTGTTCATCACGAACGGCCCGTAGCTGACGACCGGCTCGCCGATGGGGCGCCCCTGGAGCAGCAGCGCCTCGCAGCGCTCGGCCCCGGAGACCAGCGGCGCCGGGTGCTGGGCGTCGATGACCGCCCGGTTGCCCGGCGCCACCGACACGCCCGCGACCTCGAGCGCGTCGCCGCGGAAGACGTACAGCGCCCGCGTCACCCCGGGCGACGCCGGCGGCAGGGTCCAGCGCGCGCCGGGCTCGAGGTTCAGCGTCCAGATCGCGACCTCGGCGTCCTCACTCGCGGCCCACGAGTCCGGCGGCGGCGCCCCGGGGGCCCGCCCCTCGAGGGCGCCCGCGACCGTGATCACCTCCGTCACCCGCCCCGCTTCATCGGTGAAGCGGTGGACCGGGACCCCCTCCCGCCACAGCATCTTGAAGTACGGCGCCACCATCTTGTGCGCTTGCGGGAGATTGAGCCAAATCTGAAACAGCTCCAGCGGGTTATCTGCTTCGCTGTCGCGAAGCGGGAACATCTCCGCGTGGACGATGCCGCCGCCGGCGGTGAGCCACTGGACGTCGCCGCCGCCGTAGCGCGCGGTGGCGCCGAGGGAGTCGGCGTGGTCGATGAAGCCCGAGCGGCTGATGGTGACGGTCTCGAAGCCGCGGTGGGGGTGGCGCGGGAAGCCCGGCACGACGTCGCCGTGGTACATCGACCAGCCGTCGCGGGCGGAGAAGTCCTGCCCGATCTGCCGGCCCGCCAGCGACGCGGCGGGCGCCATGCGCGCGTCGCCCTTGGGGTAGGCGTCGCGGTGGTGCATGCAGAAGAGGAACGGGTCGAGGGTCTGCCACGGGGTCCCGAGCGGGCTCACGCGCACGCTCGGCAGCGGCGGTGGCGGGCTCGGCGCGGGTGCAGGGGTGGCCGCGGAGGGCGTGGCGCCCTCGGCCGGGGCGTCCTTGCAGCCGGCGGTGGCGGCGAGGGCGACCCCGCCGGCGGCGAGGGCGGTGTGCTCGAAGAACTTCCGGCGATCGATGGGATCCATGCGCCTCCTGGCTCCGGCGCGCGCTGCTGGGTGGCGCCCGGGGTGTTCGCAAGCATAGTGACGGTTCTGCGACCGGTCACCTCACGAGGCGGATGACCCCGACCGTCAGCGCGGCGGGCACCACGGCGTCTCGTCATCGCGGGTGTAGAGCGGGGCCTCGCGCGGGGCGACGCCGGGGGGCTGCCAGACGAGGATCTCGAGGTCGCCGGCGAACGCGAGCGGCGGCGCGGTCTCGGACTGCGTCTTGACCCGCTGGGCGATGACCAGCGGGGACGCCTGGATCGCGGGCAACAGCGGAGCCGCCTGGCCCGCGAGGTCCTTCACGGCCGCCCCGGCGAAGATGCGCGCCGTGACCGCGCCGTCGGGGGCCGTCGCGACGTCCCCGGCGGTGATCTCCGCGA
>PHBI01000170.1:22375-25536 GCA_002841945.1 Deltaproteobacteria bacterium HGW-Deltaproteobacteria-14
CCCGCCACTCGCAGCTCTCGCCGGTGTTGTTGCAGAGCTCGAGGCCGCCTTCGACGTCACCGCCGCCGAAGCGCGCCTGCCCCCAGCAGTAGCGCGTCGCGTCGTTGATGACGTTGTGTGCGGCGTGGGCGTAGGCGTAACGCCCCTCGAGGGCGTCGGGCGGCATCTCGGCGCTGGTGCGGACGAGGAAGACGAACCCCGAGGCCTTCGCGAAGCCCCCGGCGCCGTCGTCGACCTCGCGCACCGCCACCGCCACGTCCCGCGCCGCGGTGAGCCAGCCGCGCCACCGCTCGCGCCGCGGGGCGTCGCCGCCGAGGTCGACCCGGTGCTGGAAGGTGAAGCCCCCTTCGGCGTCGAGGGCCGCGCAGGCGCCGCCGAGGATGGCCCACGGCGCGGGATCGGCCGGCGGCGCCGCCGGCCCCAGCGCCGCGCCGCCGCTCGCGATGCAGGCCGTCTCGCCGTTGTCGACCAGCTCGAGCGGCCCCACGTGGGTGTCGAACATGCGCGAGCGCACGACGTCGGGGTCGTCGCGCCGCTCCACCAGGAGGGCCCGCCAGCGCCCCGCGAGGCCGTCCGGTGGCGGCGCCGCGGCCGGCGCGCGCACGAAGAAGACCGGCCCCACGCTGCCGAAGTCCCAGCCGGCGATCACCTCGCGGGTCGGGGCGACGTTCAGCCACAGCGCGGTGTCGAGGTCCAAGATGAGCATCTCGCCGCTCGCGAGCACCGTCACGTCGATGGCGCTCGGGCCCCCGAGGACCCCCGGGCCGCTCTCGTAGCGCCACACGGCGGGGCCGTCGGCGTCGAGCTCGAGCTGCATCGGGAAGACCCGGAAGTCGCGCGAGCCGTGGTTGTCGATGCGGGTGAAGATCCCGCGCCAGGTCCCCGCGACCCCGCACCCGAGGCTCAGATCGGGCACGTGCAGGCAGCCCCCGCGGTCCGCGTCGCACAGGTCGGCCGTGCAGCCGTCGCCGTCGTCGCACGCCTCGGCGGCGACGCCGACGCAGGCCCCGCCAGCGTCGCAGACCGACGGCGGGGTGTAGACCGCGGCCGCGTCGCAGCCCCCCGGCGCACAGGCCGCCCCGACCGCGACGGCGTGGACGCAGGTCGCCGTGTCCATGTCACAGGCGTCCGCGGTGCAGGCCTCGCCGTCGTCGCAGGCGACGGCGGACGGCGAGGCGCAGTCGACGTGATCGAGGCACCGCTGGCTCCCGTCGGTGCGGGTCCAGCACGTCCAGCCGGGCGGACAGTCGGCGTCCTCGGCGCAGCTGTAGCGCCCGCTCGCGTCGAGGCTCGGCACCTCGAGGCAGCCGCCGACCGCCCAGCTCATCCCCATGAGCACCACCAGCGCGTCGCGCATCAGAAGCGCCCCCCGACGACCACCGTCCCGGGGCCGACGCCGACGTTCACCCCGTTCAGCTCCGCGCGCGCCGGCGCGTCGCCAGCGTCGACGACCAGGAGGACGAGCCCGGCGACGCTCGCTGCAGCGCCCACGCCATACATCACATAGGCCGCGGTTGCTTCATCACGGCCCGTGTTGCGGTGCGTCAAGGCCGTCGCGTAGGGGATCCCCTCCGCGGTCGCGCGGTCGAGCTCGGCGGCGGCGTCGAGGTGGAGCGCCGCGGCCCCGACGAGGAGCGCGAGCCCCGCGCCGAAGGTCGTCCAGCCGGCGATCTCCAGGGTCGCGTCGGCGTCGACCGGCAGCAGGCGCAGGGTCCGTGAGACCTCGGCCCCGGCGGCCAGCGCGACCTCGTCTCGCGCTGGCAGATAGCCCTCGGCGTTCAGCTCGACGGGATAGCGCCCGGCGGGACGCTCGATCGCGACCGGCGCCCGGCCGACCGTGACCCCGGCGACCGCGACGGCGACGTGGACGTCGGCCGGGACCCCGACGGCCGTGATCCGGAGCCGCCCGGGCCGCGCCGCCGCCTGTGATGCGAGGGTCGCCTCCACCTCGGCGAGCCGGGCGGCCACGGTGTCGCGCTCGGCCGGCTCGAGCCCGGGGCTGTCGCGCAGCAGGGTCAGCATCGCGCGGGCCTCCCCGTAGCGCTCGAGCGCCACCAACAGCTGCGCCTCGTGGTAGCGGACGACGCCGCGCCCCTTGTCGAAGACCGGCCCGCTGCGGTCGCGGATCGCGCGCAGGGCCTCGTCGAACGCCGCCAGCGCCCCCGCGTCGTCCCCGGCGTCCCGCAGCGCGATGGCGTCATCGACCCGCGCGTTGAACGTGACCACCGCGGCGTCGTCGTCCGGGGTCGCCGCGCCAGACGGCGCTGGTGACTGGATCGCCAGGGCGACCCCGAGATATAGAAGAAGTCGATGCCACATCTGCGCGCGACTATAGCCAGCCCGGCGCCGCGACGGCAATTCACCCCCGAGGGGGCGTGATGGGCGTGCGGCTGACCGACGACTTCGCGCTCGAGGAGCTCCTCGGGCGCGGCGGGATGGGCTCGGTGCGCGCCGCGCTGCAGCGGTCGACGGGCCGCCGGGTGGCGATCAAGCTGCTGCCGCAGGACGCGCTCGACGCCGAGCGGATCGGCCGCTTCGAGCGCGAGGCCGCCGCGCTGAGCCGGCTGTCCCACCCCAACATCGTCCACATCTACACCCACGGCCGGGACGCCGACGGGCGCCCGTTCCTCGCCATGGAGCTCGTCGCCGGGCGGACCCTGCAGGCGCTGCTGGCGACCGAGGCGCCGCTCGAGGTCGGGCGCGCGGTGACGCTCGCGGCGCAGATCGCCGAGGGCCTCGCCTACGCCCACGAGCACCAGATCGCGCACCGCGACGTCAAGCCGTCCAACGTGATGGTCGCGCGGGTGCTCGACCGCGAGCTCGTCAAGCTCGTCGACTTCGGGCTCGCCAAGCTCCTCGACGACGGCGACGAGGCCGGCACGCAGTCGGGGCGGCTCCTCGGCTCGGCGCCCTATATGTCGCCCGAGCAGTGGAACCAGAAGCGCGACATCGACGGGCGCGCCGATCTGTACAGCTTCGGCTGCGTCTTCTACGAGCTGCTCACCGGCCGCGCGCCCTTCGAAGCGAGCGGGCTCGTGGGCTACCTCAAGGCGCACCTCGCGGGCGCCTACCCGGACCCGGCCCTGCTGCGACCGGCGCTCACCGCGCACCCGGAGGTCCTGGCCATCGTGGCGCGCACCCTGGCGACCGACCGCGACGAC
>PHBI01000171.1 GCA_002841945.1 Deltaproteobacteria bacterium HGW-Deltaproteobacteria-14
AAGGCGGTTGGGGAAAGCGAGCGGCGCGGCGCCTGGAACGCCTCACCCCGAGGGTTCCCGCCGTGGGCTGAGCCTGCGAAGCCCACGGTGGGAGGGGTGAGGCGTTCCACGAAGGCGCCGCATAGCGAGCGCACCCGATCGTCGACACGAAGGCGCCGCGTAGCGAGCGCATCCGATCATTGCCTCCGGCCCCGCCGACGCGGTAGACGGGCGCGATGCCTGAGCTCCCCGAGGTCGAGATCGTGCGCCGCAACCTGACGCGGTGGACCGTCGGGCGGACCGTCGTCCGGGTCGACGCGCCGGACCAGGGCCGCCTCGACGGCGACCCCGAGGCCCTCGTCGGCCGCAGGGTCCGCGCCTGGCGGCGCCGCGGCAAGCTGCTCCTCGGCGAGCTCGACGGCGACCTCGGCGTCTTGAGCCACCTCGGGATGACCGGCAAGTGGGTCCACGCCCCCGGCGATCGGCGCTTCGTCCGCCTGACCCTGACCCTCGACGACGGAGGCGTCGTCGGCCTCGTCGACGCTCGCCGCCTGGGCCGCACCACGATCCTCCGCGGTCGCCCCGAGGATCACCCGACCGCCCGCGCCCTCGGCCCCGACCCGCTCCTCGACGGCCTGACCGGCGCCACCCTGCGCGCCCGCCTCGGCGGCGGCCGCGCCCCCCTCAAGCAGCGCCTGCTCGAGCAGGGCAGGGTGGCCGGGCTCGGCAACATCTGCGTCGTCGAGGCGTGCCACCGCGCCCGCCTTCACCCCCACACCCCGCTCGACGCCGTCCCCGACGGCGCCTGGGACGCGCTGGCCGCCGCGGCCCTCGATCACATCGCCGCCACCCTCGAGGCCGAGGACGGCGACGAGGTCGCCTACGTCAACGAGGGCGGCGACAACGCCTTCCTCGCCTACGGCAAGGCCGGCTCGCCGTGCTCCTTTTGCGGTGCCATAATCGCTCGCGCGGTCCTCGCCGGGCGACCCTCGTACTACTGCCCCGCCTGCCAGCCCCTCCCCAACTGAGGCCCCGCCGATGCTCCGTCGCGCCACGCTCACCGCCCTGTGCCTCGCCGCCTGCGCCGCGCCCGCGGCGTCGGCCGCGCCGCCGCCAGCGCCCACGAGCATGACCACCCTCGGGCCCCCGCCCGCTCCGGCGGACGCCCCGCACCTGCGCCGCGAGCCCCTCGGCGACGACTACGTGCAGCTCATCGTCCTTGGCGACACCGGCGAGCCGGCCCCGTTCCAGGAGCGCCTGCGCGCCGCCATCCAGCGCGAGCCGTCGAAGGACGGCGTCATCGTCACCGGCGACCTCGTCTACCAGCAGGCCCCGGCGTGCCCCAGCGGCACCCCCGACGCCGACGCCAACGCCATCCTCGACGAGCGCGTCGGCGCCATCATCGGCGGCCTGGGCGCGCCGACCTGGCTGCTCATCGGCAACCACGACGTCTCCCGCGTCCCCGGCGAGGCGCCGCGGGCCCCCTGCATCACCGCGTGGATCGACGCTCACCCCGAGCACGGCCTGGTCATGCCGGCCACCGTCTACACCGTCGACCTCGGCATCGCCGTCCTCGCGGTCATCGACACCAACGCCCTCGACGCGTCCACGGCCGGCGTCGTCCGGCGCGCCTTCGACGGCCACCCCGGGCAGAAGATCCTCGCCGGCCACCACGTGCTCAAGACCTACCACGACAAGCAGCTGCAGGACGTCGTGCGACCGTGGCTGATCCAATACGGCGTCCGCCCCGACGTGTATCTGAACGGGCACGCTCACATCCTGCAGCTCGGCCTCTACGACGGCATCCCGGCGGTCACCAGCGGCACCGGCGCCACCCCGCGGGATCTGCCGACCTGCCCCCCGCGCTGCGGCAAGGGCGAGATCTGGGGCTCCTCGGTGCCCGGCTACGCCGTCGTCCGGGTGGGCCCGCGGCGGCTCGAAGTGATCTTCAAGGACGCCGACGGGAGCGAGCTCTTCCGGTGGCGATCCAGCCGGCAGGGCGAGGAGCAGTGACGTCATGAACCGCTTCGGAGTCGCTGGCGCCGTCCTCGGCGCCCTCGCCGTCATCGCCGGGGCCTTCGGCGCCCACGGCCTGGCCGAGATCCTCGGGCCGGTGCGCCTCGGCACCTGGAAGACCGGCGCCGAGTATCATCTGATCCACGCCCTCGCCCTGGTCGCCACCGCGCTGATCTTGGCCTGGCGCCCGTCGCGCGCGGCGCGGGTCGCGGCCTGGGCGTTCCTCGTCGGGGTGCTCGTCTTCAGCGGCAGCCTCTATCTGCTCGCGGTCACCGAGGTGCGCTGGCTCGGGGCGATCACGCCGATCGGCGGCGTCGCCTTCATCGTCGGCTGGAGCGCCTTGGCCTGGGCTTTTCGCGGTGCGCCCCAGAGGTGATTCATCCTTGACTTTCGAGGCCGTCGGATTAGGTTTCCGCAGGTAATAGGACCGGAATGGTCCTAATTGTCTCCCCGGGGGGAAGATGTCCGCCAACAGCGAGCTGCAGCAGCTGACCCAGAAGCGCTACGACGCCGGATTCTACACCGACGTCGAGGCCGACACGGTCCCACCCGGGCTGTCCGAGGACGTCATTCGGCACATCTCGGCGAAGAAGCACGAGCCCGAGTGGCTGCTCGCGTATCGGCTGCAGGCCTACCGCGCCTGGCTCGAGATGACGGAGCCGACCTGGGCGCACGTGCGCTACACGCCGATCGACTACCAGGCCGTGTCCTACTACTCGGCGCCCAAGGCCAAGGGCGACGGGCCGAAGTCCCTCGACGAGGTCGATCCGGAGATCCTGCGGGCCTACGAGAAGCTCGGGATCCCGATCGACGAGCAGAAGATGCTCGCCGGCGTGGTCGCGGTCGACGCCGTGTTCGATTCGGTGAGCGTCGTGACGACCTTCCGCGCCAAGCTCGCCGAGGCCGGGGTCATCTTCTGCTCGTTCAGCGACGCGGTGAAGGACCACCCGGACCTCATCAAGAAGTGGCTCGGGACGGTCGTGCCGCACACCGACAACTACTTCGCGGCGCTCAACGCCGCCGTCTTCACCGACGGCTCCTTCGTCTTCGTCCCCAAGGGCGTGCGCTGCCCGATGGAGCTGTCGACGTACTTCCGCATCAACGCCATGAACACCGGGCAGTTCGAGCGCACGCTCATCATCGCCGAAGAGGGCGCCTACGTGAGCTACCTCGAGGGGTGCACCGCCCCCCAGCGCGACGAGAACCAGCTCCACGCCGCGGTGGTCGAGCTGGTCGCCCTCGACGACGCCGAGATCAAGTACTCGACCGTCCAGAACTGGTACCCGGGCGACGAGAACGGCGTCGGTGGCATCTACAACTTCGTGACCAAGCGCGGCGCCTGCCGCGGCGCGCGCTCGAAGATCTCGTGGACCCAGGTCGAGACCGGCTCGGCCATCACCTGGAAGTACCCGAGCTGCATCCTCCAGGGCGACGACTCGATCGGCGAGTTCTACTCGGTGGCGCTGACGAACAACTATCAGCAGGCCGATACCGGCACCAAGATGGTCCACATCGGCAAGCGCACCACCTCGACCATCGTCTCCAAGGGCATCTCCGCCGGCCACGGCAAGCAGACCTATCGCGGCGGCGTGAAGATCCTCCCGAGCGCCGACGGCGCCCGCAACCACACCCAGTGCGACTCGCTGCTGCTCAGCTCCACCTGCACCGCCGACACGGTGCCCTACGTCGAGGTGCGCAACGCCACCGCGCAGCTCGAGCACGAGGCGACGACCTCGAAGATCAGCGACGATCAGCTGTTCTACTGCCTCCAGCGCGGCCTCGACGCCGAGGACGCCGTCAGCCTCATCGTGAACGGCTTCTGCAAAGAGGTCTTCCGCGAGCTCCCGATGGAGTTCGCGGTCGAGGCCCAGAAGCTGCTCGAGCTGTCCCTCGAGGGGGCGGTCGGATAACCCAAGCAACGGCAGGTCGGGCCTCGTGGCCCGCAGCGGCCGGCCGGAGAGCCACGGGGTGGCCTCGGAGGACGGTCGCGGAGGGCGCAGGGCCCGACCGATACGACACAGAGTTCGAAGGAGCACGCCATGCTGTCCATCTCCGACCTGCACGTGAGCGTCGCAGGCAAGCCCATCTTGAAGGGCCTCACCCTCGAGGTCGCCGCCGGCGAGGTCGCCGCCATCATGGGGCCGAACGGCTCCGGCAAGAGCACCCTCGCCCACGTCCTGAGCGGCAAGCCGGGCTACGAGGTCACCTCGGGCTCGGTCACGTTCAAGGGCAAGGATCTCCTGGGCCTCGAGGCCCACGAGCGCGCCCGCGAGGGGGTGTTTCTGGCCTTTCAGTACCCGGTCGAGATCCCCGGGGTGTCGAACGCCTACTTCCTGCGCGCCGCGGTCAACGCGGTCCGCGCCCATCGGGAGCTCCCCGAGCTCGACGCCGTGCAGTTCCTCAGGCGGATGCGCGAGGAGATGAAGCGGGTGAAGATGGACGCCCAGCTCGCCAAGCGCGAGGTGAACTCCGGGTTCTCGGGGGGCGAGAAGAAGCGCAACGAGATCCTGCAGATGGCGATGCTCGACCCGAGCCTGGCCATCCTCGATGAGACCGACAGCGGCCTCGACATCGACGCGCTCAAGGCCGTCTCCGACGGGGTGAACCTGCTCCGCGGCCCCGACCGCGCGATGGTCGTCATCACGCACTATCAGCGGCTCTTGTCCTACATCGTGCCCGACCAGGTCCACGTGCTGCTCGACGGGCGCATCGCGATGTCGGGGGGCAAGGAGCTCGCGCTCGAGCTCGAAGAGAAGGGCTACGACTGGCTCCGCGGCGACGCCGCGGCGGCCTGAGGTGGGCGCCATGACCAGTGAACAGCCGTGGCTCGGGGCGCTCCGGGCGAGAGGGCGCGCGCGCTTCGAGGCGCTCGGCCTGCCGAGCACCAAGGCCGAGGCGTGGCGCTACTTCCCGACGCGGTCCCTGCGCGGGGTCGACCTCGGCGCCGGGCGCCCCGCGGGCGGCGCCCCCGATCGCCTCGAGGCGATCGACCCGGCCCGGGTGGCCGCCGCGCGCCTGCCGGGGACGGTCGCGTGCGCCGTGTTCGTCGACGGCCGCTTCGCCGCCGCCGCGTCGGACCTGGGTGAGCTGCCGGCCGGGGTGACCATCGGGAGCCTCGCCGCCGCGCTCGCGAACGACCCCGAGCGCGTGCGCGCGCACCTCGGCAGCGTCGCGCCGAGCGAGGGCGCCGCGCTGGTCGCCGCCAACGAGTCGTGGTTCGCCGACGGCCTGTGGGTCGACGTCCCGGCGAACACCGCCGTCGCCGGCCCGGTCCAGGTGCTGTTTCTGACGACCGACGCCGCGGGCCCGGCGACCCACCCGCGCAACGTCGTGGTGATGGGGCGGTCTGCCGAGCTGACGCTGGTCCTCGGCTGGTCCGGCCCCGCCGGGCGCGCCTACGCCACCAACGCGGTCACCGAGCTGGTCCTGGGCGACAACGCGACCCTGCGCCTGACCAACGTCGAGGACGAGGGCGCGGGCGCGACCCACGTCCACCACGTCCAGGCGCGTCAGGGGCGCGACAGCACGCTGCGGACCTTCGCCCTGTCGCTCGGGGGCGAGTCGGCGCGCACCTCGATCCGCGCCGAGCTCGGCGCCAGCGGGGCGAGCTGCCACCTCGACGGGCTCTACCTCGCCGCCGGGGCCCAGCGCCTCGATCACTACACCGAGGTCGACCACCAGGCGCCACACACCGCGTCGAACCAGTATTACGCCGGCGTCATCGACGACAAGGCCGTCGGGAGCTACCTCGGCGTCGTCTTCATCCGCGAGGGCGCGGCCAAGACCGACGCGAGCCAGCTCAATAAGAACCTCCTGCTCGCGCCCGGGGCGACGGCGAACTCGAAGCCCCAGCTCGAGATCGACCACGACGACGTCAAGGCGAGCCACGGCACGACCGTGGGCCAGCTCGACGACAAGGCGCTGTTCTACCTCCTGTCCCGAGCCATCGGACCCGAGGAGGCGCGCGGCATCCTGACCCTGGCCTTCGCCCAGGACGCCCTCTCGCGCCTCGGCGACGACGCCTACGCGGCGACGCTGGTGCACCGCGTGGCCGCCAAGCTTCGGGCGGAGGCGGTGCTCGACGCCGAGGCGGAGCTGGCCCCGGGCGACGACGACGACGACGACGCCACCCCGGAGGGCGCGGAGTGAGCGCCGCCGTCCACGCGGAGCCGGAGGGGCTCGACGTCGCGCTGATCCGGCGCGACTTCCCCGCGCTCGCCCAGACGGTGAACGACAAGCCCCTGGTCTACCTCGACAGCGGGGCGTCGGCGCACAAGCCACAGGCGGTGATCGACGCCGTCGGTCGGTTCTACAGCCGCGACTACTCGAACGTGCACCGCGGGGTCCACGTCCTGAGCCAGCGCGCGACCGAGGCCTTCGAGCACGCCCGGACCACGCTCGCGCGCTTCGTGAACGCGCCGGACGAGCGCGGGGTCATCTTCACCCGCGGGACGACCGAGGGGATCAACCTCGTCGCGCAGTCCTGGGGGCGCGCCAACCTCGGGCCCGGTGACGAGGTCGTCATCAGCGAGATGGAGCACCACTCGGGCATCGTCCCGTGGCAGCTCGCGTGCGAGGCGACCGGCGCCAGCCTCGTGGTGATGCGGATGGACGACCGCGGGGCGCTGCCCGACGCGGAGCTCGTGGCGAAGATCGGCCCGCGCGCGAAGATCGTCAGCGTGACGCACATCGCCAACGCCCTCGGGACCATCAACCCCATCGCGCGCATCGTCGCGCTCGCCCACGCCCAGGGCGCCCTGGTGCTGGTCGACGGGGCCCAGGCCGCGCCGCACCTGCCCATCGACGTGCAGGCGCTCGGCTGCGACTTCTACGCCTTCAGCGGCCACAAGATGTACGGGCCGACCGGCATCGGCGTCCTGTGGGGCCGCTACGAGCTGCTCGCCGCCATGCCCCCGTGGCACGGGGGCGGCGACATGATCAAGCGCGTCAGCTTCGAGGGCACGACCTACGCCGAGCCGCCGGCGCGCTTCGAGGCGGGGACCCCGCACATCGCGGGGGCGGTCGGGATGGGCGCGGCGGCGGAGTACCTGATGGGGCTCGGGCTCGAGCGCGTCGCCGCGTGGGATCGCGCGCTCCTCGACTACGGGCACGCAGCGCTGGCGCAGATCCCGGGGCTGCGGCTCACCGGGACCGCGCCGGACAAGGCGAGCATCTTGGCGTTCACCATCGACGGCGTACACCCGCACGACCTCGGGACGCTGCTCGACATGGACGGCGTCGCGGTGCGGGTGGGGCACCACTGCGCGCAGCCGGTGATGGAGCGCTTCGGCGTGTCGGCCACGACACGAGCGTCCCTCGGGGTGTACAACACCCGCGAGGACATCGATCGGCTGATCGCGGCGATCCGCAAGGCGCTCTCGCTGCTCCGCTGATCTCGAGGGCGAGGGAACCTCATGGAGCTCGACCAGGCCATACGGACCCGCCGCTCGGAGCGGCATTTCTCCGATGAGCCCGTCCCGCGCGAGGTGGTCGAGGCGCTGATCGCCGAGGCTTCCTGGGCGCCGTCGGCGGGAAACCGGCAGCCGTGGCGGGTCGCGGCGCTGGAGCCGGGGGCGGCGCGGCCGCTCGTCGACGCCCTCGAGCCGAAGGCGTGGGAGATCCTCTACCCGACCCTGCGCGAGGTGATCGCCAGGGACCCGGGCGTCCTCGGGCAGCAGCTGTCCGGGCGCGAGCTGACGGACGCGACGCTGTCCTTCGTCGCGCGCGAGATCTACCTCAAGGGTGCGCCGTGGCTGCTCGTCATCCACTTCCCGCGGCCGTCGGCGCTCGAGCGGGGCAAGGTCATCGCGACGACCGCGGCCCTGCTCCCCCACCGTGTTGCGACGCGGCGGTCTGTGCGCGAGAAAATTGAGCTGGCCTTATTCATGGCTCAGCACGCGAATGTTGCGATGCGCACAGACTTCCTCGCGGACGTCGGCTCGGTGGCGGGCTTCATGTACGGGCTGACGCTGGCGGCGGCGGCGCGCGGGGTGGCGAGCTGCGTGCAGTACTCGTGGGCCCTGGTGGCCGACGAGGTGCGGGCGACGCTCGGGCTGCCGGCGGGGGACGAGGTGCTCGGGGCGATCGCCCTCGGCTGGCCCGATCCGAACGCCGACAAGGCGCTCGCGGGGCGGGTCTCGGCCCGTAAGCCGGTCGCGGTCACGTGGTATGGGGCCGACGGTGCGCACGAGCCGGGGCCGGTCCGGCCGGAGTGACGGGGCGGTCGCGCTGTCGCGGGGTGGGTTTGCCGCCGCGGCGGGCGTGGCTACACTTGCGCGAGCCTTCGCCAACCCCGACCCGAGGTGAGCCGTGAGCAACGCCGCCGCCATCGCCGACGACAACGCCCGCATCAGCGTTCTCGACGCCGTACGCGCAATGACCGGACCGGTGACCGTGGCCGACGTGGTCGCGCGCACGGGCCTGCCGCCCTATCAGGCCGAGGAGCAGCTCAACCAGATCGTGCGCGACTACGAGTCCGATCTCGACGTCGACGACGACGGCAACCTCGTCTACCGCTTCCAGCCCGGGCTGCCGGGGCGCGAGGACATCGTCAAGAAGGACGCCGCGCGGCGCCGCAAAGAGGCCTTCAAGAAGGGCCTCATCGCGTTCTTCAAGGCGTGGACGGTGGCGATGGTCATCATCTACTTCGTCCTCTACGTCGTGCTCATCATCGCCGCGCTGGCCGCGAGCCAGAACCGGGAGGGGTCGAACAACAGCCGTCGGCGGAGCTTCGGCGGCGGCGGCGGGATGTGGCTGTGGTGGGGGATGGGCTCGCCGTGGGGCTACGGCGGCTACGGGACCTACACCAGCCGGGCTCAGCGGCGGCGCTACAACGCCGACGTCGAGGCGCGCTTGGGCAAGGGCGAGGATCCCTACGCCCTCGACGACCGCGCCGAGGTGAAGAAGCCGAGCCTGACCGAGCGCACCTGGTACTGGCTGTTCGGGACGAAGGGGATCAAGAAGAACCCCCTCGAGGCCGAGAAGGAGCTCCTGACCTACATCCGCGCCAAGAAGGGCTTCATCTCGAACGCCGACATCATCGCGCTGCTCGGCGTGACCTATGACGAGGCCGACAAGATCGGCACGCGGCTCGTGGCCACCTATGACGGCGAGATGGACCTGACCGACGACGGCGTGGCCATCTACCGCTTCCCGAACCTGATGCTGACCGGCGCGCCGCACGTCGCCGCGCAGACCCCGGATCTCGGTTATTTGTGGCAGGTCCGCAAGAAGGAGGAGGCGCTGCGGCAGAACCCGGCCAAGGCCGTGCCGATCCTCAACGGCATCAACATCCTCTTGTCCTTCGTGATCCTCTTCTACGCCATGCCGCGCCTCGGCATCAGCGGCATCGGGGCGGTCATCGGGCTCTTCATCGTCCCGCTGGTGTTCTCGCTGACGTTCTTCGCGCTCGGCATGATGCGCAAGGCGCGCGAGGCGGCGGACGCGGGCAAGTACCAGCGCGACAGCATCCGCGCGGCGATGTTCAAGCTGCTCTTCACCCGGCGGACGGCGGTGCGGCTGCCCGGTGACGAGCGCGCCATCAACTCCGTCGGGCTCGGCAGCTGGTCGGAGGGCGAGCTCGCGGCGGTGGCGAGCGAGGTCGCCACCGAGCTCCGCGGGGAGGCCGACAAGGACGGCGGGATCCTGAAGATCCGCACCCCGCGCGTCTGGGCCGAGATGGCGGCGACCGAGAAGCTGCGCGGCAAGGCGAGCAGCGCGCGCCAGGTCGGCCGCACGGTGTTCTCGACCCGCGGCGGCGGCGGCGGCGGGGGCGAGGTGGTCGAGGGTGGCGGCGGCGCGGCGTCCGACGACGCGGCCCTGGCGGCCGAGATCGCGGCCCTCGAGAAGGAGCTCTCCAACTGACAGAACGCCGATAGGCGGCCCCGGGGCGCCTTGACGCTCCGCCGTAACGGTGGCGATAGTGGCGTCCGATCTCCCCGCTTCAGGAGCTGACGCTCAGATGCTCGCGGCCTACCTGGTGTGCCTCATCGTCGGCGGCGTGTTCGTCGCGATGAGCGTGATGTCGGGGCTCGAGCAGGACGGCGGCCATGACGGCGGGCTCGGCCACGACCACGACATGGCGCCGGACGCCGGCGTCGAGCTGGACGTGGACGGCGACCTCGACGTGGACGGCGACTTCGACGCCGACGCGGACCTCGACGCCGACGCGGACTTCGACGCTGACGCCGACGCGGACTTCGACGGCGACGGGGCGGTCCACGACCTCGCCGGTCACGACCACGACTTCGGGCACGGGGACCACGGGATAGGCCACGACGCGCACCTCGCCGAGTCGGGGCTGACCGGGCGCGCCCGGGACGCCGACCACGACAAGACCCCGCGACGCAAGCGGACGCGGCACCTGTGGCTGCCGTTCTTGTCGTTCCGCTTCTGGACCTTCGGCTCGGCGTTCTTCGGGCTGACCGGCACGATCCTGACCGCGCTGGCGCTGACCGGGCAGCTCGAGACCTTCCTCGTCGCCCTCGGCATGGGGGCGGTGACCGGGACGGCGACGGCGGCGCTGGTGCGGTCGCTGCGGGCGCCGGTCGGGACCGGGATCAACAAGCGCGATCTGGTGGGCCGGGTGGGGGAGCTGCTCCACGACATCGCGCCGGGGCGGACCTCGAAGCTGGTCATGCCGGCGGACGGCGGCGGCGAGGTGAACCTGCTCGCGGTGACGCGGTATCCCAAGCCGCTGCCGGCGGGGAGCCGAGTGGTGGTGCTGCGCATCGAGCCCGACGGGCGTGCGCTGGTGAGCCCCGAGTACGAGATGTTCGAGGACGAGGAGCGCCTCGTGGCGCACCTCGCGGAGCAGGCTGAGGCGGAGGAGGAGGAGCAAGCATGAGCCAAGAGAGCATCGATCTGCTCGTCACCGTCGGCATCTGGGCCGGGAGCGTGCTCGCGTTCCTGTTTCTGATGCTGGCGTTCGTGAAGAGCTTTCTGATCATCGGGCGGCCGAACGAGCTGCTGGTCTTCAGCGGGCGCAAGCACAGAGCGGGGGACGGCAACACCGTAGGCTGGCGCTACATCGCGGGCGGGCGCTCCATCCGCTGGCCCATCGTCGAGCGGGTGGACCGCATGGACCTGACGACGATGCCCATCGACATCAAGATCCGCGGGGCCTACGCGAAGGGGAACATCCCGGTGAACGCCGACGCCATCGCGAACGTGAAGGTGTCGCTGACCGAGCCCTATCTGCACCACGCCATCGAGCGGTTCCTCGGGCGGGCGCAGGAGGAGATCCGCAAGGTCGCCAAGGAGACCCTCGAGGGGACGCTGCGCGACGTCATCGCGCAGCTGACCCCGGAGCAGATCAACCACGACCGGCAGGAGCTGTCGGAGCAGCTGCGCAACGCCGTGCGCGAGGACATCGCGAAGCTCGGGCTGCAGGTCGACACCTTCAAGATCCAGCACGTGACCGACGAGGTGAACTACCTCGACTCGATCAGCCGCGTGCGCATCGCGGAGGTCATCCGCGACGCCGAGATCGCCGAGTCGAACGCCAACCGCGAGTCCGAGCAGGCGATCGCCGCGGCGCGCTCGCGGGGGCACGTGGCGGTGGAGCAGTCGAAGGCGACCATCGCCGAGTCAGAGAACGAGCTCGCGCGGATCAAGGCCGAGCTCGACGCCAAGTCGCGCTCGGAGGAGGAGCGGACCATCGCGGCGGCGCGTGAGGCGCGGGCGACCGCGGAGCAGCAGCTCCAGGCGGTGCGCCAGAAGCTCGAGGCGCTGCGGCTCGAGGCGGAGGTGGTCATCCCGGCGCAGCGCGAGGCCGAGGCCCAGGCGCTGCGGGCGGCCGGTGACGCGGCCATCAAGGCCGAGACCGGGCGCGCCCAGAGCGAGGCGCTGCAGGCGCTCTACGACGTGTGGGCGTCCGCCGGGGACCGGGCGCGCGAGGTGTTCCTCATCCAGCAGATCGACGATCTGCTCGCGGCGGTGGCCTCGGTCACCGAGGATCTCTCGGTGGGGCGTGTCAACCTCATTGACGGTGGAGACGGGCGCACGCTGGCGCGCCACGTCAGCTCCTACCCCAACGTGGTCGCGGCGCTGCTCGACAACATCAAGGAGACGGTCGGGATCGACGTGGCGTCGATCCTGCGGGCGGGCACGACGGCCCAGGGAGGCGAGTGATGGAGGTCGTCGCGGTCATCATCGGGATCTCGGCCTTGGCGTTCCTCGCCATCCTGCTGAGCATCAAGAGCCTCGTCGTCATCTGCCAGCCCTCGGAGGTCGTCATCATCTCCGGGCCCGCGCGGCGTGCGGACGAGGTCGTCGGCTACCGGGCCATCCGTGGCGGGCGCGCGCTGCGCATCCCGCTGTTCGAGGTGGTCGACCGGATGGACCTGACGAACATGGCGGTCGACGTCGGCGTGCGCGGCGCCTACACGCGCGACGGCGTGCCCATCAACGTGCAGGGGGTGGCGAACCTCAAGATCGACGGCGGCGGGCCGGGGCTCGACAACGCGGTGGTGCGCCTGCTCGGGAAGTCCCGGGGGGAGATCGAGCGGCTCGCGCAGCTGACCCTCGAGGCGAACCTGCGCGGGGTGCTCGCGCGGCTGACCCCCGATGAGGTCAACCAGGACAAGAAGAAGTTCGCCGAGGAGCTCATCGAGGAGGCCGAGGTGGACCTCGGGCGGCTCGGGCTCAAGCTCGACACGCTCAAGATCCAGACGGTGGCCGACGAGGTCGGCTACCTCGACTCCATCGGTCGCAAGGTCAACGCGGAGCTCATCCGGCGGGCGCGCATCGCCGAGGCGGACCGCAAGTCCGAGGCGGCGGTGCAGGCGGCGTCGAACATGCAGCAGACGCGCGTGTCGCAGGTCAACGCCGAGAAGGAGATCGCCGAGGCGGAGGCGCAGAAGCGCATCATCTCGGCGACCACCCAGCGGCCGGCCGAGGTCGCGCGGGAGCGGAGCGGCATCGAGGCGCAGATCGCCCGCGCCGAGGCGGAGCTCCGGGTGCAGGCGGCGCGCATCGAGCAGGTGCGGCTGCAGCTCGACGCCGACGTGGTGGCGCCGGCCCGGGCCTACAAGAGCCAGCAGGAGGCGGAGGCGCAGGCGAAGGTCGCCAAGATCCGCGAGGACGGCAAGGCGACCGCGGCGGGCCTGCGCGAGCTCACGCAGACCTGGATCAAGGCGGGCTCCGCGGCCCGCGAGATCTTCCTGCTCGAGAAGCTGCGCTCGCTGGTGGCGATCATGGTCGGCACGGTCAAGAACGTGCACATCGACCAGATCACCGTCGTCGGGGACCAGCGCTCCGACGGGTCGGGCACGACCGCCGGCAAGGTCGCGAGCCTGCTCGAGCAGCTCAAGAGCGGCGCCGACATCGATCTCGCCGACCTCGCCAAGCGCGTCGGCGTCGGCACGGCCGCGGTGGCGCCGCGCCCCGCGCCCGAGCGCCCGGCGGTCCCGCCCATTCCGCGGAAGTAGCGCCGACGTTCGGCTGGGGTCAGGCACCCTCTGGCAGTCGGGGTCAGGCACCCTCACTTTTTACTTTTGCATCTGAGGGGCGCCGCGCAGGTAGGCGGTGTCGCGGCAAAAGTAAA
>PHBI01000172.1 GCA_002841945.1 Deltaproteobacteria bacterium HGW-Deltaproteobacteria-14
ACACGCCGTCCGCGCAGTCGGTGTCGCCGAGGCAGCCCACGCAGGTCTTCGTCGCGCTGTCGCACACGCCGTCCGCGCAATCGCCGTTGGCCAAGCACCCCACGCACGTCTTCGTCGCGCCGTCGCACACGCCGTCGGTGCAGTCGCCGCTCACCAGACACTCGACGCAGGTGCCGCCGTCGCACACGCCGCTCGCGCAGTCCTCGGTCGCGAGGCACTCGACGCACGTCCCCGCGTCGCACACGCCGCTCGCGCAGTCCTCGGTCGCGAGGCACTCGACGCACGTCCCCGCGTCGCACACGCCGCCCTCGCAGTCGTCGTCAGCGAGGCAGCCGACGCAGGTCTTCGTCGCGCTGTCGCACACGCCGCTCGCGCAGTCCTCGGTCGCGAGGCACTCGACGCACGTCCCCGCGTCGCACACGCCGCCGTCGCAGTCGGCCGCGCTCAGGCACGCGACACACGCACCCGAGGTCCCGTCGCAGAGGCCCCCGAAGCAGTCCTCGTCGGTCGAGCAGCCCGGCGCCAGCGGGCCGGCGAGCGTGCCGCACGACAGCGGCGGGTCCGCACCCGGCGCCTCCCCGACGCCGCCGCAGTCATACGCCGAGCTCGAGGACACCCACCCGCACCCGTCGTCGCCGCAGCTGTACCCCAGCACGGCGTCCCCCGCGCACCACACGACCTGTTTGCCGGTGCAGCACCCCTCGTAGGTGATCCCAGCGCACGGATCCGCCACAGGGGCGCACTCGGGCAGCGCCGCGCACGCCGGATCGTCGCACCCCGACACGCCGTTGCCGTCCTCGTCGCCCGCCGCGCCGCAGTCCTCGAGCTCCCCGAGCCCGGCGGCCGCAGCCACCGCGCGCCGCGCGTTCACCCGGCCCCAACCGTACTTCGGACTGCGACCGTTGACCGCCCACGCTCCCCCGGCGACGTCGATGACGTCCGCGGTGGACTCGAGCCACTGCCGCACCTGCGCCGCGGTCGCCTCGGGCCGCACCGTGAACACGAGCCCTGCCACCCCGGCCACCAGCGGCGTCGCGGCGGAGGTCCCGTTGAACGTCCCGGTGTAGTCGGCGTCGGTGTAGCCCGCTGCGCCGCTGCGGTCGCACGACCACATGTTCGCGCCCGCTGGCTCGTCGTCGCCGCCCGGGGCCGACAGCGAGACCGAGTCCCCGAAGTTCGAGTAGCTCGCCAGGGTGTCCTCGTGGGTCGTCGCGGACACCGCCACGACCACCGGCAGCGCGCTGATGTCGCCGATCTGATCGATGTCCTCGTCGTCGTTGCCCGCGGCGAAGAGCACGAGGGTGCCGAGCCCGCCGCGCCCGTTCGCGACGGTGTCGGCGATCGCGTCGGCCACCGCCGCCGTCGGGTTGGCGTAGCCCCAGGAGTTGCTCAGCACGGGGATGTTCTGGTCGCGCGCGTAGCCGAACGCCGCGATGGTGTCGGCGTCCTCGGGGCCGAAGCGCATCGGCAGGATCCCGCACAGCGGGCACGCCCCGGCCACCCCGATCCCGTTGCCCCCGGTGGCCGCCGCCATCCCGGCGACGCTGGTGCCGTGAGCGTCCTCCGCGTACTTGGGATCGGCGCCGGCGCTGCCCTCCTCGAAGTCCCACCCGGTCGAGACCAGGCGGGCGGCGAGGTCGGGGTGCGAGAGGTCGACGCCGTCGTCGAGGATCCCGACGACGACCGCGCGGCTGCCACCCGTCACGCCCCACGCCTCGGGGAGGTCCATGTCGGCGTCGGCGGTGCCGTTCTGGCCCCAGTTGTGGGCCTGCCACTGGCTCGGCAGCAGCGAGTCGTTGGGAAAGCGGCGCAGCGTGTTCTTCCGCATGAAGCTCGGCTCGGCGTAGGCGACCCCGGGCAGCTGCCGCAGCCGATGCGCGATCTCGAGCACGCGGGCGCGGGAAGGGCGCGCCACCGTGACCCCGACGACCCCTGGTCGCGCGCCCGGAACCGCGACGATCGCCGCGTCGATCTCAGCGGCGAGCCGCTCGACCGCGATCCGCGGCGCCGTCCCGTCGGCCCGGACCACGATGAGCTCGGTGAGCCCGATCGGGTGTCGCTCGCCCGCGATTCGGGCCGCCCCCATCACCCACTCGACCGACCGCAGCCGCGCGAGGGGCGCGATGCGCTCCGCGAGCGCGTCGGCGTCGGGGGCCGCGACGCGAAGTCGCACCGTCATCACGCCGCGCCTCGGCGACGCCGTGACCTCCTCCCACTCCCCGAGCCCCCCGAGGACCTGATAGAGCGCGCGCCGCAGGTCGTCGAGCGACGTCCCCGGGGCCGCCGCCAGCGAGAAGGCGTCCGTCGCAGGGCTCAGCTCGACCGGCCCCCACGCCCCCAGATAGTAATCGTGCGCCATGGTCCGGGCCGGCGCGGCCGCCGCCGTTTGACCCACCAACAGCCACGCCCCGGCCATCGCCGTCAGCGTTCGCGTCCCCCAGGATCCTCGCATATCAACCTCTCGAAACGAGCGCGACGGGACCGCCGTCCTCGGGCCACCACCGCTGCATCCCGAGGGGTACGGGCGACTCCCTCGAGCGCGACCCGGCGTCCCCCGGTGGCTCGGCGGACGTAGGTCGTTGCTGACTCTCCGCGATATCTCGGATCGCGGCGCCGGGGTCCAGCCAAACCAGCACCGCCGCGCGACCCGCCGGTAACCGAGGGCGGCCCGACGCAATCCGGCACGATCAGGTGTGGTACTCGGCGTTGATGCGCACGTAGTCGTAGCTCAGGTCGCAACCCCAGGCCGTCGCGGCGGCGGCGCCGTCGCCGAGGTCGAGGGCGATGCCGACCTCGGGCGCCTTCAGCGCGGCGGACACCTCGGGGGCCGAGAACGGGACCGGGGCGCCGAGGGCGAAGACCGGCACGCCGCAGATGGCGATGCGCCAGCGATCGGGGTTCGCGGCGCTCCCGAGCTCGGCGAGGTGCTGCCCGGCGGCCACGGCGATGCGGCCCCAGTTCGGGTCCGAGCCGAAGACCGCCGCCTTCACGAGGTTCGAGCGCGCGACCCCGCGGGCGGCGGCGTGGGCCTCGGCCTCGCTGCCGGCGCCCGTCACCGTCACCGCGATGAGGTGGCTCGCGCCCTCGCCGTCGGCCGCGATCTTCTTCGCGATGTCGATGAGCAGCCCCGTCAGCGCCACCTCGACGGCCTCGAGCCGCGGGTCACCGACGTCGAGCAGCGGCGCCCCCGACGCCCCGTTCGCGAGCAGCATCACCATGTCGTTGCACGAGGTGTCGCCGTCGACCGAGATGCGGTTGAAGCTGCGCGAGACGGCGGGGCCCAGCACCCGATCGGCGGCCGCCGGGGTCAGCGCCAGGTCGGTCGTCACGAAGGCGAGCATGGTCGCCATGTTGGGGTGGATCATGCCCGCCCCCTTGCCCATGACGTGCAGGCGCGCCGCGACGCCGTCGACGTCCACCGTCGCCGAGGCCGACTTCGGGCGGGTGTCGGTGGTCAGGATGGCGCCGGCCGCGGCTTCCGGATCCGACGCGAGCGCGGCGACGGCGGAGGGCAGGGCGGCCTCCACCCGAGAAACCGGCAGGGGCACCCCTACGATGCCCGTAGTGGCCGTCAGGACGGTCCGAGGGTCCACGCCCAGGGCGGCGCCCACGGAGGCCGCCAAGGCGTCGTCAGCGGCCTTCCCGGGGGCACCCGCGAGGGCGTTGGCGCACCCGCTGACCACGACGATGGCCCGCAGGTCGTCGCCCGGGGTCGCGGCGCGCGCCCGGTGGACGCACGGGGCCTTGGCGAGGTTGGTCGTCACCCGCGCGGCGGCCGCGCACGGCCGGTCGCTCACGAGGAGCGCGGTGTCGCGGCCCTCACTGCGGACGCCGCTGCGCACGCCGGCATAGCGCCAGCCACGGGGGGACTCGGAGGGGGTGGGGGCGTCGTTCATCGGCGCGGGATAGCGCAGAACGACCGCGGAGCCAAGATCAGCGCGCGGTTAGTATGTCCCTGTCATGCGGACGTAGAAGCCGCTGGCGGTGTCGTTGCCGGTGGAGCCGGGGATGATCTCGCCGGCGACGCCGTTGAAGCTGTAGCCGACGCCGAGGCGCACGTAGTCGAAGAAGTGGTAGGCGATCTCGAACAGGCCGCCGTTCTCGAGCAGCGAGGCGTCGCCGAGGGTCGCCGCCAGCCGGAACTCCGCCGCGACGTCGAAGCGCTCGATGAGGTGGAAGGCCAGGCGGTTGACCCACAAGAGCACGTCGTAGTCGCTCGTCGGCAGCCCCGTCAGCGCCGTGCTGGTGCGCCGCCAGACCGCCTTCTCGGTGAGCTGGAAGCGCCACGGGAGCTCGATGATCGCCGCCACGCTCAGGAGATCGCTGACGTTCTTCTCGCGCTGCGGGGCGATCGCTCCGAGCCCGCCCAGGGCCCCGAGCCCGCCCAGGCCATCGCCGCCCGTGAGGCCGCCGAGCCCGGCGAGACCGCCGAGGGATCCGAGGTTGGGATCGACCCGGAGCTGCCGGTTCACGAGCCGCGAGTAGCGCGCGATGAGCGTGACGTCGTCGCGCTCGGGCCGCCAGGCCACCGCCGCCGTCGCCTCGAGCTCCTCGCGGTCGAAGGTCCGGCTGTCGAGGTTCTGGGTGATCGTGTAGTTGAAGACGCCGAACAGCGTCACGTCCGGGCCGAGCTTGACGTCGAGGGAGTTGCGGACCAGCGCCTGGACCCGCTCCGGCCGCTCGGTCGCGGTCGGCGGGTGGTCGAGGCGCACCTCGTAGAGCCCGCCGAAGCGCACCGCGTCCGAGGCCGTGAACTCGAGCCCCCCGCTGACGACGTCGCGCGAGGTGCCGGCGTCGGCCCCCTGGACCGCCTGGCTGCGCTCGTAGGCCGCGGCGATGCGGACCCCCGGGGCGAGCTGGAAGCGGCGCGCGAGCCCGATGACCGCGAGGTTCGTGCGGCCGGCGACGCCGGTGTCGAGGCGATACTCGCCGTACGCGCGGCCGTCCTCGCCGAGCGCGCTCTCGGCGCCGAGGACCAAGGTGTGGAGCACGCGCCCGTTCGACTCCCCCGGGGTCAGGCGGTCCTCGACGTACACCGAGGTGGTGTCGTCGAGGCGGGTCCGCAGGCCGACGCGCGTCGCGTTGTCCCCGTTCCAGCGCACGCTCTCGAGGAGCCGCAGGGAGAGGTCCTTCGCGATGCGGTAGTCGAGCCCCACGTTGGTCGTCATGCGGTCGCTGAAGCCGTCACCGATGACCGCGTCATCACCGCTTACGAGGACCTCCTGGCTGACCGTCGCGGTGAGCGCGCGGGTGATGTGCCACGCGCCGCCGAGGGCCACGGCGCCGGTGTCGTGGACCGCCCCGTCGCCGTCGTCGCGGTGCTGACCGATCCCGCCCTCGACGCTCGCCTCGACCCGCCCGAAGTCGTGGGCGTAGCGGGCGTGGAAGCGGTTGCGCTGCACGGCGCGCTCGCCGGTGTCGAAGAGCGCGTCGGCGATGAGCGTCGTGCCGCCGTCGTAGCGCACGTCGAGGCGGTCGTCCTTGGTGATGCCCCAGGTGACCGCGCCGCCCCAGGTCTCGGAGCCGCGCAGATCGGCGAGCCCCACCGCGTGGTAGCCGGACTCGAGGAGCTGCCACCAGCCGCGGACGCGCAGGTCGAGCCCGTCGACCGCGAAGAGCTCACCGACGTGGGCGTCGAGGCCGAGCTTGAAGGCGTCCCCCGACGACGCGGCGCCGGCGCGGGTGATCTCGCGATAGGAGAGCCCCCCATCGGAGGAGCCGAGGCTGACGCCGTCCTCGTTGCGCGAGTGCGCGAGCTCGGCGAAGACCGAGGAGCGCTCGGACAGCTTGACCTTCAGGTGCGCGCCGTAGAGCGCGTAGTCGGACTGCCCCGGCTCCTCGGCCCCGCTCCCGGCCGGGCGCCCCTCGCGGATGTAGCTGCCGCCCACCTCGACGACCCCGGCGATGGTCTGGTTGGCGTGGACGCCCCACGCGATGTTGCCGGCCGCCGACACCGAGCGGGACTCGTAGTCGACGTGGACCCAGACCTCGTGGCCGTCGAGGATGCTGCGCCCCGTGAAGGGCTGGTAGCCGTCGATCTGGAACAGCGCGTCCATCGTCGACGAGACCGGCGACGCGAAGGTGACCCGCCCCGTCACGTAGTCCACGCGGTACTGCAGGTCACGGGTCAGGCGCGCGCGGCCGAGCTCGATCCCGGTGTCCATCTCGCGCACGACGAGCGAGACCTGCTCGCTGCCCTCGACGATCTCGTGGCTCGACAGGTAATAGAGGCTGCCGCCGGTGGCGCGCAGCTCGTCGTGGCGCCGCACCAGCTCGCGGTTGTCCTCGCTCACGAAGCCCGTGACCTTCGTGTCCCAGCCCTCGGCGAAGGCATGCTGGAAGTCGAGCTTGCCGCCGTAGAACGTCCGGTCGTAGCGCAACAGCTCGAGCCCCTCGATGTCGGTGCGGATGCTGCCAAGGGTGAGCGTGGACGCGTCGGCCTCGACGAGGACGTAGAACGGCCCGCGCGCGGTGGCGTCCTGGACGTCGGAGGCGGCGTCGCCGTAGACCACGTAGTCTCGGGCGGGGTCGATGACCTGGTCGAAGAACGCCGTGAAGTCGCGCTGTTTGGCCGTGTCGAGGTGCGCCGTGACGAAGAGATCCTTGGCCAGCGAGGTGCCGCTGATGCGGGCCTTGGCGTAGAGCGCGCCGCGGCCGGCGAGGTAGAAGGTCCCGTTGTCGCCCTTGGCGTAGGGGCCGAGCTCCTGCAAGCGCGCCCCGACCTGGCCGGCGACCCCGTCGGCGAGGGCGAGCAGGAAGAGCTCGGTGTCCTTGACGGTGATGGGCCACTCGACCCGGGCCTGGTAGCCGAGGGGGTCGCGGCTCTCGATGACCAGGGTGCTGGCGCCGGAGGGGACCTCGACGAGCTGCGCGAAGGCGCCGCTGTCGTCGAGGCGCACCGCGCGGCCGTTGATGGTCACGATGTTGGCGGGGTCGCTCGTGCCGCGGATGAAGAGGCGGGTGGTGTTGAGCGGGATCCCCTTCGGCGGCAGCTGCACCTCGAGCCTGCCCGCCGTCACGCGCTTGCCGTCCGCCGTCAGCTCGTCGCCGGCGACCAGGATCGACTTCGTCCCGAGCGACTCGCGCAGCGCTCGGCCCCCGAAGCGGCGGAGCGGGTCGCTCGCGAGGGGCTGCCCGGCCGCCTCCTCGGCGCCGACTTCGCCCTCCGGGTCCCCGGGCCCGCTGACGCTGACCGCCGCGTCCCGCGGCGGCGTCATCCCGACCGGCGCGTGGACCTCGGCGTCGTCGGGGACGACGAGCTCACCGTGCTCGTTGGTGACCGGCCCAGCGGGCGGAGCCCCGTCGCCCCCCGCGCCCGACGTCGCGCGCGGGGTGAGCGCCGGCGTCGCGTCGCCGAACGCCACGCTCCGCGCCGCGCCATCGGCCGCACGCACGGTGATCGCCAGCGGCTGGCCGGGCTGCCGCTCGGCGGTCTCGACGAAGCGCCCGTCGGGGCGCAGCGCCACCTCGCGCCCACCGATGCGCACGCTCGCCCGGGTCGCGGTGAGGGGAGGGGGGACGAGCTTGGCCGGATCCTCCGGCGGCAACACGACGATCTCGACCCGTCGGTTGTACGCCCGGTTGCGCTCGCCGATGTTCGGCCGCAGCGGGCGGGTGCCCCCGAGGCCGATGGCGATCAAGCCGTCGTCGCCGAGCTTGAGGACCTTCTGCGCCCACTCCTTGACGTAGAAGGCCCCGCGCCGGGTCCGCGTCAGGTCCTGCTCCTCGAACTCGGTCGCGTCGACGTGGACCTCGACCAGGAGCCGGGCGCCAGGCGTCTTCGAGCGCGCGCGGGCCGCCTTCGCGACCGCCTTCAACAGCGTCTTGGTCGGCTCCATCTTCTTGTCGAAGAGGTTGCCGCGGACGACGTCCTGATACATCTCGCGGACCGCTACACCCCAGCTCGCCCCGATGGCGACCGGCGCGCTGACGGCGACCCCGGAGCGGCCATCGGACACCGACAGCCGCGCCTCGTAGTGGGCCCCACGGTCGAGCGCGCCGACCGTGGTGCCGGCCTCGGTGCCGTCCCAGCGCACGCTCGCCGGCGGCGCCCCGACCCCGAAGAACGCGCGCACGTCACGCGCCACCGGCCCATCCACCCGCGCGACCACGAGGCGCCAGCTGAGCCCCTCGAGCGCCGCCGTCTCGGGCGGCACCGCGAGGAGGAAGACCAGCGGCTTGGCGAGCGCGCCGGGGCCCCACGCGACGTTGACCGCGCGCACCGGGAGGAGCTTGCCCTCGACGTCGCGCTCGCGCCCCTCGAGCGCGAGGGAGGCCGCGAGCGGGGCCAGCGGCCGCGCGTCCACCGCGAGCGTGCCGTCGTCCACGTCGCCGACGACGGTGACGACCGGGAGCGGCTCGCTGGGCAGCTCGACCTCGCCCGCGTCGACAGGCGCCGCGCCGGGCTCGCCGGTCCCGACGTGCTTCACCTCGCTCGGGCGGACGGCCTCGAGGGTCGGGCAGCGCACGCCGAACTCGGCGCGCGCGACCAGCCCGCGGGTCAGATAGAGCGCCACCTTGTCCGAGGTCGTCAGGCTCGAGCCGGGCGCCAGTGACGCCGTGTCGAGCTTGACGAGGTGCATCCCGGGCTCGAAGCGGCGCAGGTGAAAGCGCCCGTCCCGGTCGGTGTCGACGTGCCAGCCGGTGTCGGCCACGATCCGCGCGCCGCCGACCCCTACCTCGCCAGCGCTGGGGCGCCCGTCGCCGTCCGCGTCGCAGAAGACCCGTCCCAGGACGAGGGCCTCGTCGAGCTCGGGATCGGGGACGACGCGCACCATCGCGGTCGCGTCCCCGAGGCGCGCCCCGCTGCCGGTGCGCAGCTGGGCGCTGTGGCGGGCCACCGTGTTGACCTCGAGCGGGCTCGAGGCGACGAGCTGGTAGCGGAAGGTGATCGACTGATCCCGGCCGAGGTTGAGGCGCTGGGCCTCGCCGTCGAGATCGCGGGCCAACACCAGCTCGGTGCCCGCGGTGTCCGGGTCGAGGAGCGGGGCCACCGCGCCGCCGACCGTCGTGACGCGGCCGCTGCCCCGCTGCCACAAGAGGCCGCGCGGGTTCGACAGGACGAGCTCGACGCCCCCCGAGGCGTTGTCGCGCACGAAGTCCTGCCCCGCGGCGTTGACGACGATGACCTCGAGGGTCAGCACGTCGCCCTTGCGCACGACGGGGTCGCTCGGGCTCATGCGGAGGGTGACCCCCTCGGTCGCCGGCTGCGCCGCCGCCGTCCCGCCCAGCGCAAAGACGAGCGCGACCGCGCCCAGCGCGGCCCTCACGTGCCCGGTGTGCTCACAACCAGTCCAGCCCACGGTCAGCTCCGGTCCAACCTGGCCTGGCCAGGCAGTGGGCAGCCTAACAGCCATCGGGTCTTCGGAAAACCATCCCCCGCGGCATCCCGGCGGTATCCTCGCGGCGCTTCCGTCGCTCGGCCCCATGCGGTACAGGTGGCCGGCCACTCGTGACCGCCCCCGGCGCAGATAGGTGCTCTCTCGTGATCCGCGCAGAAAACCTCGGCAAGCGCTTCGGCGACCGCGCCGCCGTCGAGGCGCTCGACCTCGAGGTCGCCCCCGGCGAGGTGTTCGGCCTGCTCGGCCCGAACGGCGCCGGCAAGACGACGACGGTGCGCATGCTGACCTCGCTGATCGCGCCCACCGCGGGGCGCGCCTGGGTCAACGGCCACGCCATCGGCGCCGACGACGCCGCGGTGCGCCGCAGCGTGGGCGTCCTGACCGAGGTCCCGGGCCTCTACGCGCGCCTCACCGCCGCGGAGAACCTGCGCTTCTTCGGCCGCCTCCACAGCCTCGACGACCTCGACGCCCGGATCCGGCGCTTCCTGACGCTGCTCGGCCTGTGGGAGCGCCGCGACGACCGCGCCGGGAGCTTCTCGAAGGGGATGCGCCAGAAGCTCGCCATCGCGCGCACGCTCCTGCACGACCCACCGGTCGTCTTCCTCGATGAGCCGACCGCCGCCCTCGACCCGAGCGCCGCGCGGGTCGTGCGCGACTTCATCGCGGGGCTGCGGGACGCCGGACGCGCCATTGTGCTCTGCACCCACAACCTCGATGAAGCTCAGCGTCTGTGTAATCGAATTGCCATCATGCAACGCACAATCCTGAAGGTCGGAACGGCCGAGACGCTGCGGGCCGAGCTCGCCGGTGACCAGCTGGTGGTGACGATCCGCGAGGTGACGCCGGCGGCGCGGGCGGCGGTGGTGGGTGGAGTCGGAGACGCGGCGCTGACCGAGGTGGACGGGCGGTTCGCCATCGCGACCGCCGCCCCGGACGCGCTCGCCCCCGGGCTCGTGCGGGCGCTCGTCGCTGCGGGCGCGGACGTGTTGCGGGTCGAGGTCGAGCGCCCGAGCCTCGAGGCGGTGTACCTCGACCTCGTCGGCGAGGCCGCCCCGGCGGACGCGGAGGACGCGCTATGAGCTGGCGGCGTGTTCGCGCGATCATGGCGCGTGAGGGGCTCGAGATCCGGCGCAACCGGATGGTGCTCCTGTCGATGTCGCTGCTGCCGCTGCTGATGGTGGGGGTCGTGATCGGGAGCCTGCTGACCATCGCCGGCCTCGTCCCGGCGGATCTCGCCAAGCAGGGCTTCGTGCCGCCGCCGGGGCTCGCGGGGATGAACCTGCAGGCCGCGGTGCAGGTGCTGGTGAACGACCAGAACATGCTCTACCTGATCCTCACCCCGACCCTGCTCCCCATCGTCATCGGCGCCTACAGCATCATCGGCGAGAAGGAGACCCGGAGCCTCGAGCCGCTGCTCGCCACCCCGGTCACCACCGGCGAGATCGTCCTCGGCAAGACCCTCGCCGCGCTCATCCCGGCGGTGCTCCTGGGGCTCTTGCAGTTCGCGCTGGCGATCGCGGCCATCGGCGCGATGACCTCTGCCCCGGTCCTGGCCCAAGCGGTGCGCCCTTTGTGGGTCGTCGGCGTGTTCGTCGCGATGCCCCTGCTGGCGGGCCTGAGCACGCTCCTCGCGGTGGTCGTCTCGGCGCGGGTCAACGACGTGCGCACCGCCCAGGCCATCTCGAGCCTGGTCGTGCTGCCGATCGTCGGCTCCGGGGTGGCCGTGTTGGTCGGCCAGATCTACCTGACCACCAGCGTGATGGTGGCTGCATCCGGGGCGCTCCTCGTCCTCGACGCGCTCGTCGGCTGGCTCGCCGTGCGCGCCTTCGGCCGCGAGTCGATCCTGAGTCGCCTCGGCTGACGGCTCCATCCGGCCGACTTCGTCGTCCTACGCGACCCGCTTAGACCTCCGTGTCCCGGCCTGCCGTCGCTTAGAGCGGGTTGTAGAGCGTGAGCGGCTGAACCATCGAGTAGCCGCCGGTGGCGCCGTTGGTGGCGGCGCCGCCGATGAAGAGCGTCATGCCGTCGCCGAGGGTGATGGCGCGCAGGCCGACGCGCTCGGCCGGCATGTAGGGCACGACGGCCGCGGTGGCCTCGGGGTTCCAGCTGCTGGCGACCTCGATGTTCAGCACACCGTTGGCCGCGTCGAGGTACTCGTAGACGACCTCGATGCTGGCGAGGGGGTGTACGCCGCTGCCGGCCGGCTCGGCGCCGCTGCCGCCCGCGAAGACGACCGTGTTGTTCGGCCCGAGGGTCGCCGAGAGCCCGCCGCGGGCGGTGCGCATCCGGAAGCCCTCGTTGCCCTCGATGAAGCCGATCGAGCCGATGTCGAAGACGTCGATCCCCGCGGTCGCGCCAGAGCGGTCGAGCGCGGTGTAGCCGCCGGCCACGTAGATGAAGTTGCGCGCCGGGACCAGCACCGAGGCGTGCTGCGTGCGCGCGCCGCTCGGCATCGCCTGGTTCACCGGGACCATGTTCTGGGCGACGGAGTCGTAGAGCATGGCGGTCGACAGCACGGCCGTATCGGACTCGCCGCCGGTGATGAGCACCGCGGGCTCGGCCCGACCGGCGAGATAGAAGGTCGTCGCCGCGTGGTGGCGGCGAGGCGCCGGCGGATTACCCGGCAGGGCGTGGGTCCCGGAGGAGCCGTTGACCGGGTCCCAGAGCTCCCAGGTGCCCGCGGCGTCGCCGCCGACGAACAGGATGGTGCGGGCGTCGGCGTTGATCAGCGTGGCGGTGTGCCCGGCGCGGGCCACCGCGAGGGGCTGCAGCGGCTTGGCGGTGCCGTCGAGGACCCCCGGCGGGTTGTAGAGCTCGACGTCGCGGATCGGCTCGCCGCCGCCGCCGTAGCCGCCCGCGAGGATGACCTGACCGGAGCCGAGGGCGGTCGCGGTGTGCCAGGCCCGCCCGACGAGCAGCGGGGACCGGGCGGCGATGGCGTGGGTCCGCTGGTCGATGGCCTCGACCGAGGTGCGCAGACCGTCGAAGCCGCCGCCCCTCCACCACTGGACCCCGGGGGCGGAGATGGTGCCGCCGCCGGCGATGACGATCTCGCCGGCGGGGGTCGCCGTGATGGTGTGCCCGAGGCGCCCCTCCGCGAGCTGCTGCGCGGACAGGTTGGCGGACGAGACGAGCTGCTGGAACTGGTTCACCCGCGCGAACAGCACCTCGAAGGCCTGGGGGGCGCCGCCGGGGAGGATCTCCGCCGGGAGGCTCCGCCCGCGCGACACGATGGCCGCGGGCTGCCCGACCTGGTTGGCGCTCCAGCCCTCGATGACGAGCTGGCGCGCCTCGCCCGCCTTGCTGAACGGCACCCCGTCGAGGGATATCTGCACGCCGGGCGCGTAGGCCACGACCTGGCTGTAGGGCTGGACGAGGCCGTCGCCCTCCATCATCAGGCGGATGAAGGCGACCCCGTCGTACGGGTTCGGCGCCAGCGGCGACGCGTACATCTGGAGGGACAGGCCCGTCGGAGGCGCGCCGCCGGCCGAGTCGCAGGCGGGCAGCGCCGCGACGAGGGCCAGGGCGGAGAGCGCCGCCGCGAGGGGGGAGTGAGCTGTCGAGCGGATGGCTTTCATATGTCGCTTCAGAACGTGACCGTCGATCGGAACCCGCTCGGCGCGTCGCCGCCCGAGTCGCTCAAGGCGAAGTACGTGGCCGCCCCGCCGCCCACGACGACGCCGGTGACGATGGTCCAGAACCACCACGTCTCGTAGAACTCCTCGTCATCGTCGACGACGACGGGAGGGAGCTTCTTGTGGACGCCACCGCCGACGGCGCTGGTGCCGCCCGCGCCGCCGTCGGCGAGCTTGTCCGGATCGCGGGCGAGGACGGTGTCGGGACGCCCGGTCCCGGCCTTCGCGGCCTCGGCCTTCGCCGCCGCCTCGCGGGCGGCTGCCGCCCGCGCCGCCGCCTGCCGGTCCGCCTCCTCGCGCAGCGCCTCG
>PHBI01000173.1:0-13114 GCA_002841945.1 Deltaproteobacteria bacterium HGW-Deltaproteobacteria-14
CTTTCTCCTTCCCGGTCAGCACCGCCGGGGCAGTTTCCGCCGTACCCTCGCCCGCCTTCAGGGCGTCCTGGAGCAGCTTCAGCGTGCTGTAGCACCGATCCATCCCCTGCCGGGCCTCGGCCAGTGACTCCTCGGAGAAGTCGACGGGGCTCCGGTAATGGCTCTGGAGCATGAAGAAGCGCAGGACCTCCGGGGCATAGCGCCTGAGCATCTCCTCGATGGTGAAGAAGTTCCCGAGGGACTTGGACATCTTCTCGGAATTGATCCGGACGAAGCCGTTGTGGAGCCAGTAGTTGGCGAAGGGCTTTCCGTAGGCGCCCTCGGACTGGGCGATCTCGTTTTCGTGGTGGGGGAAGATCAGATCCTCGCCGCCGCCGTGGATGTCGAAGGTCTCGCCGAGATAGCGCTGGCTCATGACGGAACACTCGATATGCCATCCCGGCCGGCCGGGTCCCCAGGGGCTGTCCCACCAAGGCTCCCCTTCCTTGCTGCCCTTCCAGAGGGCGAAGTCGAGGGGGTTCCTTTTCCGTTCGTTCACGTCCACCCGGGCGCCGGCCCGTTCAGCGCCGAGACCGTCGTCCTGTCCGCCGCCGAGGACCAGCGCCTCGCCGCCGTCGTGCGCCGCCGCGACGGCGCGGGCGACGCCGTCCTCATCGGCGCCCCCGGCGCCCCCGCCCGCGCCCCCGCGCGCTGGGACGCCTGGAGCGCCGAGGTCGTGACCTACGACCCGCGCGGGCACGTCACCCTCGCCAGCGACACCGCCCCGCCGGTGACCCACCCGGCGCGCGCGGCGACCGGCGCGGTGCGGGTCGCCCTCGCCGCTCGGGGCGCCGATCCCGCGAGCCTCTACGAGGTCGACTCGCTGGCGATCCGCTGGGTCGCGTGCCCCGCGGCGCCCGAGGGCGCGCGATGAGCGCCCGCCATCCGCTGGGATGGGCCCTCGCCCTCGTCGTCGCGCTCCTGGCGCAGGACGCTCGCGCCCTCGACAGCTTCGACCGCGTCAACCGCGCGTCCCGACCGGCGTGGGAGGCGTACGTCACGGCGTGGAAGGCCTGCTGGAGCGAGGACTGGCCCAAGAGCCCCCGGCGGGGCTGCCAGGCCGACGCCGTGGCGACCGCGTTCGAAGCCTACACCCGCGAGCGCGACTGGCTGTGCGCGCAGCCCCTCACCCACCGCCACCCGTTCGTCACCGCGCCGGGCCAACCCCCGGTCGGCGGGACCCTCGAGGCCAGAAAGCGACAGCAGAGCGAGTTCTTCGTCTGGCGGGAGTTCTGCGCCTGGTCCGACCCGGCGGTCTGGAACACGCCTGGTCTGTACTTCGCCCCACCGAAGGGGCGCCCCGGGGCGAGCGTCCTGCACGACGCCGAGCGCGCCGAGGGCTATCTGCGCCAGCTCCGCGGGCGCTTCCCGGCGCGCGACGCCTGGTGGTACCCGTACTCGCGCTACGTCGAGCACACCCGCATCGCGTGTCGCTACGTCGCCGAGCACGGCATCTCCGGCAGCGGCTACGAGGACTACGACGCGACCCGATGGGCCGCGCGCTGCGCGTCCGATGATCTCCTCGCCTTCGCGGGCACCGAGGGCGCCCCGACGCCACCGCCGACCCCGGACCCGCCGCCGGCGGTCGACCCGCCGGCGCCACGTCCGCCCACCGTCGCGCCGCCCGAGCCCCCGCCCGTCCCGCGCGACGTCGAGCTCAGCGTGACCCTCGCCGGCCACCCGCCCGACGCCCTCGCCGCGCTCCCCGTCCCCGGCGAGCTGGCCCTGGTGGTCTCCGCGGTCGACGGCGCCGGCACCCCGCTGCGCCTCGCTCGGGTCGAGGTGACCCTCGAGGACCCGCGGCCGCGCTTCGTCAAGCTCGACCGCGGCCCCGGCGCCAGCTTCGACCGCCTCGACGACGCCGGCCGCTGGGAGGCCAAGCTCGTCCTCCGCACGCCGAAGCCCCTCGACGACTACCTCGAGCTCACCGAGGTGCCGCTGGCGGTCACCCTCGCGGTCACCTTGAAGACCGACGGCGGCGCCATGCTGGCGCGGGCGCGCTGGACCCGCCCCCTCAACCTCGCCCTCTTCCACGGCGTGACCCTCGGGCCGGACCTGAAGCCACGCGACGCGGCCGCGCCGTCCTGCCAGCCGTCCATCTCGCTGGTCGCCGAGGACCGCCGCGCCGGCGGCGCCTTCGCCGTGCTCGTCCACCCGCTCAGCCGCAAGCGCCTGGCCCGCGAGCCGACCTTCGCCGGCCCGCCGGCCCCGCTCGCGATCCTCTGGCCCGACGACACGCCCCTGTGGGTCGACGTCCCCACCGTGGCCCCCGGCGGCCGCTACGACCTCGGCGAGCGCGACGTCCTCACCGTCGCCGAGCACGAGGCCCGGATCCGCGAGGTCGTCGCCCGCTTCGTGCGCGCCATGCCCCTCGCCCCCGCCGTTCGCGACCGCACGCTGACCCACCTCGCCGCCGTGCCCTTCGTCTACGACCCGGCCGCCGGCGACACCATCTTCCGCGAGGAGAAGCTCGGCCCGGGGCGGGTCGTCGTCGGCGACACGGCGGCGGCGTTCTGGGGGCGCTACGCGACCGGCAACTTCCTCAACGCCCTCCACGAGCTCGGCCACTTCATGCACCACACCCTCGTCGAGCGGCACCCCTACTGGTCGATCAAGTACGGCTACATGCACCGCGGCCACGGCCACAACACCTGGAGCCCGGCCGCCGTCGAAGAGGACGCGTACGCCGCCACCCACCGCCGCTTCACGTCCTTCACCGAGGCCACCGCGGACCTGTTCGCCCTGCTCGCGCTCGTCCAGTGGCGCGCCGACGTCCCCGACGTCACCCGCTCGGTCTACTACCGCCTCGACTGGCTCGGCGAGTACGGCGACGACGCCGGCGCGCTCCGAGCGCTCGCCGATCACCCGCGCGGCGACGAGGTCGAGGGGGTGCAGGCGCGCTTCCTCGTCGCCCTCTACGGGCGCGCCGTCGACGACGCTCCCGCCTGGGTCTTCGCCGACTTCGTCGCGACCATGGCCCAGTTCGCCGAGGACCTCGACAACCTCGAGTGGTACATGCCGGGCGCCGCCGCGCGGACCATCGACCGCTGGATCTGGGCCAAGGCCCACAACGACTCGGCGATCGGCGTCTCGGTCACCGGCGACCCGTTCCTGCTGGCGTCCCGCTATCGGCTCCTCGACGCGCCCCCGATCCCGACCCTCAGCCAGCTCGACACCGGCGCCCGGCTCCGCGTCGGCGACGGGCCGGGCGCCCGCGAGCTGCGCTTCGACGCCACCCCGGTCACCGAGGTGCCGCTCAACACCCCGCTGACCGTGCGCGCCGGGACCGTCGTCGCCGACCTCTCCACCGCCGCCGAGCGCCGCGTCGTGCGCCTCGCCACCGGGACCGAGGTCGTCATCCGCGGGCCGGGCCTCATCGCCCTGCGCGCCGGACAGCTCACCGCCCTCGACGGCGTGACGGTCGTGACCCCGACGGCGCTGCTGCAGCCAAAGGGCACCTTCTTCTCGGCCACGGTCGCCGAGGACGGCGCGACCCAGGTCGTCACCCACCACGGGCAGGTCCGGGTCGACGGCCGCGCCGGCGCCGCGCCGGTGGTCGTGACGGCCGGGATGGGCCTCGTCGTCGACCCGACCGGCACGCCGTCGACCCCGACGACGGCGCCCTCCGCCCCCCCACCGATCGCCGCCGCCGCCGAGCGCGCCTTCGTCCTCGCGGGCGCCTCCGCCGGCGTCAGCGACGGGCGCGCGGCCCGCGCCCTCGTCCTCGCCGTCGCCGGCCTCGCGCTGTGGCTCGCCGCCGCCCTCCTGTGGATCCGTCGCCGCCGCCGCCCGCCCCCCTGAGCCGTCGCCGCCGTCCGCGCCGGGGCATGTTGCGCTGCGGTGTCCGGTCGCGCGGACGGACATCGATCGTTGTCGCCCGGGCCCCGCGAATGATAGCCTGAGCGTGAGCTGGCGCTTCGCCCGGCTCGCACTCCCAGGGGAAGGTCACATGGCGAGATGGGCGTTTGGCGTCGCGGTAGGCACGTCGCTCCTGACCATGGCCTGCGCGCAGGGCGGCGCCGGTCCGACCGGCCCGGGCGTCGCGATCTCCGTCGCCCCGCTGTCGCTGCCGGGCGTCAGCGACGCGACCTACACCCTCACGGTCACCAACGACGGCGGCGACGTCGTGATGACGCGCTCCCTCACCTCGTCCGCCTACGGCGCGGGTGACGGCTCGATCTCGTATGTCGCCCCGTGCGACGCCGACGACAACGACAACACCGTCTCCCTCGAGCTGCTCGAGCTGCGCGGCCCCGGCGGGGCGCTCATCGACCCCGCGACCTGGCGCAACCCCGGCGAGCTCAGCCGCGACTTCACCTGCGTCGAGGGCGCCGACGTCGCCGTCACCTTCGACCTGACCATCGCCCGCGCCGCGACCCAGGGCTTCTTCGACGTCGCCGTCGTCTTCGACGACATCTTCTGCTCGGCCAAGCTCGACTGCGTCGACGAGGACGACCAGCCGCTGCTGCTGCTCCACGACGGCGACGACGGCCGCGCGCGCACCGCGGTCGTCGCGCTCGCGTGCACCGGCGGCCCCGGCGCCGTCGCGACGACCCTCTACCGCAGCGCCCTCACCGTCACCTGCAGCGGCGGGACCGCGGTCGTCGACCCCTCCGCCGGCCCCGGAAACCTCGGCTTCGGCAGCGGCATCAGCGGCACCGACGGGCTGCTGTTCGGCGCGGCCGTCTACGCGGGCACCGAGCAGCTCGGCTACAACAAGCGCTACTGGAACGTGCTCCTCGGCCTCGGCCCGGCCGCCACCGGCTGCACACTGACGGCCACCGCCACCGCGACGAGCGGCACCTTCGAGGCGTCCACCACCCCCGCCGGCAACGCCTGGCCCTACATCGACTGGGACGTCGCCCTCACCAACGGCGCCGGCGTCACCGTCTGCGCCCACCACCCCCTCGACGGCGTCGGCCTCGAGGCCGGCGTCGCGACCGAGTACACCACGAGCCCCGTCACCTTCGCCTTCAGCTCGGCGCCGTCGGTCCCCGAGGAGCCGCCCGCCGTCGACTGCTCGGTCGGCTCGGCCACCTGCGACCAGCGCTCCTGCGACCAGCTCTACCGCGCCGGCGTGGCCACCGACGGCTATCAGGTCATCGACCCCGACGGCGCCGGCCCGCTCAGCGCCGTCGCGGTGTGGTGCGATATGACCACCGCCGGCGGCGGCTGGACCGTCGTCGCCCGGGCCCTCGACGTCAGCTACGCCTCCGCGCCCCCGGCCATCGGCACCGGCTCGAGCGGCACCTGGGCGGAGTGGGCCGCCGAGTCCTGGGTCAGCGGCGACAGCTACTACGTGTCGCTCGAGGCGTTCGCGGCGCTGACCGCCGGGGGCGTCGAGCTGATGCAGCTGAGCCGCGACGGCGGCGGCGCCCTCACGCGCCAGCTCCGGCGCACCGGCTTCGCCTACGACGTCGCCACCAACTCCGCGACCATGGGCACGTGCATCAACCTCGTCGGCACCCCCTGCGGCGCGCAGTACAACTGGGGGCAGTTCGGCGGCGCCGCGCCTTTCTTCGACGGCTACCAGCAGCCCGGCGGCGGCACCACCAACTGCAACACCAGCCACGGCGACCGCATCTGGGCCTATCACAACTGGTCCAACTGCGCCTCGGACAGCGGGCTCTTCGCCTGGGCCGGCGCGACGCCGCGCCCGCAGCTCCTCGGGACTTACACCAGCGTCGCCCCCGACAACGTCATCATGCTGCGCCCGGCCGCCGACGGCACCAGCTGCGCCGCCATCCTGGCCGACGACGCCCTCGCCCCGAGCGGGGTCTACCTCATCGATCCCGACGGCCTCGGCGGCGCCGCGTCCTTCCGCGCGTGGTGCGACATGACCCCGGGGGACGCCGGCTGGACCTACGGGATGATCGTCGACAGCGACACCTCGTCGGACAGCCGCAGCCGCCTCCCGGGCTACACCGCCTTCGGGACCGCCGCCGGCCCCATCCCCGGCACGGCCTACGGCGTGGACCTCACGGGTCTCTCGTTCAGCGAGGTCCGCATCGACAACTTCGCCCTCGGCACGGTCGTCAAGAAGAGCGCCGCCAGCGCGCTGACCTGGGGCGGCACCCAGTACACCGGCGGTACGGGCTACCCGGCGATGATCTTCACCCTCGCCGGCGGCGTCAGCCTCCGCGGTGGCTACTACGGGCCCTCCTGCTCGGCGTCGAACATCCCCGTCTGCTTCGCCTCCACGAGCTCCACGGGCTGGGTGTGCGACTCCGACTCGCAGTACATCGAGGGCTGGGTCGATTGCTCGGGCGGCGAGATCTGCGGCACCGGCTTCTACTACGGCCAGGAGGTCTGGCGCGACGCCTCGGACAGCCCCACCTGCGTCTCGTACCTCAGCGCCGGCACCCCCGCCCTCTATGGCTTCGCCGTGCGGTAGCGGCCTGTAGCGCATACGGGCAGTTGCGCGGCTCAGCGTCGTATCGGTCGGGCCCCTGCGGTCTCCGCGGCTCCCTCCCGCCGACTGCATCGGCCTCACAGACCAACGACGACCTCCGGGTCCCGCCCTGCCGTTGCCTAGGCGAGCGCTACTCGAGCGCGCGCAGCGCCTCGGTGTACTCGCGGATGGCCTGGCTGGTGCGCGGCCGGTCGAGGAAGCTCGCGAGCAGCGTCAGGTCGAGCTCCGGCAGCACCTCGCTGCGCGGCGCCTCGTGGTACTCCTCGCCGCGCAGGACGTAGACGCGGATTCGGTCCTTGCGCCAGCGCCACACCTCGGAGACGTCGAGCAGGCGGTAGATCTCGAGCTTGTCGAGGCCCCCGCGGGTCCACTCCACCTCGATCGCCAGGTGCGGGCGCTCGCGGTCCTCGATCCCGATCACGTAGCACTCGTCCGGCTCGACCCCTCGGGCCACGGCCTCGTCCTTGAGCGTCCACGAGCCCACGGCGCGAAACTCGACGCCGACGTGGAGGCACCACGCTGCGACGAGGTGGCCGATGTGGGTCTTGATCTTCTCGTGATCGCGGGAAGGCGACATGATCTCTACCGCTCCTTCGAGGTAGGCGATCCGCGGCGCGGAGCGATCACCGCGCTCCTCGAGGAGGCGCTCGTAGTCCGCCCAGGTCGCGTTCCCGAGGATGAGGATCTCGTCGCCCTGGGGGCGGTCGGGAGGGAGCGTGAAGCGGGCGCGCAGGACCATGGATCGATGCTAGCCGCGCCGCGAGCGTGTACGCAAGCGCGGGGCCGTGGCCCTGCGACCCCGTCTCCGCGCGATGTTGCAGTGCGACGGACGGGGGGGCCCGTGGTTGGCGCCTGGACCTTCGAGGTGCTAGCGTTTACCGACGCTGGCGATGACGCCCGGCTTGCTTCCAGGGGATGCGCGATGGCGAAATGGACGATCGCGGCGACCGCCGCAGCCGCGGCGCTCTGGGCGGCGTGCGGGACGGACGCGCCGAGCGGCGCGGACACCACCGACACCGCGGTGGCCACCGACACGGCCGCGGCCGACACCGCGGTGAACACCGACACCGTCGCGCCCGCGGACACCATCGCCGCCAACGCCGCGCCGACCGCCCCCGTCGTCGCCATCGACCCGGCCTCGCCGCTGACCGGCGACGACCTCGTCGCCCGCCTCGCCACCCCGGCCAGCGACCCCGACGGCCCCGAGGCGCTCAGCTACCACTACCTCTGGACCCTCGACGACGTCGAGCAGGCCGACCTCGGCGCCCACGTCCCTGCCGCACGCACCGCCAAGGGCCAGCGCTGGTCGGTCCGCGTCACCGCCAGCGACGGCGCCGCCACCAGCCCCGCCGCGACCGCCACCATCACCATCGGGGACACCCCGGCCACCCTGACCGGCGCGAGCCTCGACGCCGCCGAGGTCTCGACCCTCGAGACCCTCACCTGCACCCCCCTGGGCTTCGCCGACCCCGACGGCGACCCTGAAGCCGCCAGCGTCCGCTGGCTCCTCGCCGTCGGCGACGCCCGCACCCCCCTCGCGGCTGACACCCTGAGCTTCACCCCCGCCGTCCTCTCCGTCGGCGACCACGTAGTCTGCGAGCTGACGCCGCTCAGCGCCGGCACCCCCGGCGCCCCGGTCGAGAGCCCCGCCGCCACCGTCGTCGCCCCGACCGCGCCCGTCGTCGCCCTCACCGCCCCGGACGGCGCCGGCGGCGAGGCCCACTGCGACGTCACCACCCCCGCCACCCACGTCGGCGCCGCCGCCACCACGACCTTCTACTGGGCCGTCAACGGCGGGGCCGAGGCGCCCGGTCAGGGCACCCGCAGCGGTCTCGCCGACTGCGATCTGCTGACCTGCCGCGCCGAGGTCATCGCCGGCCCGGTCACGCTGAGCTCCGCGGTCGCGACCCTCGCGCTCCCCCTCGGCCCAGCGTGCGCCGCCCCGGACGTCTGCCACGCCGCCGGCTGCGCTCCCGCCGGCGGCTGCGACAGCGTCGCTCTCAGTGACACCACCTGCCCGACCCTCGACCCGTGCCTCGGACCGGGGATCTGCACCGACGGCGCGTGTGAACCTGCCGGTGCCGCCGCTGGCGACGGCAGCGCCTGCGACGACGGCGACCCCTGCACCATCGGGACCCTCTGCGCCGCAGGCGCCTGCACCGGAGGCGCGGCCGCCCCGGACGGGACGAGCTGCGACGACGGCGACCCCTGCACCCTCGCCGACGCCTGCGCGAGCGCCCTCTGCGTCGGCGGTGGCCCGGCCGCCGACGGGACGGCATGCGACGACGGCGATGGCTGCACCACCGCCGACAGCTGCGCGGGCGGCGCCTGCCAGCCCGGAGCGCCCGTCGACTGCGCCTCCGCCGGCGGCGTCTGTGCCGTCGGTTCCTGCCAGAGCACCGGCCCCGAAGACCACGTGTGCGTTGCGGCAAACAGACCCGCGGGATCTTCCTGCAGTGATTCTGATACCTGCATGACAGCCGCATATTGCGATGGCGAAGGCGTGTGCCTCGAGGGGCCGCCCGCCGGCGTCGGCGACGCGCGTGTGCTGCAGATCGACATCGGCGCGCGCCCCCTCGACACGGTGCAGGACGCGATCTGGGATGTCGTCGTGGCCCGCGCCACCGGCGGCGAGCCGCTGCTCGCGACCCGCGTGTCGTCGGCCCAGTGCGGCGTCGGCGGCAGCGCCGCCTCGGTCGCGGCGGCCTGCGACGCGGCCGGGGAGGGCGAGGTCGTGACCGCGCGCCTCAAGGGGATCTACACCGCGCCGGTGCCGGCCCCGGGGCGCTTCGGCGACCCCGTCCCGGGCGGCGGCATCGCCTTCGCCGACCCCGGTGACCTGGTCCGCACGGTCGCGTGCCTCGACCTGCCCGCGACCACCGTCGAGTACGACATCTCGCTCGCGCGCCCCTCGGAGGGCGGCTTCTTCACCAAGGCCATCAACTTCGACCAGATCTACTGCTCGGCGAACTTCACCTGCTGCGACGACAGCGACGACGACGGCGACTGCGACGCCGACATCGACCTGCTGTTCGGCAGCGACGGGCAGCGCCACACCACCTTCAAGCTCGGCTTCGCCTGCGCCGCCGAGACCGGCGCCGGCATGGATCTGGCGCTGTACATGGACGACCTCGTGCTGACCTGCGACGACAACGACACGGTCGTCATCCACCCCGCCGCGGGCGACGGCAACCTCTGCGGCGCTGGCCAGGTCGGCAGCTGCGAGCCCAAGGTGTCGGTCACCAACGGCGGGGCGGCTCACGTCTTCCAGGCGGCGGTCTACCGGGGCGAGAGCAGCTTCGGCGGGGTCGACCGCAGCTACTGGAACGTCGCCTTCGGCGTCGACAAGGCGGCGATCGGGGCCGCGGACTGCCAGCTCACGACCCGCGCCACCGCCGACACGAACGCGGTGGCTGGCGGCGTGACGGCGACGTCGCCCGGCGGCTTCATCGCCGCCCCCGAGGTCTACCCGTACATCGTCTGGGACGTGAACGTGAGCGACAGCGCGGGCGTCGTCTGCGTCGAGCACGCCCCGGGGGACACGCCGGCCTTCGTCGCCGCGGCGTACTCGGATGGCGTCAACGACCTCACCTTCCAGTGGGGCTACAACCCCTGAGCGCCCTCGCTGCCCGCGACGTACGCCCCGAGCCCCTCGACCAGCCCGTCGAAGACCACCCGGCAGCGCGGGGTCGAGCGCAGGTCCTCGTGCATCACGAGCCACATCGGCAGCGCGAACTCGAGCGCGGGCACGACGCGCACGAGGTCCGGGTGGCGCCGGGCGACGCCGAGCTGGCACCCGCTGACGCCGAAGCCCGCCCGCAGGGCCGCGAGCTGGGCCAGGTCGCTGTCGGCGCGGAAGGAGAAGACGTCGCGCGACAGACCGGGGATGGTCCGCAGCATCGCGCGCAGGGCTGGCGTCTCGGTGTCGAAGCCGATGAGCGTGTGGCCGGCCAGATCGGCCAGCGTCGCCGGCGTCCCCCGCCGCTCGAGGTAGCGCCGGTGCGCGAACATGCCGATCGCGACGTCCCCGATGCGCCGCGCGACGAGCGCCTCCTGCGACGGCTCGAACATGCGCACGGCGATGTCCGCGTCGCGCTGCAGCAGGTCCTGCGCGGCGTTGGACAGCACGAGCTCGACCACCAGATCCGGGTGGCGCTCGCCCAGCGCCGCCAGGATCGGCGGCAGCACCTCGCCCCCGACGATCTCGCTCGCGGTCAGGCGCACCGCCCCGCGCACCTCCGCGCCGTGACCGGACGCCGCCCGCAGCAGCGCCGCCGCGGTCGACGCCAGCGCCTCGGCGTAGGGGCGCAGCTCGCTCGCCCGCTCGGTCGCCGAGATCCCGCGCGGCGAGCGCACGAACAGCGCCCCGCCGAGGGCCTCCTCGAGCGCGTCCACGTGGCGCGAGACGGTCGGCTGCGTCAGCCCCAGCGCGCGCGCGGCCCCTGACAGCGAGCCCTCGCGCAGCACGGCCAGCAGCGTCCGGTACAGGTCCCAGCTCGGCTCACGCATGCTCATGGATTTGTGTATAGCTGAACTACACATTTCGGCAATTCCGTTTATCCGCGGTCGGGTTCACATTGGCGACACAACGCTCCACGGAGGACCCCATGACCCAGCCCAGCATGACCACGAACGACACCACGGCCCTCGTCCTCGGCGCCACCGGCGGCCTCGGCGGCGAGCTGGCGCGCACCCTGAAGGCCCGCGGCTGGGAGGTCCGCGCCATGCACCGCGACGCGGCCCGCCACGCCGGCGAGGACGGCTTGACCTGGGTCCAGGGCGACGCCATGAGCGCGGCCGACGTCCTCGCCGCCGCGGCCGGCGCGTCGGTCATCGTCCACGCCGTCAACCCGCCGGGCTACCGCGACTGGGACACGCTGGTGCTGCCGATGATCGACAACACCATCGCCGCCGCCAAGGCCGTCGGCGCCCGCATCGTGCTGCCCGCCAACGTCTACAACTTCGGGCCCGAGACCTTCCCGCTCGTCGCCGAGGACGCGCCCCAGCGGCCGCTGACTCGGAAGGGCGGCGTCCGGGTGGAGCTCGAGCGCCGGCTGCAGGTCGCCGCCACCGAGGGCGCGAAGGTCCTGATCGTGCGCGCCGGCGACTTCTTCGGACCGCGCGCCGCCGGCTCCTGGTTCGGCGTCGGGATCGTCAAGGCCGGCAAGCCCGTCACCGCCGTGGGTCGGCCCGGTCGCCCGGGGGTCGGCCACCAGTGGGCCTACCTGCCCGACGTGGCCGAGGCGATGGCGCAGCTCCTCGAGCGGCGTGACGAGCTCGAGGACTTCGCGCGCTTCCACCTCGGCGGACACTGGGACGCGGACGGCGAGCGCGTCGGCGCCGCGGTCGACGCCGCCGTCCGCGGCGCCGGCGGTGCGCCCCTGCGCCGCAAGGCGTTCCCGTGGTGGCTGCTGGTGCTCGCCGCGCCGTTCGTCGCGATGTTTCGCGAGCTCAAGGAGATGCGCTACCTCTGGCAGCAGCCGCTGCAGCTCGACAACACCCGGCTGGTCAGCTTCCTCGGCGCCGAGCCGCACACCCCGTGGGACGAGGCGGTGCGCGTCACCCTGACCGGGCTCGGCTGCCTCGGCGACGGCCGCGAGGGCTCGGCGGCGGCGCGGGCGGGCGAGGTCCCCCCGTCCGTGGCGGCCTGATCCTCCCGACCGGGGATGCGCGTCAGGTGGTGCGCAGCGCCGCGGTCTCTCGCGATGCGAGACACCGCCGGCGCCGTGTCCGCGATCACGGATCCAGAGCGGCGCTCCAGTCCGCGATCCCGGACGCCCGACCGACGGGCGCGGTCGCGTGAGCGACGCAGCCCCCCTTGCGACGCGGGGCGCGCCCGGAGGTCGTTCGCCGCCACCCGCCGCCGGCACGCCGCCTGCATGACCCGACCCGGCGTCGTCCTCCAGGTCGACGGCGCGGCACTCCGCCGAGGGCGCGGCGCGGGTCACGACGCTCGGCGCTGCGGCGCCGAGGGGACAGGAGAGGGTCGAGCCGGTGACGGAGGTGAGCGAGAACCCAGCGGCGGCGTACGTCGCGAGGATCAAGGCCGGCCTGGAGGGTCGGATCCGCGACTTCGCGGTCACGGTGCAGCGCGCTCTGCCCGGGGCGAGCGTCACGACCCACTTGCTGGCGACGGCGAGCTTCCCGTGGTGGGCGGTCGTGAGCGTGTGCCGCAACAGCGGCGCTCGGGACGAGGTGGTGGTGCTAGACGTGGCGTATTGGCGCAACCCGGCGCGCTGCCAGCTGTCGTGCGACCTCTCCACCGGCGGCGGCGTCGTGCTGCGCGAGCTGCCGGAGCAGTCGTTCGATCCCGCGACGCTGACGACAGAGCTGCTCGATGGTTGGATCGCGCGCACCATCGGGTTCATCGAGGACAACGTCGCGACCACGGTCGCGGTGTGCGCCAAACACGGACTCTGATCTGAAACGGCAGGTCGGGCCACGGAGGTCGTAGCTGCCCCCGTAGGTCGACGAAGTCGGCCGGAGGGGGGCGCGAAGACCGCAGTGGCCCGACCGATACGACGCCGTTTCGCACCCTGAAAGGCCCGCCGGGCCAACGCGAAGCGGGCCAGGCGGTGGCGAGACTAAGAGGGTGTTTGCAATCTCGGGTAGGCTAAGGAGGCCAGGAATGCAGGAAGGGCGCGCGAGGGCTACTTCCTGTGC
>PHBI01000173.1:13149-16270 GCA_002841945.1 Deltaproteobacteria bacterium HGW-Deltaproteobacteria-14
CGGAAGACGCCCGGTCTGCCTTCGCTTCCGGGAACACGCACCTGACGACGCCTCCTTGGCCATCCGATCAACTTATTCCAGCACGGGCCCTGACCTGGGACTGGGCTGGCGCGCAGCGCGAGTATCGTTCACCATCCGAGGCTCCAGCGTCCCGGAGCCTCCAGATGACCCAGCACCTCGCGCTCGTCGCGTCCGTCCTCGCGCTGTCCGCGGTCGCCTGCGGCGGCGAAGCGTCCTCCACGGCCGACACGTCAGCGTCCGACACCGCTGAGCTCGACAGCGCCGCGCCCCTCGACACCGCCGAGGGGGCCGACACCGGCGCCGCCGACACGGCCGAGGGGGCCGACACGACCGCCCCGGACACGGCGGACGTGACCGCAGGCGACGTCGCCGACGCCGAAGACGCCGAAGACGCCAGCGTGGACACCGTCGACCCGTGCGCCGAGGTGAAGTGCGCGGCCCCCGCGTGTCCCGCCGAGCAGCAGGAGATCCCCGCGGGCGAGTGCTGCCCCGTCTGCGTCGCGCCGACCTGCGGCGCCAGCGAGGACTGCACGCGCTGCGTCTGGCCGAGCGCGCCCGCGAGCGTCGACGCGTGCTACTGCACCGTCTGCCCCGTGGCGCTGATGACCCAGACCGAGTGCGCCGCGAACCAGGCGGCGTGGGAGCTGCACTGCGGGGGCTGGGCGCCGGACCCGGCCTGCCCGGTGCCGCGCTGCGTCAACGAGCCGCCACCGGTCTGCGATGGCGGGGTGTGCGTCGAGGATCCCGAGGCCTGCCGCTCGGACAGCGACTGTGTGCGATGCAGCCACGCCGTCGCACCGGCGAGCCCGGACGATTGCCATTGCCCCGGATGCGGGGTGCCAATGGCCGTGACGCACTGCGAAGACGTCGCGGCCGCGGTGCTCGCCCAGTGCGCGGGCCTGCTCGACGACTGCCTGCCGCTGCCGTGCCCGGCGCCCCCGCCCCTCGCCTGCAACCTCGAGACCTCTCGCTGCGAGATGGACTTCGGCGCCCCGCGCTGAGCCGCGAGGGCGGGCGGGACGCCCACCGCCCGTGGCCTGCTCGATCCCGGACTGCGCGCATGACAAGTCCGCGAGGTGGCGGACGGGACGCCCACCGTCCGTGGGCGACCGCCGTCTCCGACTCAGGGGAGGCAGGCGGGGTCGGCGCTGTCCCAGAAGCGGGCGATGACCGCGAAGTTGGGGCTGGTGCTCGTCCCGCTGTCGGTGCCGACCACCAGGCCCTCGTCGCAGGGGCCGGGCCGCCAGTCGACGTCGGTGAGGTACATCCCGACCTTGCCGAACCACGGGGCCTGGGCGAAGTCGGAGATCGACTGATCGGCGAACACCGGGGTCCAGCCGGGGACCGTGCCGGCCTGGATCTCGGCCACCGCCGCGTAAGGGGAGGTGCCGACGACCTTGCCGACGATGAGCGCGCGGGTCCCGTTCGCGCGCCAGGCGATCGCGTTGGCGTAGATGTAGGTGGTCGGCAGGCTGGCGCCGTGCCACACGCCGTCGAAGGCGCGGAGGTGGGTGATGGAGGAGTTCGGCGAAAGGATCACGCCGTAGCCGCCCGGGCCGGGGCGCCACGCCGCGCGCCCGGAGTTGCCGTAGCCGCTCGACCAGCCGTTGCCGACGTGCAGGGCGCTGTCGAGCACGAGGGTGTGGCAGTCGCTGCCGTTGAGCCCCTCCGAGACGATGATGTTGGGGCTGCCGGAGTAGAGCGCGGGGTCCCCCCACATCAGATCGGTCACGCCGCCCGAGGCGTTCCAGGCGAAGCCGGTGGGCAGCACGAGGCCGTCGGCGACGGTGTAGAGGTAGACGCGGCTGATGATGTTGCCCGAGGTCCGCGTCCCGACCGCAAACCGCGCGGGGAGGCGGCCGGGCTCGACGGCGACGACCACGGCGTCGCCGTAGCCGACGGCGAGCTCCTCGTCGACGACGACCACCCCGTCCTCGTCGAGGTGGAGGCGCCACACGCGCTGCCCCGCGCTGTTCTTGCCGGTCAGCAGGAAGTAGCCGCCCTCGGGGTCGACGTCGATGTCGGTCAGCGCCGTGCCGACGGTGCCGGCGAGGGCGATGCTCCGGGTGGCCGCGTCGTAGCGGATGACCTTGCCGGCGGGGTTCAGGATCAGCGCGTAGGCCCCAGACGGGTGCCACTTCACGCGCAGGAGATCGCCGGTGACGAGGATGTTGCCGATCTTGTCCCAGTTCATCGGCCCCGGGTTGAAGGGATCGGGCACCACGACGACGTCGGTGGTCGGCGAGCCGTCGGCGACGACGGTGGTGTCCGCGGGCGGCGTGGTGTCGACGGGCGGCGTGGTGTCGGCGGGCGGCGTGGTGTCGGCGGGCTCGACGGTGTCGGTGGGCTCGACGGTGTCGGTGGGCTCGACGGTGTCGGTGGGCTCGACGGTGTCGGTGGGCTCGACGGTGTCGAATGGACCGGTGTCGGCGGGCAGCGTGTCGGCGGGCAGCGTGTCGGCGGGCAGCGTGTCGGCGGGCAGCGTGTCGGCGGGCAGCGTGTCGGCGGGCCAGGTGTCCGCCACGGCGGTGTCGGGCGAGGTCGAGGTGTCGCGCGCGAGGGCGTCGGGCGCCGTGATCGTGTCGCCGAACCCGTTTGGCGAGCAGACGCCCGACAGGCAGGCGGTCCCGACCGGGCACTCCTCGACCGTCACGAAGCGCAGCGTCCGCGGATCGCACGCCACCACGGTCGGCCCGTCGCAGGTCTTCGCCCCCGCCACGCAGGTCGCGTTGATCGCGTTGTCATCGCCGCAGCCCGGTCCCGTGAGGGCCAGCCCCACGAGCCCGATCAGGGCCATCCGCTGTGTTGTGCGCCGCAACATCGACGGCCCTGATTTGCGCTCCATGGGCGCGTTCTACACGCCCGGGCCGCGCGATGCCAGCGTCGAGCACCGTGCGCCGCGGTCCGCCTCGGCGGGCTGTTGCACCGCGCGCTCGCCTCGGGGGTCCAACCTTCGTGCGAGGTGACCAGGACTGGGCGCCCGCCCGAGGACGCGACCATGACTCAGAACCCCGGCCACGCCGCCCGCCGCGCGCTCCGTGCGGCGCTCACCGTCGTCGTCGCCGCGCTGGCGGCCGCCCCGGCCTCGGCTGCCGGGCCG
>PHBI01000174.1 GCA_002841945.1 Deltaproteobacteria bacterium HGW-Deltaproteobacteria-14
CAGGCCGTGGGCCACGACCGTGCGCGCCGCGGTCGCCGCCGGCGCCTCCAGGCGCAGCGTCGGCGGCCCGGCGAGCGCCCAGCCGCGTGGGCCGGCGACCGCCCCCAGGGCGATGTCATGCTGCGCCGCACCCACGCGAAGCTCCGCGTGGATCATGTATGTCTTGATATCTGCCGGGTCATCGTTGCTGCGTTGCATCTCGAAGCGCCCGACGGTCGCGGCCGCGAGGGAGGCGCCGGACTGCTTCAGCTCGAGGCGGGCGTCGGCGACCCCGTCGACGATGGCCTGATGGACCCGTTGGGGGGCGACGTCGGCCATGGTCGCGTGGCCGAGAGCGGCCGTCAGCTCGTCGTCGGTCGCGACCAGCCCGGCCGGCAGCTCGGCCGTCGGATCGGCGAGGACGCGCGCGACCGCCTCGACCAGCTCGCGGCCGCTGGGGGCCGCGGGCGGTGGGGCGCCGCCGCAGGCGAGCAGCGCCCAGGTGGCCGTGATAGCCATCGCGTGAACGTCGAGCATGCGCTTCATCGGAGCCCTCCCGGTCATCGCGGCCGTGATAGCGCGGCCTGCTCGACGCCGCCATCCTGAAGCGTCCGGCCGGGCGCTGCGGAATCCGCAGGGGGCGCCTGCGGCGGCCGCAGGCGCCCGCGCGGGCTCGGGCGACGGGGCGGCGCGCCACCTCGTGCTGATGCTAATGAATACAGCGCATTATGCAGTCTTTGCGAGGGTGGCACGGGCCTTGCTCTAGTGCTTGGCAGACACCGGCACCTCAAGGAGGCCCAACATGCGTCGCTTCATCACCCTGACCACCATCGCCCTCTCGACCCTCTTCGCCGCCCCCGTCCTGGCCTCGCCCGGTGGGAACGGACCTGGCAACGGCCACGGCAACGGCCCCGCCAGCATGCAGCCCAGCGGCCCGGGGGGCTTCGGCAACCACGGCGACGTGGGCGGTCCCGGCTACGCCAACCCCGGCCACGCCAGCCCCGGCTACGCCACCCCGACCTTCCACCCGCAGCCCGTGCAGGTGCTGTCGCGGCAGGAGCTGCGTAAAGCCGAGGTCCTCCAGGCGACCTACAGCCGCCAGCGCGCCGCCCTCGTCCGCCAGATCAACGTCGCCGAGCGTCAGCTCCAGAACCTCCAGGCTCGCCGCAGCTCCCGCCCGGCGCAGGTGCGGGCCGCGAAGGTGAAGGTCGCCACCCTCGAGCGCAAGCTCTCGACCCTCGACCTCCGCTACCGCATGAGCCTGGCGAGGTTCCTGACCCCGGTCCAGATCCGCTACTTCCTGGCCGTGAGCTGACCCACCCCGGGGCGGCGGCGGGATCGCCACCGCCGCCCCCAGCCCCCTCGTCTCTTCGTTGTCCGCCGCTGCTGTCTCGAACGGCCCGGATCGCCGACCGATCTGGGCCGTTCCTTCTTTTGCCGCCGACACCCACCCTCCTGGTCCTCGGTTTGACAGCCCCGCAGGACGGGGGGAACGTCGTCGGCGCAACCTCGGATCGAGACCCGGAGGCCGCGATGATCGACCACATCACCCTGCACGTCACCGACATCGCGCGGAGCAAGGCCTTCTACGCCGCGGCGCTCGCCCCCCTCGGTTACGCCGTCGTGATGGACTTCGGCGGCGCCTGTGGCCTCGGCGTCGAGGGCAAGCCCGACTTCTGGCTCGCTGGCGGCGTCGCGACCCAGCCGCAGATGCACGTCGCCTTCCACGCCGCCACCCGCGCCGACGTCGACGCCTTCTACGCCGCCGCCATCGCCGCCGGCGCGACCGACAACGGCGGGCCGGGCCTCCGCCCGCAGTACCACCCCAACTACTACGGCGCCTTCGTGCTCGACCCCGACGGCCAGAACATCGAGGCGGTGTGCCACCTGCCGGAGTGACGGTCCTGGCGTGTCGGGTAGTGTGCGAGCAGGATTCACACTTCTGCCCGATCGTGGAGTAACCCCGATGCGTTGGTTCACGCCCCTACTCATCGTCGCCGTGTTGCCCGGCGTCGCGCCTCCAGCGGCCGCTCAGTGTGTCCCGGAGGAGTGCCTTCACTGCGGTGAGTCCTTCACGGGCACCACGGTCCAGAAGACCAAGGACTTCTCGGACTACCCTTGCGTCGCGAAGCCCCAGAGCGCCAGCGATCAGTTCTTCTGCTTTACCTGGGCCGACGACATCGAGGTCCGCCTCGAGCTAGACGTGCAGCCGCCGCCGGTGGCGAGCATGTCGCTGCTCGTCCTGGAGGGAGCGTGTTCGCCGGACGCCTGCGTGCAGGGCGTCAGTGGCGGCTACGAAGACAAGTCGCTCGCCTTCATCGCGACCGGCTCCACCGGCTATTACTTCGCCGTGGACGGGTGGCTATCGGGCGACGACTCGCCCTTCACCCTGTCGGTGGAGTGCCGGGCCTATGGACAGTGCGCCGTCGTCAACACCCTCATCTGCGGGGAGGAGCGATACGACCAACTCGAGGGCACCGACCACTTCTCCATCTACCCCGGCGCCGTGCATCCCAAGCCGGGGCTAGAGATGGTCTACACCTTCGTCGCCACCGAGAACGCCAAGGTCAGCTTCGACCTGTACAGCCCCAGCTTGGCGGACACCGACCTCATCGTGCTCGACGACGCCTGCGCACCGACCTCGCTCATCGCCCTCGCGGAGTCCGGGGCGGCGACCGACGTCCTGACCATCGACGCTGTGGCCGGGCACACCTACTACGTCGTCGTCGACGCCCGAAAGCAGCTCGGCACCGGCGACGGCTTCTACCTCACCACGACGTGCCAACCCGCGTGCGCGAGCGACGCCGATTGCGACGGCGCGACGCCCGCCTGCGATACTGCCACCGGGGAGTGCGTCACCTGCGTCAGCGACAGCCACTGCCCAGCCGGCGAGCGCTGCGACGCCCACGCCTGCGTCGACGATCCCCGCTGGTGTGGCAGCAGCGCCGCCTGCGGTCCCGGGGCGACCTGCATCGCCAGCGCCTGTGTGAGCGCGTGCGGGGACGCCGCCGCCAACCCGTGTGCTCCCCCGGCCGTCTGCGACTCGGCGTCGGGGGTGTGCGTGGCCCCGCGTCAGCCCCAGTGCGTCGCCGCGCTCCACTGTGGGCCTGGCGAGTTCTGCGCCGCGAACGGGGCGTGCCTGGCCCACTGTGCCGACCCAGGCGCCAACCCATGTGCGGCCCCGCGGGTGTGCGAGTCGGCGTCGGGGCTGTGCCAGTTCCCGCCGGAGTGCCTGACTTCCGCGGCCTGCGGGCCCGGCGAACGCTGCGCGGACGGTGGCTGCGTGGACGCCTGCGCGGACGCCGACGCCAACCCCTGCCCGGCGGGCACCGCGTGCGACGGGGCCACTTTGGCCTGCACGCCGAGTTCGACGCTCACGACCTGCACCTCCAGCGCCGACTGCGCCACGGATCAGGAGTGCGACCCCGACTCCAACACCTGCACCGCGGCCGGACCGCCGAACCTCCCACCCGCCGCCAATGGCCCCGGCGGCGGGTGCGCCGGGGGGAGCACGAGCCCCGGAGGCGGCCTCCCGGCGGCGCTACTCTGCCTCCTCGCGCTGCTCGCGGTGCGGTTCAGGCTGCTACGAGCGTGAGGTCGCCGGGCGCGGTTTACGTGAGTGCGGGCGCACATCGCCGGAGTACCACCCCAACGACGGCGGTGTGTTCGTGCTCGACCCCGGCGGCCAGAACATCGAGGCGGTGTGCCACCTGCCGGAGCGACCGTTCACGCCGTCCGGACGCCGTGCGGCGATCTGTCGCCGTCGCGCTCGCGCGCTCGCCGCCGTTTTTTGGTACGCTCGTGACGTCGCAGACGGCGGCGTCGCTGGCGCCACCGTGAGGAGTGCGCCATGGACCGCATGAGACAGCTCATCAGCGAGCGTGTCGAGCCCGCGCGTAAGCGCGTGCGGGCGCTCATCAAGGAGCACGGCGGGCGGGCGATCTCCGAGATCAACCTCGCCCAGCTCTACGGGGGCGTTCGGGGGGTCATCTGCCTCATCAACGAGACCTCGGCCCTCGACCCGATGCAGGGGATCCGCTACCGCGGTCGGACCATCCCCGAGCTGCTCCGGCGGCTGCCCCAGGCGCCCGGTGGCCACCAGCCGCTGGCCGAGGGCCTCCTGTTTCTGCTGATGACCGGCGAGGAGCCGAGCGACGAAGACGCCGCCGCCGTGGGCGCCGATCTGCGCGCCCGCGCCCACGGGCTCGACGCGGTCGCCGCCGCCGCGCTCGCCGCCCTGCCCCCGGAGACCGAGCCGATGGCACAGCTCGCCATCGGCGTCCTGGCGATGCAGCGCCACAGCGAGGCCCACCGCGCCTACCAGGCCGGCGCCCACCACCGCGATCTGTGGGAGTCGACCTACGACGACGCCCTGAACCTCCTCGCGCAGCTGCCGGCCCTCGCCGCCGCCATCCACCGCCGCGCGCGCGGCCTCGCCGAGGTGAACGAGCCCCCTGACGGGCTCGACTGGGCGGGCCGGCTCGCGTGGAAGCTCGCGGGGGACGCCCCGCTCTTCGCGGAGGCGATCAGGCTCTTCACCTTCCTCCACGGCGACCACGAGGGCGGCAACATCGGCGCCCACGCGACCCACCTGGTCGGCTCCGGGCTGGCGGATCCGTACTACGCGCTCTCCGCGGGCGTCGCCGGCCTGGCCGGTCCCCTGCACGGCCGCGCGACCCAGGACTTCATGCGCTGGGTCACCCCGCTGGTCGCCTCGGGCGGCGCGCCGAGCCGCGAGGACGTCGAGCGCCACTGCGTCGCGACCCTCGAGCAGGGGCAGGTGATCCCGGGCTTCGGCCACGCCGTGCTGCGGCGCGTCGATCCCCGCTACGTCGCGCTCTACCGCTTCTGTCGCGAGCACTTCCCGGAGAGCGACCTGGTACAGACCGTCGGGCTGCTCTACGAGGTCGTGCCGGAGGTGCTCAAGCGGCACGGTCAGGACCGCAACGTCTGGCCGACCGTCGACGCCTACGCCGGCGTGCTGCTGCGCCAGTTCGCGGTCGTCGACGAGCCGTTCTACGGTGTCCTCGTCGCCGTCTCGCGTGCTATCGGCGTCTTGAGCGCGCTCGTATGGGACCGCATCCTGGCGCTCCCTCCCGAGCGCCCCAAGAGCGTCACGACCGACTGGCTCGTGCGCCATCTCGAGCGCAGCAGCTGAGCCGCGCCCGCCCCCGCAAACCCATCCATCTCCCCTCGAGGTCGAGCGTTCATGGAAAAGCAGGTTGCCGAGATCAAGTTCTTCATCCACGACCTGCGCGTGGAGAAGTTCTTCCACCGGCTCATCGCCATCCACCAGCGGCTCATCGCGGCCTATGAGGAAGAGGGGCTCCCCGAGGTCAAGGACCGGCACCAGGCCTACCTCGACCGGCTGACGAGGGCCCAGCTGCGCGGGCGCGAGGCCCGCGAGAACTACGAGGTCGCCGTCAAGGGCTTCGCGGGCGACGACCTGGTCGTGGAGCTCGGGCGCGCCTACATCGACGCGACCCTCGAGACCTGCCGGCTGGCGCTGCTGCCGCACTGGCGGGACTTCAAGGACTTCGTCTCGCACCTGCCCCAGGGGGCGCAGGCGCGCGCGCTCGAGAACTCGTTCAACGAGTCGAAGGCGTGGATCGGCGCCATCGATCGCCGCATCGTCGACTTCGTGCGCTACGCCGACGGCGAGGGCCCGATGATGCCGATGGCGGTCCACACCCGGGTCGAGAGCTTCGTCGAGGAGCACCTGCGCTACTACGTCCGCGGGGCCAGCGACAAGCGGCTGGACGTCCGCCTCGGCGAGCTCGATCGCTGCCAGATCTACGCGGACGCGGCGGCCTTCAACCGGCTGCTGTTCAACCTGTCGATGAACGCGGTGGACGCCATGCGCCAGCGCCGCAGCGGCGTCATCGCGTTCGCCGTCATCGCCGAGCCGCACACCGTCCGCGTCGAGGTCCAGGACGAGGGCGTCGGGATGTCGCGCGAGAAGATCCAGCAGATCCTGCACTCCGACAAGGACCTCACCGGGGAGCTGCACTCGCTGGGGTTCGTGTTCGTGCGCAAGGTCGTCGCCCAGCTCAACGGGAGGATCAGCGTCACCTCGGAGGAGGGCGTCGGCACCAAGATCACGCTGGAGTTTCCTCGCTACCTGGCCGAGGCGGACCTCTCGTCGATGCCCTCGACCGGGGTCGACCTCGCGGAGGCCGAGCCCGAGGCGGTGCCCGGCCCGGCCGGGGTCGCCGGGGCGGACCGCGCGGGTGAGATCGTCGTGGACGACTTCTGCAAGTCGCTGGCGCCGACCCCGGGCAGCCTGTTCTCGATCGCCATCGAGCGGACCGGCCGCGTCGACCACTTCATGCACAAGGCGTACGACCCGGACTGGATGATGGGGCACGACGACCTGGCGCCGATGATCTACGAGGCGGTCGTCCGGGGGCGCTACGAGGCCCACGACGTAGACGGCGTCTCGCTGATCCTCAAGACCCCGCTCAAGCACGACGAGTACTGGGAGCTGCGCGAGATCCCGAAGGAGGAGCGCAAGCCCGAGCCGACGCGGCGCCGCATCCACGACGAGCTCGTCCGCATCGGGCGCCACCTCGCCGCGACGGGCATGGACCCCGACACGCCGGTCCACCTCACCCAGAAGGAATATCTCTTCGGCCACTTCGGCCAGAGCTTCTCCGCCGATCCGTTCCCGCTGCAGGAGCTCGCTGACCAGGACCTCGTCGATCGCGTGGGGGAGGGCGCGGACGCGTGATTTGGAGCGGTCGATTGATTACTTTTGGTTGCGACTGTGATAAATGGTACAGCGGTTGGCGCGCCCCACCGTGGCTCCTCGAGGACCACGGTTAGTGCGCTCTCTTGGGCGTGTTACGCCACCCTCGGCGGCGACGCTCGAGAGCTGTCAGGCGCGCGCGGCGCGCGGCGTTCAATGAAATATCCCGTGGTGGTCATCGAGGCCGCAGCCGCGACGGCGTTCGCCGTGGCAGGTCCGGGGGGCAACCACACGCTCGTTCGGCAGAATGGAGGTCAACGATGAAGCTCAAGGAAACCCTCGCAGCGAAGATCGAGGCGGCTCGCCCTCGTACGACACGGCTCCTCAAGGAGTTCGGCGGCGCGAAGATCGGTGAGGTCACGGTCGCCCAGGCGATTGGCGGTGCGCGTGGCGTCAAGTGCCTCGTCACCGACATCTCCTACCTCGACCCGATGGAGGGGATCCGGTTCCGCGGCCACACCATCCCCGAGACCCTCAAGCACCTCCCCAAGCCCAAGGGCAAGGCGTTCCCGTTCGTCGAGGGACACCTCCACCTGCTGCTGACCGGCGACTTCCCGACCGCGGGTCAAGTCGACGAGCTCGTCGACGAGATGCACGCCCGGCGCAAGGTCCCGCAGTACGTCTTCGACGTCCTGCGCGCGATGCCGCGCGACAGCCACCCGATGACGATGTTCTCGACCGCCATCCTCACGATGCAGCGAGACAGCGAGTTCAAGACCGCCTACGAGAAGGGGCTCGACAAGCTCACGGCGTGGGAGCCGATGTACGAGGACGTCCTCACGATCATGGCGCGCCTGCCGGTCATCGCCGCCTACATCTACCGGATGAAGTACAAGAGCGACACGCACATCGCCGCGAGCGAGACGCTCGACCTCGGCGGCAACTTCGCCCACATGATGGGCGTGAAGAGCCCCTACGACGAGCTCATGCGGCTCTACTTCATCCTCCACTCGGACCACGAGTCGGGCAACGCCAGCGCGCACACCACGCACCTCGTCGGCTCGACCCTGTCGGACGCCTTCTACTCGCTGTCGGCGGGCATGAACGCGCTCGCCGGGCCGCTGCACGGGCTGGCCAACCAGGAGGTCCTGCGCTGGATCCAGGGGGTCTACGACAAGCTCGGCGGCAAGGTCCCGTCCAAGGAGGACCTCAAGGCGTTCGTCTGGGAGACGCTGAACTCCGGGCAGGTCATCCCCGGCTACGGCCACGCCGTGCTGCGCAAGACGGACCCGCGCTACGAGGAGCAGCGCAACTTCTGCCTGAAGTACCTGCCGAACGACGAGATCTTCCAGGTCGTCAGCATGCTGTACGACGTCGTCCCGCCGATCCTCGAGGAGCAGGGCAAGGCCAAGAACCCGTGGCCGAACGTCGACGCCCAGTCCGGCGTCATCCAGTGGCACTACGGGGTCACCGAGTACGACTTCTACACCGTCATGTTCGGCGTCGGTCGCGCGATGGGCGTCCTGTCGAACCTGGTGTGGGACCGCGCCCTCGGCTACCCGATCGAGCGCCCGAAGTCGCTCACCACGGCGATGATCGAGGCCGCGGTCGGCATCAAGTAGCGCCGGCTCAGCGGTTCACAATCAGCAGGCGGCCGCGCCGGGAGACCGGCGCGGCCGCTTCATTTCGACACGGACCTCGGGCGGCTACTCGCCGAACTTCCGCATGAAGTGGCAGGTGTAGCCGTTGGGGTGCTGCACCAGGTAGTCCTGGTGGTAGTCCTCGGCCTTCGTCCAGGGGCCGGCGGCGGTGACCTCGGTCACGATGGGCCGCTTCCAGACGCCGCTCGCGTCGACCTTCTCGATCACCGCCTCGGCGACCTCCCGCTGGGCCTCGGTGGTGTAGAAGATGGCCGAGCGGTACTGCGAGCCGATGTCGTTGCCCTGGCGGTTCTTGGTCGTCGGGTCGTGCATCCGGAAGAACCACCGCTCGAGCAGGTCGGCGAAGCTCAGCACCTTCGGGTCGAAGACCACGCGCACCGACTCCGCGTGCCCGGAGCGGCCGGTGCGCACGGTCTCGTAGGTCGGCGCGGGGACCGAGCCGCCCGCGTAGCCGACCTCGGTCTCGAGCACGCCGGGGATGCCGCGCAGGATGTCCTCCATCCCCCAAAAGCACCCGCCGGCCAGCACGACCGTCTCGAGGGTCGCCTCGCAGCTCGGCGCGTCGGCGGCGACCGGCTGCGCGCAGGCGTTGTCCGTGTCGACGACCGGCGGCGCGGCGGGCCCGCCGAACAGCGGCAGGTAGTCGCCGTAGCCCTCGGTGGCGAGCTGCGCGACCGGGACGAAGCGCAGCGACGCCGAGTTGATGCAGTAGCGCGACCCGCCCGGGCCGTCGGGGAACCAGTGGCCGAGGTGCGCGTCGCCGGCCTTCGAGCGGACCTCGGTCCGAACCATGCCGAGGCTCACGTCCCGGCGCTCGGTGACGTGCGCCTTGTCGACGGGGCGCACGAAGCTCGGCCAGCCGGTGCCGCTCTCGAACTTGTCGCGCGAGCTGAAGAGCGGCTCGCCGGTCGTGACGTCGACGTAGAGTCCGTCGGCGTGGTTGTCCCAGAAGGCGTTGCGGAACGGCGGCTCCGTCGCGTCCTGCTGCGTCACCTGGTACTGGAGCGGCGTGAGGCGCTCCTTGAGCACCGCGTCGCTCGGCTTGGTGAAGGTCTTGCTCATACTCGTGCTTGCGCTCCTGGTGGGCGGCGCCGCCTCGGGCGGTGCGCTGTGTGCATCCATCCTGCAGCCCGCGACCCCAGCGGCCGTGAGGGCGAGGATGGCAAACGACGCTGCTCGGATCGATCTCATGCTGCCTCCTGGGCTGGGCCGCGGGCTGGCGCGGCGTCACCCGGGTCTATCCGGTAGACACCCGGTCGATTACAGGGAAGGGCGCGCGCGCTTCGGGACTCGGCCCGACGCCTCGGTCTCTGCCGGGTCGTCCGTGGCGGACGCAGGCGCCGCCACGCTCTCCTCGGCCTTCGGGGAGATCACGAGCCCGGCGCGCCGCTCCAGCTCCTCGGTCGCCACGGCCGAGGAGCTGGAGCGGCGTGGGCGGGCAGCCGCGTGAACTCGTCAGTGTGTCCGTGGAGACCGCCGGCCGCGGAACGTGCGATGCTCGGGGCGCGAGGAGGGCCAATGGAGGTCGAGACGTACTGCCCCTATTGCGGGGAGCGCATCAGCGTTTGGGTCGACGCCGGGGGCGGTGGCACCCAGCGCTACATCGAGGACTGCGCGGTGTGCTGCCGGCCCATCGAGATCACGGCGCACGCCGACGGCGACGGCGAGTTCTCGGTCGACGCGCAGCGCGGCGACGCCTGACCCTGGCGAGCGCCCTCGCGGCGCCGGCCGCCTCGTCGGGCGTCGGGGCGGTGGGCGCGGGCGCAGGCGCCGCGGCGACGCTCGGCGCGGCGCGGACCTCACGGCGCGAGCGGGGCGCGGGGGACCATCGCCGAACACAGGCCTTTCAATTGACGGCTGTCGGGACCATGCTGCGCGCGCTTGGCGCGAACCGCAGTTGGAGGCGATATGGGCGACGAGAACGACAGCGTGACCGAGGTCCTCGAGGAAGAAGATCCGCTCGTCGAGGCGCGGGGAATCCTGCTCGAGGCGCTCGACACCATCGCCGAGGCGGCCTACGTGATCGGCGCGCCCCTCGGGCTCCTGCCGCGCGACGAGGAGGGGGACATCGCCTTTGACCACGAGGACCTCCGCGCGACGGCGCACCCGACGCTCAAGGCCATCGCGGACATCGCGGAAGCGGTCTACGCCGCGCTCGAGACGCTGCCCCCCGAAGACGACGACGACGACGACGACGACGACGACGACGACGACGACTGAGCGCCCGGGCTCCCCGCGGCGGACTCGCTCGGGTGACGCGACCGCTCCGCGCGTCCGCCGGGCTCAGCTCGGGTCGGCGTCCTTGCCCGAGAAGTAGTCGCCGAGGGGGCCGGCCATGTTCTCCGGGATGTTCTCGTCCCAGGCGTCGCCACCGATGAGGTGGTCGGTGGCGTGGAGGTCGTGGTCGAGCTCGTACCAGATCGGGATGCTACCGGAGTCGACGCCGAACTTCTCGAGCTGCCCGTCCCAGCTCGGCCCGACGTCGAGCTTGAGGACCAGGGTGCCGGCGAAGGCGTCGGCCATCTTCGGATCGTCGAGGTACTTCTCGATGGCCTGGCACGGCTCGCACCAGCCGGCGCCGAGCTCGACGAAGAGCTTGCGCCCTTCGGCCTCGGCGCGCTTGGCGGCGGCGGTGAGCAGCTCGGCGAGCTCGCCGTCCTTGGGGCTCGCGTGGAGGCGAGTGAGCTCGCCGTGATCGGCCGGGTCCTTCTTCGCGGCCTCGGCGACGGCGGGCTTCGCGGCGCCGGGGTCCTCGTTGGCGGAGACCCTCACGGCGGGTTCGGTGTTCGTGTTCGCGGCGGCTTCGGGGGCGTTCTTCGAGCACGCCACCAGGAAGACGGCGGCGCTGAGCGTGGCGAGCATACGGATCACGGTCGGCGTCTTACAAGCCTCAGTCGGCGGGGTCGCGCTCGGTGGCCTTCACGTCGGTGGCGCGCCAGCGATCCCCGATCCGCTGCAGATCGACCTGCACGGAGAACCAGCGGCCGCGCCAGGCCCAGCGCGCCGTGCCGGACTTGTCGGTGGGGGTCAGGTCGAGGGCGGGGAGCGGGTGGCCCGGGTCGGCGCGGCAGCCGAGCACGACGTCCAGCAGCGGGTCTTCGCAGCGCGAGGCGGTGTCGGGATCGCCGCAGTAGGCGACCACCGCGTCGCGTAGCGGGAGCCAGCCGGGGCTGCTGCAGGGGTCGGGGGAGGGCGGCAGGGAGGAGCGCCCGGCGGTCGCCTCCGCGTCGGGGCGGCCGGTGATGGAGACCTCGGAGATGGCGAGGTGGTTCCAGCGTTCGCCGCGCTCGACGTCCCGGATGACCAGGGTGACGGCGCGGGTCGTGTGCGCGCGGGCCAGGATGACCCAGCGCGGGCTCCGGCGCTGGGGGTCGAGGCGGATGACCTCGGCGGCGCCGTCGTCGAACAGCACCCAGGCGGACCGGAGCCGGCCCAGGGTCGAGAAGTCGCCGCCGGCGTCGGCGTGCGCCAAGACGCCGTTCGCGATCACGAGCCCGTCGACCCGCGCGGGCGCCGCGAGCTCCAAGCGCACCCAGGCGAAGCGCGGCGAGCGCCCTGCGGGCTGCCACCAGGTGTCGGGGTCGCCGTCGGCGAGGTTGCTGGGCTCGTGGCCGGCGGGGGCCTCACCGGTGCGGGTGCTCGACGCGGTGACGCCAGCGATCGCGAGGCCATCGGTGCCGTGCGGGCTCGCCCAGGCCGGCGAGGTCACGAGCCACGCGAGCGCGAGGGCCGCGGCGGTTGGGATCGATGTCGTCATGCGTGGCATGGGATGTCCGTGCGGTGGGTTGGGTCGTCAGCCTACATCCTTCGTTCGTTTGGCGGAGGCGGGTGGCGCGATCGGGGTCGGTTTTATCGGTCGCCGGCCTCAGGGCCGTGCCGAAACAACTTGTCGTCTTGCCGGCGGATCCGCCGCCACCTGCGCGTCCCCGAAAGCTCGGAAGACGCTCGGTCTACCTTCGCTTCCTGGGACACGCAGCTGAGGACGCCTCCTTGGCCATCCGATCAACTTATTCCGGCACGGGCCCTTGGCGATAATGGGTTCGCGTCGCGGTCCGGTGGCCAACGACTCCGGGGTGGTGGTAGAAAACTCGTATCGACGCAATGCCGACCCCCCGCGGAGCGCCGCGTCGCGCTCAGGACCCTGGTTTCGAGCGCGAATATGATGCGTGCGCTAGTATTCCGCCCGTGGCCGTCTTCCGAGGGGCCAGCCCCGCGCGGCTGTCCAGAGCGCCCAGTGAGGTCTCCAACATGGCACGCAAGAACAACAAGGACGCCTCAACCTCTTCCCCGGGCGGCGACAAGGCCCCCGCCAAGCGCAAGCGTGCGCCCGTGAAGAAGGCGCCGCCGGCCAAGACCGCCCCGTTCGCGCCGGCGCCGGTCGCCGCGGACGACGACGACGACGAGAAGACCTCGTTTCTGCCGGTGGACGCCCCCGCGCCTGCGCCTGCGCCTGCGCCGGTCGCCGCGGATGACGACGACGACGAGAAGACCTCGTTTCTGCCGGTGGACGCGCCCGCGCCCGCGCCTGCGGCCGTGGCCGCGCCGGTCGCCGGGGAGGATGACGACGACGACGAGAAGACCTCGTTTCTGCCGGTGGACGCCGTCG
>PHBI01000175.1 GCA_002841945.1 Deltaproteobacteria bacterium HGW-Deltaproteobacteria-14
GCGGTGGAGCCGGCGGCCGAGGCGGACGCGGTGACGGCGGCGGCGGACGGCGAGGAGCCGGCCGAGCTGGACGTGAGCGCGGCGCTCGTCGCGCCGGTGCCGGCGTCGATCAAGACCGAGGAGATCGCGTACGAGGGCGGCGGCGTCAAGATGAAGGGCTTTGTGGCGTGGGACAGCGCCAAAGTGGGTCCGCGGCCGGGCGTCCTGGTGGTACACGAGTGGTGGGGGCACAACGCGTTCGCCCGCCGCCGCGCGGTGATGCTGGCGGAGCTCGGCTACACGGCGCTGGCCGTGGACATGTACGGCGACGGCAAGACCGCCGACCACCCGGCGGACGCGATGAAGTTCGCGGGCGAGACCATCGCGAACCTCGACCAGGCGAAGGCGCGCTTCGACGCCGCCAAGAAGCTGCTCGGCGAGCGCGCGGACACCGATCCGGCCAAGATCGCGGCGGTCGGCTACTGCTTCGGGGGTGGCGTGGCGCTGAACATGGCGCGGATGGGCGACGACCTGCTCGGCGTCGTGAGCTTCCACGGGAGCCTCGGCGCGAAGGCGCCGGCGAAGAAGGGCGAGGTCAAGGCGGAGCTGCTCGTGCTGACCGGGGCGGACGACCCCTTCGCGCCGCCCGAGGTGGTCAAGGCGTTCGAGGACGAGATGACGGCGGCGGACGCGCGCTACCTGGTCGTGAGCTACCCGGGGGCGAAGCACGCCTTCACCAACCCGGACGCGACCGAGATGGGCAAGAAGTTCGACCTCCCGCTGGCCTACGACGCCAAGGTGGACGCCGAGTCGTGGGACGCGATGAAGGCGTTCCTGGCGCGGGTGTTCGCCAAGTGACGCGAGACCCCTGCCCCTGCGGGACCGGGCACCCCTATGACGAGTGTTGCGGTCCGTACCTGACCGGCGACGCCCACCCGACGACGGCGGAGGCGCTGATGCGCTCGCGCTACACGGCCTACGCCCGGGAGCGGGTGGCGTACGTCGAGGCGACGAGCACGGCCGGGGTGCGGCGGGACTTCGACCGCAAGGGGGTCGCGGCGTGGGCGCGGGCGGCGACGTTCACGCACCTCGAGGTGCTCGCGGTCGAGGCCGGCGGCGAGGGCGACGACGAGGGCGTCGTCGACTTCGCCGCGACCTTCGAAGAGGCGGGGCGGACGCGTGTCCTGCGCGAGCGCTCCCGCTTCGTCCGCGAGGAGGGCGGCTGGCGCTACGCCGGCGGCACCAAGGGCGAGTCGGTCCGCCGCGAGGGTCCGAAGGTCGGCCGCAACGCCCCGTGCCCCTGCGGCAGCGGCAAGAAGCACAAGAAGTGCTGCGGCGCGTGAGGCGCAGGGCAGAGTCCGGCGGCGGCGCGGGGGGGCGATCGCGCCCCCGCGCCGGCCGGCCCTGGGAAGGCTCCGATGAGAGGTCGTGATGACGCGTCAGCGGCGTCTGCCGGCCGTTCCCGGCGACCTGCGGCGCTGAGGACCCGCCCGTCTGCGCCTGCGGCGGCGCGGCGACTTACGCGAACGCCTGCCCAGCTCAGGCGGCGGGCGCCCGCAAGCTCGCCGCGGAGGGCTGCCCCGCGCTGCCCTGAGGCCGGGCGTCGTCAGGCCGGGAGGCGGGCCGCGCGCTCGAGGAGGTCGTCGAGGAGGAGCCGATAGAGGCGCTCGATGGTCGGGACCTGATACTGAAGGTCGGCGCGGTCGCGGTTGTACCGGGCGACGAGCACCGGGAAGGGGTTGGGCTCCCAGATGACGAGTCGCCCGTCGTGGTCGTAGCTGTAGTCGAAGGCGACCACATCGAGCCCGAGCGCGCGCCGGGCGCGCTGGAGCGCGTCCTGGTTCGGATCGTCGCTGGTGACGTAGGCGCGCTCCTCGTCGAGGATCGCCGGGGTCAGGACGCGATCGCCGGCGTGGACGATCCAGCGCTCGCTGGCGACCATGTGCCGGTTGCAGCCGCGGTCGCCGACGGCGACGTAGCGCCACTTGCGGTAGAGGCCGTCGCCCGAGCGGACGTCGATGAACTCGACCGCCACGGGGTGCTCGAAGCGCGAGAGGGAGACGGCGCGCAGGTCGTCGGCGGTCGTGACGAGGATGACCGGGCCCCCGTGGCGCTGATCTTCGCGGATGAAGAAGGGCAGCGCGAGCCCGCCGTGGTCGCGCCGGAACGCGCCGGCGTCGGCGATGCGGTGCATCCTGGGGGTGCGGACGCCGGTCTGGCGGATGAGCTCAGCCGCGGTCGACTTGATGGCGCGAGACAGGTTCGCGACCGGGTTGACGACCCCTATGCCGCGCGCCTCGCAGCGGCGCTCGAGGGCCGAGGCGGCGACGAAGGTCTGCGGGAAGCGCTCGCGCAGCGGGTCCTGGAGCCACGGCACGAGGAGCGAGACGCCGGCGAGGTCGCGCACCGGGCGTGGGTGGTAGCGGAGCTCGAAGCGGGGCCAGACCTCGGGGGCCCGGCGCCGCACCCACGCGAGGAAGTCGTCGTTGTAGGTGGCGAAGCCGTGGCGGTCGCGCAGCACCAGGATGCGGCTGTCGACGCGGCGGTGGCGCGCGTCGTGCAGCGCGGCGTACCCCTCGCGCGCCGCCTGCGCGGCGGTCGCGGCGAGGAGTCTCCGGAGCCGGGTCATGGCGGGCGTCCTCACGCGGCGCGCCGTCCGCGCGTCATTCGGTGGCGCCGAGGGCCTTGAGGCACTTGTCGTAGCCCATGGCGGTCAGGCCGCCGCGGTCGCCCGCCTTGCCGGCCTTGAGGAGCGCGATGGCCTTGTCCTTGAGGTCGGCGGGGAGGTCCTTGACGACCTCGGCGAGCTGGTTGGCCGCGTCGGAGCGATCGTAGACGTCCTCGGAGGCGAGGCCGTCGAGCAGGACCTGGAAGTGGCCCTTGTCGCCGAGGGCGATGGCGGCGGACGCGAGGCGGCTCTTCGCCATCGGGTTGGTGAGCTTGCCGAGGAGCTCGACGACCTTGGGGAGCTGCTCGGCCTGGGCGGTGTCGGTGACGAGGTCGACGAGTCGGACGTCGAGGCGGTCAGCGTGCTCGCCCTCGAGCTGGGCGACGGCCCAGCCGAAGGTGCCGGGCATGACGCGCAGGGCGCCGCGGACCGGGACCACGTCGATGCCGTCGGCGTCGCTGAGGTACTCGGCGTGGAGCTTGTCGAGGAGCGCGGCGTCGTCGGTCTGCAGGGCCTCGAGGAGCTTCTCGAACGCGCCGCGCAGCCCGTAGTCGTCGGCCTTCTTGACGGACTCGTAGAGGGTGGCGAGGTCGACCTTGGCCTTGACCTTGGCGAGCGCCAGCATCGCGACGGCGCGCCCCTTGGCGGGCTTCGTCTCGTCCATCGCGAGGGCGGCGGTCTGCTCGCCGATCTCGGCGCCGAGGGCGACGAGCGCCTCGAAGGCCGGGCAGTTGAAGTCGTACTCGCAGGTCTCGACCACGGCCAGCTGCTTAGCGGCCTCCTCCTTCGAGAAGACGGGGGCGGCGGGCGCCTCGGGCTCGGTCGGCTCGTCGACCACCGCGGGCTCGGTCGGCGCCGGGTCGGTCGGGGCGGGCTCGGTCGGCGGCGCGTCCTTGGCGCCGCACGCCGTGAAGAACAGGGCCCCACACAGGGTCGCCAGGGTGATGATGCGCTTCATGAGGTTCTCCAGGGTGACTCGGAACGGCCTGCCTTTGCACGCCGTCCGGGGGATCGCAAGCGCCGTCCGCGACCGGCTGAACACGACTCACCACACAGCCGGGTCGCGGCGGCACGGAGGGCGAATGAGCGAGCGCCAGGGATTCACTCCAGCACGGGGCGGTGGTACTTGAGCCCACGGAGGTTGGCATGAAGAAGCTCGGCGTAACCTGGGTCGGCGGGACCGTGGACCTCGGCGAGGCGGCAAATGGGGAGGCGATGGCCGTGGGGCTGTGGCTCGACCCGGACGCTGGCGTCGTCGCGATGACGGTGGAGGCGCCGGGCGCCCTCGACGTCGGAGCCCTCCTCGCCAAGGCGTGCCAGGCCCCCGCCGTCGGGCCGCCGCGGCGGCCCGCGCGGGTGCGCGTCGCGGACCGAAAGCTCGCGGCGCAGGTCGAGCGGGCGCAGCTCGGGATCGCGGTCGAGATCGGGCCCACGCCCGAGGTCGACAGCATCGTCGACGACTTCCTCGCCTCGGTCGCCCCCGCCGAGTCGCCCCCGGACACGAGCTTCGTCGGCCGCCCGTGGCGCCCGGCCTCGGCTCGCGACCGCGACCGCGCGCAGGCGGCGGTGGTCCGACTCTGGGCCGGAGCGCCTTGGGATCGGGTCGAGAGCGCCGAGGACGTGCGCGTCGCAGCCCCGGCCCTCGGCTGTCCCGACGCCACGGCGCTGGTGGTGGGCCAGCTCGCCGAGAACTACGGCTTCGCGCTCTTCGCCCACCCGAGCCACGCGCACGCCTTCCGCCGGGACGTCGAGGCTGGCCGCGCCTGGTCCGAGCGGTCGCGCCTCGCCGCCGGCTTTCTGATGCTCGACGTGGTGCCCGGGCGTGGCCGCAAGTCCCCACCCCGGGGGAGCTTCGTGCATGTCGGGAGCGACTGGGAGTCCGTGCAGGCCGACGCCGCCGAGGTCGCTCTGCTCGCCGCCGTCTCCGACGCGCTCGCGCGCTTCGATCCCCTGCGCGAGACCCGTGTTGGCCCGGTCGCCGTCAGCCTCCGCGCCCCGGCCGCGGTGTTGCCCTTGGCCGTCGGCCGCCGCGCTCTGGCCGCCGAGGGCCCGCTCGCCGGCCCACCGCCTTCGCGTCCCGGGCGCAATGACCCGTGTTGGTGCGGGAGCGGCAAGAAGTACAAGCGCTGCCACCTCGACGCCGACGGCCGCGCTCCGAGCGCGCACCCCGTCACGCCAGCGCCGGACGCCGGGCGCTCGCCGTGGCACGGGGCGACCGCGACGATGTACCCCCGCATCGTGGACTGGGCGGACGCGCACCTGCCGGGCTGGGACGTGCACCTGGACGGCCTCGACGCCATCCGTACGCCCGAACTGCGCCAGGCCCACGGGATCTTCGGGCTGCCCTTCCTCGGGGGCCGCCGCACGGTGGGCGATGCGTTCCGCGCGGCCCGTGGCGCGACGCTCAGCGCGCGTGAGCGCCGCTGGCTCGACGCCAACATCGAGACCGCCTGGACGAGCTACTGGCGGGTCCTCGACGTCGTGCCGGGCCGGTCGATGACGCTGTCCGACATCTACTCGGGCGAGGTCCGGACGGTGGCCGAGGCGAGCGCGAGCCGCATGGTCTCCCCGCACGACCTGCTCCTGGCCCGGGTCGTCACCGTCGAGAGCGACAGCTACGTCGACATTTGCCACTCGCAGACCTTCGGCCCGCGCGAGGCTGCGTTGCTGCGCACGGAGCTGGCGGGCTCGCTCGGGCTGACCAAGCGCAAGGCCGTGCCGGTGGAGAAGCTGCGGGCGCCCAAGGTGGTCGCCGGGCTGATCTCCACGTGGGAGATGCTCGTCGAGGCCCGCGCCCGGCGCCCGCCACCGGACCTCCGCAACACCGACGGCGAGGTGCTGGTCATGGTCACCGACCGCTACCAGACGTCGGCGCCCCGAGCCCAGGTCAAGCGACAGCTCGAGGGCCTCGCGGGGATCGCTCCGGCCGAAGCAGGGGCGGCTGAGTGGGTGTTGTCGCGGCCCGGCAACGCGATGCACGCCTCGTGGGAGGACACCATCCTCGCGCGCCTTCGGCTCGAGGGGGCGGTCCTCGTGGTGGAGACGAACTCGCTCGAGCGCGCCGACGCGGTCCGCGCCACGCTGACCGAGAACCTCGGCGCGGCCATCGCCCACGCTGAGCGCACGACGCAGGCCGCCGACGAGCTCGTCGCCGCCGCGCGGGCCAAGGGCGGCTCACCCGGCCCGCAGCTGGCCGCCGTGCCACCGCTCGAGGCTCAAGCGGCCATCGCGGACATGAAGCGGCGCGCCTACGAGCGCTGGCCCGACGAGCCGCTGCCGGCCCTCGAGGGCCAGTCCGCCCGCCAGGCCGTCAAGACCGCTACCGGCCGCCGCAAGGTCGTCGCCCTGCTCGACGACATGGAGCGCCACGAGCAGAGGGAGCCCCCCGGCGCCCGCTTCGACGTAGACATCCTCCGCCGTGCCCTGGGCCTCGTCCCCTGATCGCCATTGTCAATAGAATTGACAATAGGCACGGTTGTTGGACTACCCAGTCCAACATGCGTGTGGGATACTCGGCGCTCTCCCTTCATCCGAGCGCATCAAGGACGTATTCGAACTTCGCGATCATGTGGTCACTGACTACAGCGACTGCGTCCGCAGCTTCATCACGATTCGCGATGCCCGCATCCGGGAGCTCGTCGAGCGCGAGATGAATGACGGTGCGCTGTGGCCCGACCCCCTCATCCAGCTCAACCCGAGCTTCGAGCCCTCCATCGATGGCGTGGGATGTCTTCGAGTCATGGGTCGACGAGACGATGATTGGGCTCGCTGAATCGAGGTACAAGAAGGGGTTCGGGGCCGACGTGCCCGTGTTGCGCGTCGGTGCGCTGGCGGTGCCGCCACGGCGCACTCCGGCTGGCAAAGCGGACGAGAAGCTGGCCAACTGAGTCGGTGTGACCGACACCGTCGCCAGGGCGTGATGGGGATTTGAAGACTAGGACGCGCACTCTCGCTGGCGCAGGATTGTTGGCTGCCGCGGTTGGGGTGACGGTCGTCGCGCTGGCGTCGCGTGAGCGTTTGGCACAGGTGCGCTGCGTTGCCGCTGCGCCTGGTACGGCGACCGCGATCGTCGGGCTGACGCCCGAGGGCGGTGGGGACGGTGAGCTCGCGCGGTTGGATGCCGGAGACAAGGGCGTTCGCTGGTCCGTTGGCGTACCCGGGCGGCTCGTGGAGGCCTCGCGAGGAGCCGTGTCGCTGGACGGAGACGTGGTCGTGGCCCGCGTCGTCGGCGGCGACCGCCGTGAGCAGCTCGCCGGGTTCGGGCTCCAAGACGGAGGCAATCTATGGGAGACCCCGCTGGGCACGGACGGCAGCGTGGAGGCCGGTGGGAAGGGCAGCCGCTTCGTCCTGTCCAACATCGGGGACGCGGAGCAGCAATTCGAGGCCGTCGTCGGTCCCCCGGCGGCGCTCGTCGCGGTGAAGCGCGCGACAGGAGAGGTGGAGTGGCGGCGAGAGATACCAAAGACCTGGCTGCGCGAGGCACGTCGGCCTCGGCTGGCCACGAGATGGCTCGTCCTCGAGTCGTCCACCTTCGAAGTCACGGTCCTCAGTCGCTTGGACGGAACGACCGCTTGGCAGGGCGAGAAGCTCGGTCTGACCTGCATGCTCGGTGACGCGCTCGTCACCGCGCGCGCTTCCGGACTCTGGGCCGTCGACCTCGAGACCCGCGCCCAGCGACGGATCAACGGCGACGTCACGACGGCGCTCGCAGGATGCGCCACCCAGAACAGCGACCTCGTGCTGGCGACCCATGTCGGTGACGCCGTCCGTCTCCAGCGCGTTGCGCCGCAGACCGGCGACATCCGATGGCAGCGTGACCTCGCTCTGCGGCGCCCCGACCCGACGCTCGCCCAGTTCCCATCGACCTACGCGTTCGTCGACGTCGCGCCCCTCGACGGCCCGCCCCCGCGTTTCGTCCCCATCATCCTGAGCCGCATCGGAGAGCGAGGAACCGCTGGCTACGAGCTTACGGTGGTCGACCTGCGAGATGGCGCCACGCATCCGGCTTCCGGCATCTCGACCGACCTCGACGCGACCTCGATCCTCCGGCACGACGACCGATGGTACGTCCAGTCCGCGGGTGGTCAGCTGACGACCGTCGCGGGGGACACGGGCGCCTCGGGGGCGACCGCGGGCGTCCCGGATGCGGGCCCCGACCTGGCGCCTTCAGCCCTGTCAGCTCAGGCGGCGTGGCTGTGCTCGGGCCGCTCGGTGCGCGCAGAGGTACCCGCCTGCGCCGCGCTCGACCCGGCGTCCCTGAGCCCGCTCGGAACCTGGGGCGACGTCCAGGTCATCGTGGCTCCGCCCCGTCGCGCCCGACCGTAGCTGCGCCCGCGTCAGGTCCCATCGGGGACCACGCCGCAGGCGGCGTAGTCGAACCACACCAGCGCGTCGACCTCGGGGTCGCCCGTGGTCGCGCGCGGCGACGCGGGCGCTTGGCCGTAGCGGGCGCGCAGGGTGGTGACGAGAGCGTGGGCCTCGGCGAAGTAGCGGGCGCGCTCGGCGGCGAGGGCGGCGGGGTCGAGGGGGATCTCCTCGACGGGCACCGTGTCGACCGCCGCGAGCAGGGCGTCGATGGTCAGCGCGAGGGCCGGCGGGCCGGCGGGCGGGGCGTCGACCCAGCGCCAGACGCCGTCGTCCCAGTCGAGCTGGTAGGCGGGGACGAAGGCGTCGCCGTGGTCCGCGACGAACAGCGTCGCGTCCAGGATGAAGTCGATGTCGGCCTCGTTGGCGTACCACGGCAAGGACAGCCGCACCCACCCCGGCTTGATGCCGTTGACGCCGCGCTGGATGAGCTGGCGGTAGCGCTCGGAGGTCGGGACGTCGATGCCGAGCAGCCGGTGCCCGTATGGGCCAGCGCAGGAGCAGCCGGCGCGGTTCTGGATGCCGAAGAGGTGGTCGAGCAGGGCGCTCACGAGGTCGTGATGTAGCCCGTCGATGTTGAACGAGACGATGGCGAGCCGGTCGAGGTGCGTGGGTCCCAGGATCCGGACGCGCGGGTGCGCCCCGAGCCGCTCGAGCGCGCGCCGCGCCAGCCGCGTCTCGTGCTCGACGATGTTGTCGGCCCCCGCGAGCTCCTTGACGAGGAACGCCACCCCCGCGCGCAGGTCCCCGAGGATCGCCGGCGTCCCGCCCTCCTCGCGCTCGTGGAGGCGCGCCACGTAGTCCACGCCCCCGCCCGCTGACACGTAGTCCACCGTCCCGCCGCCGGGACGCTCGGGCACGCGGGTCTCGAAGAGGTCGCGGTGCGCCACCAGGATCCCCGACGCCTGCGGTCCCGCCACGAACTTGTGGGTCGACAGGAAGAGCGCGTCGACGCCCGCCGTCGGGTCGTCCGCGGGGTGCATGTCGATGGGGACGTAGGGCCCGGCCGCCGCGTAGTCGAGGATCGCGAGCGCCCCCCCGGCGTGCAGCGTGCGGCACACCGCGCGCACGTCCGTCAGGATGCCGGTGACGTTCGACGCCGCCGAGAAGGCGCCGAGCTTCAGGGGGCGGTCGGCGTACGCCGCGAGCTTGGTCGCGAGGTCGTCGAGGTTGATGCCGCCGACGTCGTCGAGGCCCACCTCGACCACGTCGGCGATCGACTCGCGCCACGGGAGCTCGTTCGAGTGGTGCTCGTAGGGGCCGACGAACACGACCGGCCGCGCCGCGGCGGGGATGTGGTCGGAGAGGCGCCAGCGGCGCTCGAGGGGCTCGGGGATGCGCACGCCGAGCAGCCCCACGAGCTTGTTGACCGCCGCGGTCGCCCCGGCGCCGCAGAACAGCACCACGTCGTCGGGGCCGGCCCCGACCGAGCGCGCGACGATCCGCCGGGCGTCCTCGCGCAGCCGCGTCATGAGCGAGCCCGTCGTCGACACCGCCGTGTGGCTGTTCGCGTAGTAGCCGCGGACCTGGCGCATCCAGCGCTCGGCGAAGGTCACGAACCGCCCCGTCGCCGTGAGATCGGCGTAGCACACCAGCCGCTCGCCAAACGGCGTCGCGATGGTCGTGCGGCGACCGACCTGGTGGTCACGCACCAGAGCGGCGATGTCCTCGAAGCTGCGCGGGGCTGAACTGGACACGGTCTCCTCCCGGAGGCGGCGGGGGGCACAGGCTAGGCCGCGGAGGCGGCCGGGCGCAGAGATTAAGCCCAGAGGCCCACCAGCGCCACCCGCACGCTATTCGGGCCGCCGCAAGAGATCGACCCGCAAGGGCTGCTCGAAGCGCGCGCCGCGCTCGCCCGGTCCGACGTGCGCCTCGAAGCGGCGCCGAACCTCCGCGTGGTCCTCGGGGCTCAGCCGCACGGCGTTGAAGGTCGCGCCGATGACCCGCTGCTCGAAGGTCGCGAAGTCGGGGAAGGTCCGGGCGACCCGGTAGAAGCGCTCGTCGACGAGCTCGAACACCCCATCGGCGACCGCGCGGCGCACCGCGTCGAACGCCGCGCGCCGCACCACCTCCTCGTCGTTGAAGAAGCGAATGATGTCGTTGAACGGGCCCGCGAAGACCGGCTCGAGGATCCACGCGAGCCCGCCGGGACGCAGCACCCGTCGGAGCTCGCGCAGCGCGGTGTCGAGCTGATCGAGCGGGACGTGGTGCAGCGAGCGCAGCATCAGCACGACGTCGGCGGAGGCGTCCGCGGCCGGGATCGCCTCGGCGCCGCCGTGGGCGAAGGTCACCCCGGGCGCCGGCGGGGCGGCCAGGTTGAGCGCGTGCTGCGTCGTGTCCACCTCGAGGGCCAGGATGGAGCGCGCCCGGCCGAGGCCCGCGAGGGCACGGGTGACCACCGCCGCGCCGCACCCGAGCTCGAGCACCCGCGCGTCGTCGAGCGGGAGCCGCGACGCCAGCAGCGCCACCTCGTCCACCAGCGGACCGGGCTCGGACCCGCTTATGTGCATTGCGGCGTGGACCTTTGAGTTCATCTCGTCATCTCCGTTGCGTTGGGTCCGGGTCTCTTACGCTGGGCCGCGATGCGTGTCACACTCCGAGCGCGAGGCGGCTCCTCGGGCCGGCCCTACGCACACGAGGGAGGCAGTGATGGCCGACGAGTTCACTCCCCAGATGACGAGCACCGTCAGCTGGAAGGACGGCATGGCGTTCAACGGCGAGCTGGGCGGCTTCGACGTCCCGCTCGACGCCGACGAGAAGTTCGGTGGCGTCGGGTATGGCCCAGCGCCGAAGGGGCTGATGTTGACCGCCCTCGTCGGTTGCACCGGGATGGACGTCATCGCGATCCTCACCAAGATGAAGATCGCGCCGACCAAGTTCACCGTCGACGCCGAGGCGACGCTCACCAGCGAGCACCCCAAGGTGTTCGATCAGATCCGCGTCATCTACCGCTTCGAGGGCGAGGACCTCAACGAGGCCAAGCTCCAGCGCGCCGTCCAGCTCTCGCAGGAGAAGTACTGCGGGGTCAGCGCCATGCTGCGCCCGATCGCGCAGCTCTCGCGGTCCATCTACGTCAACGGCTCGCTGCTGTGCGTGAAGGACGATCCGCCGCCGGTGGTCCGCCCCGGCGCCGCCTGACGCGGGACACCGCGACGACACGCGAGCAGGGCCGAGCGCCGACGCTCGGCCCATGACACGCTCGAGGCTTGCGGCTATGGTCCGCGGGACACCGACGGAGGCCCCGCCATGCTCGACCTCGCACGCCTCGAGCGCATCCGCCTGCACGAGCGCCCGCTAGCCCAGATCCTCATCGGCCAGCTCGGCCTGCGTCCGGACTACCGCTTCCCGCGGCGCACGCAGATCGAGCTGGTCGGCGTCGAGAACATCCCGCGCGACGTCGGGGTGTTCTTCGCCATGAACCACACCGACCGCTACAATTACTGGCCCTTCCAGTACCAGATGTACCGCCGCGGCGGGCTCCGCTTCACGGCCACCTGGGTCAAGGGCAAGTACTACGAGAACCGGGTGATCGGCGCGTTCATGGACGCGACCAACAACATCCCGCTGCCGTCCCGCGGCTACGTCATCACGACCGAGTTCCGCAAGGAGTTCGGGCAGGTCCCCACCAAAGACGAGTACCGCGTGCTGCGCGATCTCGTCGACGGCCGGGTCGACGTCGACGAGGCCGCCGAGCGCGGCGGCGACCGGATCGCCCGCCTCCTCCTGCGCGGCGGGACCCGCGGCGACTTCGCTCGCCGCTTCGACGCGCTGTTCGCGCAGATGATGGCCCAGGTCACCCGACTGACCCGCGAGGCCCTCGACCGCCACCGCCTCAACGTCCTCGTCTTCCCGCAGGGCACACGCTCCAAGCGACTCCCCAAGGGGCACACCGGCCTCGTCCAGATGGCCCAGCACCTCGGTCGCACGATCATCCCCGTCGGCTGCAACGGCTCGGACGAGGCCTACCCCGGCAGCTCGCCCTTCTCCAAGGGCGGCCACCTCGTCTACCGGATCGGCCAGCCCCTCGCCATCGACGGCCCCGAGCTCCTACCGCATCGCGTCACAACGCCCTTCACGCCCTTTTCGAGCGAGGCTACTGAAGCCCACGGCGAAGAATTCCGCGCCGCAACAGACGTCGTGATGGACCGCATCAACGATCTCCTCGACCCCGAGTACCAATACAGCCCGGACAAGGCGTCCGACGGGGTCGAGGAGATCTCGCGGTTCGTCTGAGCGACCACGGGGCGGGACCCGGGGGTCGTAGCTCTCTCCGAGGGCAGGTCGGCCCCCGGAGGCCGCAGCGCCGCGCTCGGATCAGGCTTGCCAGGCGGCGTCGAACTTCACCTCGCCGTCGGTGGCGGTGACGGTGCGGTTGTCGCCTCCCTCCCACGCCTCACCGTCGCCGACCTTGGCGACGAACTTGAACTCGACCGTCGTCCCCGGGTCGAGCGCGAGGCTGCCGGTCCACGCCTTGCCCTGCTTCTTCAAGGGGAAGCCGCCCGGGACCTTCCAGTCGCCGAAGGAGGAGTGGCCTCCGACCATGAGCACGTCCGTGGCCTCGGCCGGCACGCCGGTCAGCGCGACCACGACCGCGGGCGCCGCGGCGGCCGCCTTCTTGTCGGCGGGCTTCGCCTCAGCGGGGGCGGCCTTCTTCTCGGCGGCGGCCTTTTCGGCGGCGGCCTTCTCGGCGGCGGCCTTCTCGGCGGCGGCCTTGTCAGCGGCGGCCTTGTCAGCGGCGGCCTTGTCAGCGGCGGCCTTGTCGGCGGCGGCCTTGTCGGCGGCGGCCTTGTCGGCGGCGGCCTTGTCGGCGGCGGCCTTGTCGGCGG
>PHBI01000176.1 GCA_002841945.1 Deltaproteobacteria bacterium HGW-Deltaproteobacteria-14
CGTTGTCGGGGACGGCGATGGCCAGGCGGTCGAGCGGCGTGCGCGCGTCGATCGCGGCTTGGACGACGCGCACCGCCTCGGTCGTCTCGCGGACGTCGTCGGGGGTGGCGGCGAAGCAGACGCTGTCGTCGTCGGCGCCGAGGGGAGCGCCGGCGGTGAAGAGGTGGGCCTGGAGGTGGCCGAGGGCGCCCACGGCGCGCGGGGCGATGGCGAGGACCGGCGCCTCTGCGGCGGCGCTGCGCAGACCACAGGGAGCCGGGGGGAGCGGCTCGAAGGGAGGCAACGCGAGCCGGGTCGTCGGTCGCCCGGCGAAGACGGCGCGGAGCGCCGCGTGGACGCCGTAGGGGAGGGCGCCGTCGCCCAACACGACGAAGCCGGCTCCGCCCCAGGGGCTTGGCAGGCGTCCGGCGGCGACCGCGTCGCGGGCTGCGCGGGCGAACGCGCCCGGGCCGCTGAGCCCCTCGCGATCCCGCTCCGCCGCGACGCGCTCGAGCACCGCCGCCAGGAGGTCGGCCCGGTCGCTCAGCCCGTCGCCCCGGATCGCCCTGAGCGCGGCGGGCTCTACTTCGGCGCCCTCGAGGGCGCCCACCGCCTGGGCGAGGGCCGGGATCCACGTCGCCCGGGAAACCGTGGCGCCGTGGCGCCCGAGCGCCCCCGCCGCGGCGAGCTCCGGCAGCGCGTGGTGGAGGGTCGCCTCGAGCCACCCGGCGGGCTCGGTCCGGAGCGCCGTCCCGAGCAGCGCCTCTCGCCCGATCGCCGTCACCAGCTCGGCCGCGGGCTCGAAATAGACGCGGATATACGCGCCGTGCGCAGCCAGGCTCCGCTCGACGAGCTGGGCGTTGGCGCGCATCGGCGTGACCACGACCACGGGCGCGAGGCGGTCGCCTGCGCGGCCCCTGACGTCGGCGATTGCGGCGCTCACGGCGGCGCCGAGGGATCGGAGGGGGGAGGCGATGGTCATCGGGATCGGCTCCGTATCGGGTCGCGACGTCCGGCGACGTCGCGTCGCAGGTGTAGCGATACGACCCTACTACCACTCCGGGGGGCGCGGCGAGCGCACTGAACATCCGTCCGCGGGCGGCCTCACGGCTCTTGGGCGGACCGGAGCCGCTCGGGTGGCACGCACTCGTCCCGCTCCGGGCCCCAGCCTTCGTAGTGGACGCAGCGCTGGCCGTCCTTGTCGCCGACGACCGTGCCGGGAAGGACCCCAGCGAACAGCAGGGTCGCGGGCACACGGATGGCGGCGGACCGCAAGGCGGTCCAGGCGAGTCGAGACGCAGGCACCTCTCGGGCTTCGGAGTCTCAACTGCGGTCGCAGACTCGCAGCGTGTCGCCGTCGGCGCCGAGCAGCCGCGCCGCCCAGGGCTTGCCGCGGTGCGCGACGGCGACCCACTCGCCGCGGCGCGGCTGGCCCGGCTCGAGGGCGGGGGCGGGGGCGTCGTGGCGCGTCTCCGCGATCACCAGCCCGCCGAGGCCGCGCGGGTCCGCCCACCCGATCTGCTGCTGTTCGCGATGCAGCATTGCGATGGCTGATTCGCCCCGAACCTCATTCAGCGTAATGCGATTATCGCTATTTGCGTCGCACAACGCGCTCCGCCCGAGGCAGTCGATGAGCGCCTGGGTGAAGGTCCAGCTCGCCGTCGAGATCTTCGACCGCGTCGCCGAGGTCAGGGTCACGGCGTCGATCCCGCGCTTGACGAGCGCGGCCCCCACGGCCTGCAGCCCCCCGGAGTGGCAGCAGTCGGCGAGCAGCATGACGCGCTTGCCCCGGAAGCCGCGAAAGAGCGCAGGCACCTCGTCGAGGTGCAGCCCCGACTTCACCCGCGCGTGGGTCTCCGAGGTCGCGAAGATCACCTTGCCGCCCGGGTGCAGGATCCCGTGGCCCTCGAAGTAGAACACGAGGTGTCCTCGGGCCCGACCCCGGCGACGGCTCGCTTCAGCGCGGCCTTCACCGCGGTCGCCGTCGCCGCCTCGTCGAGCAGCAGCGTGCGCTGGGCGTCGGCACGCCTCGGGCCGCGAACGCCGCGTCGAGGGCCTGGTCGCGGCGGTGGAAGGGCGAGAACGACGGGAGCTTCGGCTCCTTCTAGGACAGCACGCCGGCGATCACCGTCCAGGTGTGGGCCGGGTCGAGGGAGACGCTGGCGGCCGGCGCCCCGGCGCGGGCCCAGGGCGTCCCCGCCACGATCAGCGCCAACCCGAGCAGCGCGCAGGGGAGGGCGCTCGGCGCCAGCCGCGTCGAGCGCCCCCGAGGGATCACGCGACCGGCTCGACCGCGAGGGGCACCACCGTCACCGAGTAGATGGCGTCGCCCGCGGCCATCTCGGCCAGCGCGTCGGCGTTCGGCGCGCTGTCGCAGTGGATACGGGCGCACGCCGCCTCGGCCCCGGAGAAGACGATGTTCTCCATCTCCTGGACGTTGGTGTCGGCCGCCCGTAGCGCGTCGAGGATGCCGGCGAGGACGCCCACGCGGTCGGCGTGCCGGACGACCAGGAGGTGCGTCGCCGGGGAGTGGTCGGCGATGTTGACGCAGTTCGGCGGCCGGCCGGTCTTCTTGTACTGCTCCACGATCCGCGCGGTCTCGGAGGCGACCGAGTCCGACGCCTGGTCGGTGCTCGCGCCGACGTGGTGCGTGCCGTAGATCGACAGGTCCTGGGCGAGGGGGTCGTCGAAGGCGCCGGCGCCCCCGGACGGCTCGTGCTCGTAGACGTCGAGCCCGGCGCGGAGCGCGTGGGTCTTGATCGCCTCGCGCAGCGCCGTCTCGTCGACGACGCCGCCCCGCGCCGTGTTCACGACGTAGGCGCCGGGCTGCAGCGCGGTCAGGAGCTCGGTCGACACGAGCCCGCGCGTCTGCGGGTTGAGCGGCAGGTGTACGGTCATCGCGTGCGCGCCGTGGCACGCCTCGAGCGCGGTCTCGCAGCGCAACACGCCGAGCGCCTGGGCGTCCTCGTCGGTGAAGGCCTTGTCCCACACCCGGACCTGCATCCCGAAGGCGCGGGCGCGGGTGATGACCTCGCGCCCCACCTGGCCGGCGCCGAGGACGGCGAGGGTCCGCCCAAAGAGCCCGCGCGCCTTGCCGAGCCCCTTCTTGTCCCACTTCCCCGAGCGCAGGGCGGCGACGTTGTCGCTGATGCGCCGGTCGAGGTTGATGAGGTGACCGATGGTGAGCTCGGCGACCGCGACCGCGTTCTTCCCGGGGCAGTTCGAGACGAACACCCCGCGGCGCGACGCGGCGGCCAGATCGATGGTGTTGACCCCGGCCCCGGCGCGAATGACCAGGGCGAGCGAGCGCGCCACCTCGAAGTGCGCGGCCTCGACCTTCGTCGAGCGCACCACCAACACCTCGGGGTCCTCAGCGCGCAGGGCGTCGACGAGGGGGGCGCCGGCGAGCTCCGGGTCCATGTGGACCTGGCAGCCGACCGCCTCGAGGCGAGCGATGACGAATGGGGGGAGCTTGTCGGCGATGAGAACGCGCATCAGTGCCTCCTTCGCGGCGTCCGGCGGCATCATGCTCCTGCGACGCGGCGGTCGCAACGAGCTTCGCGTCCTCGGGCACACGCCGTGAACACCTTTCGCCTCAGGGGTTTTCTCGAGCTGCGCGGACGTGCATGCTGGATCAGGAGCGGCCGACGCCGAGGTTTCGATGAGCCCACACGCCCCGCCAGAGCACGACACCGACTGGAGCCGACGCCCCGTCGGTGAGGTCATCGATCACATCGTGGATCGCTATCACGCTGCGCTCCGCGCGCAGCTCGACGAGGTCGCGCGCTTCGTGGAGGGCATCCGGCTCACCGATCTGGTGCGCCGCCCGGCCCTGGTGGCGCCGCTGCTCGATAAGCTCCAGATCCTTGGCGAGGAGCTCACCCAGCACATGGTCAAGGAGGAGCGCCTGGCGTTCCGAATGATCCGGGCTGCCGGTGGCTTCGTCGGCGTCCCCCTCGCCGTCATGGAGCACGAACACCGCCTCGCCCACGAGTTGCTGGGCGATCTGCGCGTCCTCACCGGCGACTGGACCCCGCCCGCCGGCGCCTCGTCGGCCCTGTGCGGGCTCTACGAGCTCATGGTCGCCGTCGAGCGCGATCTCGTCGAGCACTCGGCGATCGAGGACGAGCTGTTCGCCCGCGCCCGGGCCGACTCGCATCGCAAGGTCGCGAACGGCTAGTACCCGAGGCCGAAGGCACCGCGCAGATCCATTTCTCACTATTGAGACGGTCTGGGTCGCCGTGTCTCACGACCGGACGGTCAAGGTCCTGGGGTCGGTTCACCCCACTCTGGGCCATTCTTGTAATGGCTTGATGTTAAAGGTGTTTGTTGCATGGGCTGGCGCTTGTGGAGGCGGTGTGGCGGTGGCACGGAACTTGCTCTAGATCATCGACATAGAGTTGGGGAGACCGTGAAATGATCCGCTGCCGTGATGAGATAATCGAGTTGAACGCCGCGACCAAGCGCTACGAGCGCGCCGCGGACCCTCGCCGCCCGGTGTTGCGGATGGGGTTCGACGACCTCATGTCGCGCGAGGCGCTGCGGCTGCACACCCTCCGCACCCCCGAGGATCTTCGCCACCTCGCCGACGACCTGACGGTCACGCTGCGGCGGGCGGAGTACAAGCGCTTCGTCGCGTGGATCGAGACCCGCTACGGCACCGCCTTCGCCCGCCGCGGTGGGCTCCCGGTCGGGCCGCCGCGGCTCTACCTCGCCGGCTGAGGCGCAACGTCGGTGTGTCGGGTGGCCACCCCGAATCGCCACCGAGCTCCGTGTAGACAATCTCCCCATGTGTCGCTGTGACGCGCGCCGCCGGTCCCGCAAAGACCTCGCGGCGCTTGTTGTTTCAGGGGCTTGGCGATGGCACGCTGGCTGCACGGGTGGTCCATCGACCCGCCGCCACGGAGCCCAGCCTTGCGTCACCTCTTTCCCGGTCTCCTCCTCTTAGCGCTCGCCCTGGCCGCGTGTGAGACCGGCGGTGGCGGGACCGACCGCGACACCCTCGACGGCGCTGACATCGACGCCTTCGTCGGGGACTCGGTCGAGCCGGGCGATACGATCTCGAGCGATACCGTCTCGGACGACACGAGCCCGGGCGATACGCGGCCCGACGGCGACGCGACCGGCGAGTGTCTCCTCCAGACGCCGCCGGAGTTCGACGACCACACCGTCCTCGGCTTCGACACCGAGGCCTGCCTGCTCGACTACGGCGGCGACGGCGGCACGCCGCTCCAGCTGAAGTTCGTCCTCTACGACTTCGAGGGCGAGGCCGCGCCGCGGGTCCACTTCTTCCACCCGGGCTTCTACGATCTCCACGACGAGTGGTCGTGGTTCCGCCTCCTCAACGGCGTCACCATCCCCGGCTGGCCCGTCGCCCCCGTCTCGGGCCGCAGCTTCCCGACCATCGCCTCCATCTACGGCGCGCTTCAGGGCCAGGCGACGCTGCCCCTCGATCTGCGCTTCATCGCCGACGGCAACCGCCTGTACTCGCCGAAGTTCTACGCCTCGTGCGGCTTCGCGCCCGGCACCAGCGACAAGCGCTTCTTCGGCGTCGGCTCGCTGCTCCACTACCCCGCCAACGCCGATCGCGCCTACCCGGGCGCCTTCTGGGCCTTCGAGCTGGAGTACACCGACAACCCCACCGCGGGCGAGGTCGAGCGCTTCTTCGCCTTCCTCACGGCGCGGCTGCCGTCCGAGGTCGCGAACCAGCTCATGTGGCTCACGCGCTCGCCGGCCCAGGAGACCCTCGCGCGCAGCATCATCGCCGCCGGCGGCCCCTACGCCGACCGCATCCGCAGCTACGACGATCTCGTCGTCGATGGCGAGGTCGTCGGCTACAACCCCGGCGTCGCCGCGGGCTACCCACACGTCTTCGACGGCGCCTTCACCTCGACCGACGCCGACCCGGACGACATCGTCGTGTTGGCGCGCGTCCCCGACGACATTCCGCCGGTCGCGGCCCTGATCAGCGCCGTCCCCCAGACGCCGCTCGCCCACGTGAACCTCCTCGCCAAGGCCCGCGGGACCCCGAACGCCTACGTCGGCGGCATCCTCGAGTGGCAGCAGCTCGGCAGCTGGGACTACTACCGCCAGCCGGTCGCGGTGAAGGTCACCGAGGACGACGTCGTGTGGCGCGAGCTCGCCTGCCACACCGAGCAGGTCGACGGTCACAGCGTCCGGGTCTGCCCGGAGTGGGACACCTACCGCTCCCTGCGCGCCACGCCGGTCCGCACCATCACCCAGCTCGACCTGTCGAGCGCTCCGTACGTCGTCGACGTCACCGACGGGGGGCTGGCCGACATGGCCGCCAACGTGCCTCTCATCGGCGGCAAGTGCGCTGGCATGCTCGCGTTTCAGGACTTCCCCGGGATGGAGACCCCGGGCAACCCGCTCGCGCTCAGCGTGCGCGCCTATCACGAGCACCTCGCCCCCCTCCGCCCGACCCTGGAGGCCCTCCTCGCGAGCGCGACGTTCGCGAGCGACTCGCGCGTTCGATTCCTCGTCCTCGAAGGCGAAGAGGAGTTTCGCGACGCCCACCTCACGACCCTCACGGCGGCGCTGACCGAGCGCTTCGCCTGGCTCGCCCCGACCCAGGGCCTGCGCTTTCGCTCCTCGGCCACCGCCGAGGACGTCCCGGGCTTCAACGGCGCGGGGCTCTACGACTCGAACACGGGCTTTCTCCGCCCCGAGCTCCAGGCCGACGCCGACGACCGCAAGCGCAGCGTCGCCTGGGCGCTGAAGAAGACCTGGTCGAGCTACTGGGGCTTCCCCGCCTTCGAGGAGCGGCGCGTCGCCAAGGTCGACCACCTCTCCGGTAACATGGCGGTGCTCGTCCACCCGCGCTTCGACGACCCCTACGAGGACGCCAACGGCGTGATGACCCTGCACCTCTCGCGCTGGTTCACCCCCACCCAGCGCCGCCTGGTGGTCAACGTCCAGCACGGCGCGCTCAGCGTCACCAACCCCGGCGGCACCCTGGCGCTGCCGGAGATCGACGAGGTCCTCATCGACCCCGATGGCGGCGTCATCATCCACCGGGTCCAGGCCTCGACCGAGGTCCCGGCCGGCGAGGACGTGCTCAGCGACGCGGAGCTCACGACGCTGGGGACCCAGGTCGCGGCGCTGGCCGACGCCTGGCTCGATCGCCCCGACGCGGCCATCCCCGCGCAGGAGCGCGCCGGCGCCCTGGTGCTCGATCTCGAGTTCAAGCGCATGGCCGCCGGCTGGCCCGCGCTCGCGTCGGGCGAGACCCGCCCCCGTCCTCGACCGCGCCCCGGTGGTCCAGGACCAGCCCGATCCCTGGCTCCCCAGCACCAAGCTCGCCATGTGGCTGCCGCGGGATCTCCGGACCGTCGCGCGGCGCCTCGAGGCGGCGCGCTGCCGGAGCCCCTGGGCCGACCTGCGCATCTACCAGGTCCTGACCGAGCGCCCCGCGACCGACCTCTTCCCGTTCGCCGTCACCCCGTGGGTCTACCGGGTCTACCTCGGCTTCAGCGGCACCCACGCGGGCTGGACCTGGCCCACCAACCCCTACTTCCTGCCCCACGACAGCCTCGCGACCGCCAGCTACGACCCGGGCGGCGGGATCGACCTCACCCTCGAGCCGACCTCGGCCACCCTGATGGGGGTCGACAGCCTCCACTTCGGCGCCGACGGCAGCTGGTCGATGACCCGCGGCGCGGAGACGCTGTCCGGCGAGGGCGCCACCTGCGACCAGCGCACGCCCTACGTGAGCCCCAGCGAGTACCTCGAGCAGCTCTTCGCCGCCCCGTGAACGCCGCGCGGGAGCCCTCCCGAGCCCGGCGCGGTGGACTCGCGAGGGGCTTCGGGGCAGACTTCCCCGGGCGCGCTCGCTGACTCCAGGCGCGCGGGGCGCGGCTCGCTCTTGACGAGGGTTCGATGACGACACTGGCTATCCGGTTCCGCAGCTGGCTCGCGGCGGCGTCCTGCGCGCTCGCTGTCGCCGGCTGCCCGGGCGAGACGACCACCCCGGGCGACACCGCCACCGCCGACACCACCTCCGACACCGGCGGGGCGGACACCGACCCGCTCGACACGGTGGCGCCGGACACCGCCGCCCCGGACACCACCCCCCCGGACACGGTCGAGCCCGACACCTTCGTCCCCGACACCGCGAACCCGGACACGGCCGCCCTCGACACCGGCCCCAGCGACACCGGCGCCAGCGACACCGACGACGGCTGGGCGCCCCCGCGCTGCGGCGACGCGCACCTCGACTTCGGCGAGGACTGCGACCTCGGCGACGACCTGAACTCCGACACCATCCCCGACCGCTGCCGCACCGACTGCAAGGACGCCCGCTGCGGCGACGCCGTGATCGACACCGGCGAGACCTGCGACGACGGCAACGGCAACGACTTCGACGGCTGCACCGCCGAGTGCGCCGCCGGGCCGACCATCGCGACGCCCGGGCCCGGCGACGTGATCGTGAGCGAGCTGATGATCGACCCCGACGCCGTCTCCGACATCCACGGCGAGTGGATCGAGCTCCACAACGTCTCGGGGGTCGCCCTGAACGTCGCCGGCTGCGTCGTCCACGATGACGGGACCGACGCCTTCACCCTCACCGGCGGGGGCGGCGGCGTGCTGATCGAGCCCGGCGACTTCCTCGTCCTCGGCCCCGACGGCGACGCCGCCAGCAACGGCGGGGTCGAGATCGACCTCGTCTACGCCACCATGCTGCTCGACAACGTCGCCGACGAGGTCGTCGTCACCTGCGCCGGCGTCGACGTCGACCGCGTCGCCTGGACGGCCCTCGGCTGGCTCCTGGTCTCGGGGCGGTCGCTGAGCCTCGACCCGACCCGCTTCGACGCCGCCGACAACGACGTGGTCGGCTCGTGGTGCGGCGGGGTGGTGAGCTACGGCGAGGGGGACCTCGGGACCCCGGGGACCGAGAACCCGCCCTGCTTTCAGCTCGACACCACGGTCGACAGCTGCGTCCTGACGATGCCCGCGGCGACCACCGGCTACACCGACTACCCGGTCACCGCCACCGCCACCGTCGGCGAGTTCGGCGTGACCGATCTCACCGACGGGGTCGACATCTCCCCGAACCTGCTGGTCGAGCTCGGCTACGGCGCGGTGGGCACCGACCCGTCGGTGGCCGCCTGGACCTGGCTCCCGGGCGAGCCCACGCCGGGCTGGTCCGGGGGGCCCGAGCGCCGCGACGGCTACCAGGTCGCGCTGTCGTTTTCCGCCCCGACCACCCGCGACGTCGCGGCGCGCGCGAGCCGCGACGGGGGAAGCACCTGGTCCTACTGCGACCGCGCGCCCGGCGCCGCGGACGGCTACAGCGTCGCCGACGCCGCCAGCGTCACCATCCTCCAGAGCCCGTGCCTGGCCGACAGCTGCGCCACCCCCGAGCCCCCGGTGTGTGCCGCCGACGGCGTCCGCCTCGGGACCTTCGACCCGGTCGGCGCCTGCGTCCCCACCAGCGCGAGCGCGTTCGACTGCGAGTACTCGCCGCTCGTCGTCGACTGCGGCGCCACCGGTCAGATCTGCGAGGCCGGCGCATGCGGCGCCCAGGCGGTCGCGCCCGCCGCCGCCGGCGACGTCGTCATCAGCGAGCTCCTCATCCGCCCCGCCGCGGTGGCCGCCGCTGCCGGGCAGTGGGTCGAGCTGGCCAACGCCAGCGGCCACCCCCTCGATCTGGGGGGCTGCAGCCTCACCATCACCCCGAGCGCCGCCGGCGCCGAGCCGACGGTCTGGACCGTCTCGGGCTCGCTCGTCGTGCCCACCGGTCGGCGCGAGGTCGTCGGCGCCAGCGCCGACCCCGGCGTGAACGGCGGCGCCCCGGTCGGGCTCGCGTGGGACGAGGGCTTCCTCCTCCCGACCGGCCCCTTCGCCCTCGAGCTGGCTTGCGGCGACGTCCCCATCGACGCTGTCCCCTACGGCACGGGCCTCGGCTGGCCGAGCACGACCGGGGCCGCCGTGTCGCTGTCGCCCTACCACGACGACGCAGCGGACAACGACGTGAGCGCGTCGTGGTGCCTGGGCACGGCGACCTTCGGCGCCGGCGATCGCGGCACCCCGGGCGCGGGCAACCCCGACTGCCCCGGAGACGTCGTCGCGGTCGACAGCTGCTGGCTGCTGGGCGAGCCGCTCCTCTCGTCCCCCGCGGGCGTCCAGCTGCAGATCGTGGCGCGCGTCATCGAGCAGGGCATCACCAGCAAGACGGTCCGCACCGACGTCAACCCCAAGCTCCTCGTGCGCCTCGGCCTCGGTCCCGTCGGCGCCCGCCCCGGCGATCCCGACTGGAGCTGGAGCGCCGCCGCGCCCGACACCGGCTGGATCGCCTCGAGCGCCCTCGGCACCAGCCTGGCCGAGGATCGCTATTTCCTGCAGCTCGCCGGCCCGGCCCCGGGGATCTACGACGCGCTCGCCCAGGTCAGCGCGGACGGCGGCAACACCTGGTCGCTCTGTGATCTCGACGCCATCGTGGCCGACGGCGACGAGCCGACCCCGCAGCAGCTCGAGACCACCCCGAGCGCCTGCTACCCGGACCCGTGCGGCAGCTCCCCGGGGCACGTCTGCGAGGCGCTGGCCGAGGGCGACCCCGGGCCGCCGGCGGTCGTCGTCGATCTGCGCTCCCCCGCGGTCTGCGAGCTGGACGCGGACGACGCGGCCGAGTGCAGCTGGATCATGGACGTCGTCGAGGACTGCGCCGACCTCGGGGCGGAGTGTCAGGCCGGGGCGTGCGCGAACTTCCCGGTGTCCCCGACCCCGGGCAGCGCCGTCTTGAGCGAGATGATGATCGTCCCGTCCACCGGTGAGCTCGGCGAGTGGATCGAGATCTCGAACCCCGGCCCGGCCCCCCTCGACCTCGCCGGGTGCCGCCTGCGGTCCGGCCCGGCGGAGAGCTGGGCCTGGCCGACCCCGGTCGACCCCATCGACGCGGTCATCGCCCCCGGCGGCGCGCTGGTCGTCGCCCGCAGCGCGGTCGCCTCCATCAACGGCGGCGTCTCCCCGCGGGCCATCATGACCGGAATCTCCCTCGACAACATCGCGGACTGGGTCGCGCTCGAGTGTCAGGGCGCCGTCGTCGACATCGTCGCGTGGAACGTCGAGGACGACTGGCAGATCCCCGCCGGCCGCGCCCTCGCGCTCGCCGGCAACCGCCTCGACGCGGGCCTCAACGACTTCCCGGGGTGGTGGTGCCCCGCGCCGAGCCCTACCCCCAACGCGCTCAACCCCCTCTGCCCGCCGCCGGACGCGACCCTGGATGACTGCGTGATCATCGATCCCGGCGGCCTCGCCGGCGAGGCCGGGGTGGCCTTCGAGGTCTCCGGGCGGCTCCTCGACCTCGGCGTCACCGATGTCCGCACCGGGCCCGATCCCGCCCCGGGGACGGTGGGGCAGGTCGGCCTGGGCCCGGCCGGGAGCGCTCCGTCGGGCGCCGGCTGGCAGTGGTGGCCGGCGACCCCGGACCTCGCCTGGGTCGACGGCGCCGCGCCGGGCTACGACCAGTGGACCGGCGCGGTGACGACCGCCGTCCCGGGGGGCTACGCGGCGGCGTTCCGCTTCAGCGCCGACGCCGGCGCGACCTGGCGCTACTGCGACGGTGACGGCGGGGCCTACGACCTGCTGGCTGGCGTCCCCGTGACCGTCGTCCCCGGGGTGTGCGTCCCGAACCCGTGCACCGCGCCGCCGGCGAACACCTGCTCCGGCAACAACCTCGTGGGGTCACTCGGCCCCGGCACCTGCGCGGTCGACGACGTGACGGGCGAGGCCGTGTGCAGCTACGCGAGCGCGCTCTTCAGCTGCGCCGCGTACGGCGGCTGCGCGGCGGCGACCGGCACCTGCGGCCAGCCCCCGGCGGTGCCCCTGACCGGCGAGCTCGCCATCAACGAGATCATGCGCGACAGCCTCGTCACCCACCCCGACAAGGGCGAGTGGATCGAGCTCCGCAACATGAAGAACGCCGCGCTGGACCTTCGCGGCTGCGAGATGAGTGACGCGGCCGGCCGCGGCTTCACGATCTCGGGTCCGGTCCCGATCGTCGCCCTGGCGAACAGCTACTACGTGCTCGCGACCAGCAAGACCGTCTCCGAGAACGGCACCCTGGCCAACGTCGGCTGGGCCTGGGGGGACGCGTTCAGCCTCGCGAACACGAACCAGACCCTCGTGTTGCGGTGCAACGGAGTTGAGATCGATCGCCTCACCTACGGCTGGAACTGGCCGAGCCGCACCGGCTACGCGATGCAGCTCCACAACGGCGCGACGGCCGCACAGAACGATGACGTGGCGTGGTGGTGCGAGGCGTCCGCGGTCTACGGGGGCGGTAACCGCGGCACCCCGCGCGCGGCCAACAAGGTCTGCCAGGGCGTGCCCACGACGCCTTGACGCAGGCTCACCAGCGGTCGGTGGGGGCGTCGCTGTCGTCGACCCCGAGCGCGATCCCGTGGGCGCTCGCCGAGCGCTCCTCGGACCAGTAGAGCAGGTAGCGGTCCCCGAGGCGGACGCTGGACGGCCCGACCTCGTCGAAGCGCTCGTCGATCACCGGGTTGAACGGGAAGCGGCTGAACGTCAGGCCGTCCCACGAGGCGGCGAAGCCGAGGGCGCCGGTCGCCCCGTGCACGCCGCGATAGAACAGGCGGAAGACGCGCCGGCCCGCGGGCGTCGTGGCGAGGCGCACGTCGGGGGAGGTGACCCCGCCGTCGTCCCAGCAGGGTTCGGCGGCGCCGTCGCTCGCCAGACACCCGGCGCCCGCCTCGAGCGCGACGCCGTCGGGGGTGAAGGGGCCGCTCGGCGGGCCGGAGACCCGGGCGATGACCGGAGCGCTGCCGGTCGTGGCCCGGGTGAAGTAGACGACGAGGCGATCGCCGTCGATCACCAGGCTCGGGCTCGCGACGACCTCGTCGCCGGTGGCGGTGGCCACGACCTCCGCGGCGACGCCGTCGAACACCGCGCCGTCGGCGCTCGATACCAAGCCGATCGCCGCGCCGTCGGGCGCGGCGAAGGCGAGCCACGTCGTGCCGTCCGCGGCGATCGCCGCGCTCGGGGCGGCGGCGTCGGCGAGGGCCACCGACGGGGCGGTGAAGGACACGCCGTCCTCGCTGGTCGCCCACAGCACGCGCGCGCTGTCGTCGGCGGTGTCGCGGGCCTCGACGTAGAGGTGGACCGCGCCGTCGCGGACCAGGGCGTTCGGCTCGCGCCAGCGCGTGCTGGGCGCGTTCGCCGGCGGGACGAGGATGAAGGGCGCGTCATTCGGGGTCACCCGCGTCCACGGCACGACGCCGCGGTTCGGGAGGTGCGCGCCGCCGCCGTCGTCGCCGCCGAGCGCGGCGCAGCTGGCGACGACCCCGGCGACGACCCCGGCGATGAGGGCGCCCGTGACGAGCGACGCGCTCGGGGGATGGGGGAGAGGGGTCAAAAGAGGAAGCTCAGGGTGGTGGAGAAGCCGACGAAGGACCCGCTCGCGACGTAGTCGCCAACCGGGTCGGCGGGGTCGTTCTTGGTGTAGGTCCGCGCGGGCAGGGCGATCCAGAGGAGCGCCGCGTCGAGGAGCAGCGGCTTGGGGAAGACGTCGGTCAGCTCCGACAGCCGCAGGCCGAGGCCGAAGGAGAGGCCGTGCTTGTCGCTGTCGACGTAGTTGGTGCGGCCGGGCTGCGCCGGGGCGGGGGAGGGCTCGTAGAAGTAGCCCGCGCGCAGGGTCAGGCCGACCTGCGGCGTGTCCACGACGGTGACCTCGGCGCCGAAGCGCGGCACGAGGATGTCGTGAAAGCCCGGCGGGCCCGGAGGCGGCGTCTTCGGGATGGACAGCGGGAGCGTGCCGGCGTCGAGCTCGACCGTGAGGTGTGAGGTCGGGCTCTCGAAGCCGCTCCATTGGAGCCACGTCAGGTCGCAGGCGACGGTCCAGGTGGGCTCGACCCAGGCGAAGGACAGGGCCAGCTGGCGGGGGGAGAACAGGTTAGAGTTCCGGCTGATCACCGTCAGCGCGGCGTCCTCGACGATCGTCGACGGGGCCTCGCTGGCGCCGTCGATCACGATGTCGCCGCGCACGACGAGGCCGATGTCGAGGGCGAGGTCGAAGGCGTCGCGGAAGGTGACGCCGACCCGCAGGTGGTCGCCGGGGGTCAGCAGCAGGCCGGCGCTGGCGTAGCGCACGGCCTCGAAGGTGACGTCGACCCCGCTGATCAGCGTCGTGCCGCCCGCGTCTTGGAGGTCGACCACGCCGGCGATGTCGAGGCGGCCGCCGGTGTCGGACAGGTAGGTGAGGCCGAGCCCGAGGTAGAGCAGGTCGGGGACGGCCTCGAAGGCGGCGCTGGTGGTCAGCACGATGCGCTGGGGGCGGTTGTCGTAGAGGGCGAAGCGGGGCTGGCGCTCGGGCAGGGCGCGCACGCGGGTGAGGCGGTCGTCCGGCAGGTAGATCGCCAGCGACAGGCCGACCCGGTGGCCGAAGAGGCGGCCCGGCAGGACGAGGCCGCCCTGGAGGCCGTGGACCCCGTCGACGTCGAGGTCGCCGCCGTTCAGCTCGAGGCTGGGGTCGACCCAGAGGTAGCCGACCTCGAGCCGCAGATCGTCGCCGGTCGCGAGCCCCGCGGGGTTGTAGTAGTTGGCCGAGAAGTCGCTCGCCAGGGCGCCGTACGCGCCGCCGAGGGCGATCCCTCGGGAGCCCATCCCGAACGCATCGACCGGGTTGGCGTGGGCGGAGGGGCCCGCGAAGAGCGCGGTGGTGCAATGCAGTAGAGGGAGGCCGATCTGTAGAAATAGCGAACGGAGAATGGGGAGTTTCGTGATGCTGCGTCGCATCATAGCTCGAGCCCGATCTGGAGGTTGCCGACGAGGACGGTGCCCGCGCTGGTGACGCTCGGGGCGCCCGGGTTGGTGGTCGGGTCGGCGACGAGCGCCGGGTCCTTGGCGCTGGTGCGCTCGCCGAGGAGGTGGACCTGGCCGGCGAGGTCGAGGTGGAGCGGGCCGAACACGAGCCCGACGCCGAGGGAGAGGACGACGCGGTCGCCGTCGAGGTGGTTGTGGAACCCCGTCTGGTCTGGCACCGGGGTGGGCTCGAGGGAGGCGCCGAGCCGGGGCAGCAGGCGCAGGTCGCCGTCGACCGAGAAGTCCCCCTCGAGGCCGAGGCGGACGCTGACGGTGTCGTGGAAGTTCGGTGGGGGCTGGGGTGGCGTCCCCGCGGGGACGGCGGTGTAGCCGATGGGGAGCGGGAACTCGCTCCAGCGCTGCCAGACGCCGCTCACGGCGACGAGCAGCCACGGGGCTGGGCGTACACCGACGCCGAGGGCGGCCTCGGCGGGGTCGTATTGAGCGGTCCCCGTGATGTCGAGGCGGGGCAGGGGGATACCGAAGTCCTCGCCGAGGTCCGCCGTGATGGGGAGCGAGAAGCGGGCGGTCGACTCGCTCCGCCAGGTCAGCCCGAGGCTGAGCCAAGGGCGCGGGCGCAGCGACAGGCCGGCGATGAAGGCGTAGTCGGCGCGGAGCTCGTCCTTGACGCGGGTGCCGAGCTTGCCCTCGTCGTTCGGAGCGACCGCGATGTCGCCGCTGAGCTCGGCCAGCGCGAGGGCGCCGACGCCGACGGACAGCCAGTCGGCGACGCGCACGGCGAGGCAGCCGAGGACGCTCACGGTCTGGGCGCGGTTCTCGACCACGACGAAGGACGGGTCGCCGGGGCGGGTGATGTCGGCGATGAGGATGGAGTTCTGCGGGATCGCGAAGGCGAGCCCGAGGGCGAGGCGGTCCTCGAGGGCGCCGCCGAGGGGCAGCGGCACTCCGAAGCCGATGGTGAGCACCGGCGCGTCGCGGGTGGCCTGCTCGACCCCGTTGACGTCGAGGGCGAAGGTCGCCGACTGGTAGCCGAGGGCGAAGCTGGGGCGGGCGTCCCAGGCGAGGCCGGCGGGGTTGTAGTAGGCGGCCTCGAAGCCCGACGCGGTCGAGTCCACGGCGCCCGCCATCGCCTGCCCCCGCGCGCCGAGCCCGAACAGGTCGACGGGGCTCGCGGCGGCAGGGACGGCGGCGTGTACGACGATGCCAGCGAGCGCCGGCGCCGCGAGCTGGAGGAGCCGGCGCATGAGCGGCGACGGTAGCAGACCGCCCGCCGCGCGCAAGCCGCCGCCCGCGCTGGGACACTGATACACAGTCCCGCCGAGCGGCGCTTTGGGACGGTGTCCACGCCGCGCGAGCGGTGGGTGGAGGCCGCGGAGCCGCCGGCTCAGTCACTCTAGCGGAGCGGGGAGAAGCGCGCGCGCGTGCTCTCCCCCGCAGGCGGCTACAGGATCTGCCAGCTCGAGCGGTACGGCCCGAAGTCGACCCCGATGCGGCCGAGCACCGGCAGCCGGAAGTAGACGGTGCCGTCCGCGCGCACCGGCACGGTCAGCGTGGCGCTCTGCCCCTTGAGCAGGGCGTCGACGTAGGCGTAGGCGGTCTTCTCGAAGACCTTGAGGGCCTGGTCGATGCCGAGGACGAAGGCGAGGTCGAGGCTGACGTCGCCGCCGGCCAGGATGGTGGACTTGCGGAGCTCCTCGGCGGCCTGGCCGGTGGCGATGTCGGCGATGAGGCCCGGGATGCGCGCGATGAAGTCCTCGATGCTGCGGACGTCGTCGCCCTCGGCGAGGCACGCCCCCGGCCGCGGCGTCCCGTCACAGCTCGGGTCGTCGGTCCCGCACAGCGACACGCAGATAGCGCCGAGCGCCTGGGCGTCCGGGTCATCGGCGAACAGCGTCAGGGCGAGCAGCACGTCGAGGGCGGGCACCGGGATGTCGTTGGGGTTGTGGACGTTGACGACCACGCCGAACTCGAAGAACAGCTGGGACTTGGGTGGCGGGGGCCCGATGGCGACGGAGCAGCCGAGCGCGACGAACGGATCGTCGATGACCTGAGGGCAGTAGTACGCCCCGAGCTGCTCGAGGGACGGCTCGTGGCGCAGCTCGAGCGCGCCGACCTGGACGTCCGGCGCCAGCTCCGCGGTGCGGTTGTCGTCGAGGACCTGGAGCAGCTGATCACAGCCGCCGATCGCCGGTAGCGCGAGCGCGAGGGTGAATCCGAGTAGCCGGTGCATGGTGCTCTCCTGGTCGTGGCACGAACAACGTGCCACGGACGCGCGCTCGGTGCGTGGAATTCAGAGCGCGCCGGTTAGGGCCCGCGCCCCGGGGCGCGAGGTCGGAGACGCTACAGCCGATGCCAGGCCTTGCCGGGCACCTGCTCCCCGGTGGGCGTCTGGCTCGACAGGATGTAGACGGCGCGCCGGTTGCGCTCCTCCTCGGTCTCGTCGGGGGTCGGGACCGCCAGGACGTCCTCGCCGAACCCCTGGTAGTAGATCGGGATCTTGAGCCCGTGCGCGCGGAACCAGGTCGCGATGGCGCGCGCGCGGCGCTGGGAGAGCTCGCGGTTGGACGGCTTGCCCCCGACGGTGTCGGTGTAGCCGCCGACGTAGAGCTTCAGCGTGAGCAGGGTCCCGTGGGTCTTCAGCGCCTCGTTGATCTCGTCCATGGTCTTGACGAGCTTCGGCGCCTCGCTGTCGCGCACGTCCGCCCGGCCGAACTCGAAGACCACCTCGTCGTGCGGGATCTCGATGGTGAACGGCATGATCCGCATCCCGGTGTAGAACCCGGCGATGTCGGTCACCCGCAGGTCCATGCGGATGATCTTCTCCTCGGTCTCCGTCCAGGTCAGCTCGATCGGCTCCCCGGTCGGCGCGGGCGAGTCCTCGAAGCTCTGCTGTACGTCGTCGAGGATCTTGCCGTTCTCCCCCAGCACCGTGAGCTCCACCCGCCGGACCGGGTTGGTGGCCCGGCAGCTCAGCTTGTTCTCGTCGAGGTCGACGTCCTCGGCGCTGATCAAGATCTTGAGCTCGCCGACCCGGGTCGCGTCGAAGTCCATCGCGAACAGCTGCACCTCACCGGTGTCGCCCCACTTGACCTCGATGTTGGCCTTGTAGTGGCTCGTCCCGGCCGCCTGCTTGAAGGTCAGGCGCTTGGACTTGCCGGGGCGCAGGCCGGCCGCCCGGAGCCGCTGCTTCTTGCCCGCGTCATCGGTGAGCTCGATGCTCAACGCCTTCAGCGGCCGCGCCGGCGTCACGATCAGCGCCGGGAGGTCCTTGCCCTTGACCACGGTCTTGAACTGGAAGTCCAGGTCCTGGGCCGACGCCGCGGGCGCCGCGAGCAGCACGATGAGGAGCGTGATGAGCGCGCGGATGACGTTCTGCATGGGATCCCTCCAGCGGTTCGAGCGGCGCGTTCGGGGCGGGCGCCGGCCGGCCGCCGGAGGATACAACTCGCCCGGCGAGCCCGTCATTCTCGATTCGCTTCGAGGCGTGCGTGCTACCGTCTCGGCGTCGCCACGTCGCCACGTCGACGCGACGAGGCCGAGGAGCACGATGAGAGCCGGACTCGCCACGACCGCCGCCCGCGCGCTGGCCGCCCGCCGCGGGGAGGGCCGCTTCGATCCCGCTGAGGTCCACGACCTCCCCGAGCCCGCCCGCCGCTACCTGACGCACGCCTTCGCGCCGGGGGCCAGCCTGCCCGCGGTCGCCCACCTCGCCATGCGCGGTGAGCTCAAGCTCAACGGCCGCTGGCGCCCCTTTCGCGCCTCGCAGTGGCTCGACCCCAGCGGCGGCTTCGTCTGGCGGGCTAGCGTCCGCGTCGGCCCCATGGTCATCCGAGGCGCCGACACCCTCTGGGGCGGCGCGGGCGAGATGCGCTGGCGCCTCCTCGGCCTCATCCCCGTGGTCGACGCCACCGGCCCGGACGTCACCCGCAGCGATCGTGGGCGCGCCGCCGTTGAGACGATCTGGACGCCGACCGCGCTGCTCCCGTCTCGGGGAGCGGTCTGGCGGCCGGTCGACGCCGACACCGCGAGCGCGACCATCAGCGTGGACGGTGAGGCGTTCGACGTCGCCATGACCGTCGACGCCGTCGGCCGCGTGCGCGCCGTAAGCACCGAACGTTGGGGGCAGATCGACGGCAAGGGCCCCTTCCGCTCCGCTCGCTTCGGCGCCCTGGCCGACGCCGAACGCAGCGTCGACGGCGTGACCGTACCCTGCCGCGTGCGGGTCGGCTTTCACTTCGGGACCCCGGACTTCCCCGCGGGCGAGTTCTTGCGCGCCGACGTCTCCCACGTCGCCTTCCGCTGAGCCAAGCAACGGCAGGTCCTCGACCGATACGACGGGAGCTGGGGCCAGCTTCGGCGAAAAAGTCACGAGCTCCGAGCCGCTCCCGGCGCCGGTTGCCTCCGGTGGACCCAGGAGTATCCTCGCTCCGCACGACCCTGGAAGGAGGCCTCATGCACCTGCGCAGCGACTCGTTCACGCCCTACGCCCGCCTCGCCACCAAGCTCGCCTTCGGCAAGCACGATCCGGTGAGCCACTTCGCCTTCGCGGGCAACGAGAACCCCCACCTCGCCTGGTCTGGCGCCCCCGCGGCGACGCGCTCCTTCGCGCTGATCTGCTACGACCCCGACGTCCCGTCCCGCGGCGACGACGTCAACCAGGAGGGGCGCACCGTCCCCCTCGATCTGCCGCGGGTCGACTTCTTTCACTGGGTCGTCGCGAACCTCCCCGCGACCGTCACCGAGCTCGCGGCCGGCTCCCACGCCGCCGGCGTGACCCCGCGCGGCAAGGCGCTCGGCGCCACGCCGAGCGGTGGCGTCCACGGGCTCAACGACTACACCGGGTGGTTCGCCGGCAACCCCGACATGGAGGGGCTCTACGCGGGCTATGACGGCCCCGCGCCGCCCTGGAACGACGCCCGCGTACACGGCTACCGCTTCTGCGTCTACGCCCTCGACGTGGCCGCCCTCGACCTGCCCGAGCGCTTCACCGGCCACGACCTGCGCGCCGCCATGGCCGGACACGTTCTCGACTCCGCCGAGCTTGTCGGGCTCTACGCGATCAACCCCGCCGCCGCCTGACGGGCCGTCGGCGCGCGGTCTGCTGCCTGAAAAGAGAAGAGGCCCGGGGCTTGCGCGCCGGGCCTCTCC
>PHBI01000177.1 GCA_002841945.1 Deltaproteobacteria bacterium HGW-Deltaproteobacteria-14
TTGATCATCGCCCCGGAGCGAGCGCATTTGATCATCGCCCCGGAGCGAGCGCATTTGATCATCGCCCCGGAGCGAGCGCGTTTGATCAGACGTGCACCGCGAGCCACAGCGCGCCGGCGCTCGTCTCGCGGACGACGTGGGGCGTCTGGGCCGGGATGAAGAGGTAGTCCCCCGGCGCAAGCGTGACCGGAGCACCGGCGATCTCGACGACCGCGCGCCCGCGCAGGAGCACGACCCACTCGTCCTGGGACTGGACGTAGGTCCCCGGCTCGGGCGCCGCCGAGCTCACGATCCGCTCGATGACCACGGGGCCGATGCGCTGCAGGACGTCGAAGCGCTCTCCGCTGGCCGGAGGCGCGTCATCCCGAAACAGGCTGGGCCGGTGGTGGTCCATCAACCGTCGCGTCTACCGCGCGTCGTGTCGCGCGCGACGCGCCTCACCCGGGGCAGGCGAGCAGGCCGCCGGAGGACGTACGTGCCGTCCTCCGGCAGCCAATGGCTGAGTCCCCGAACAGGCGGCCGCGATGGCGCGACGACCGAGGGGACGCTAGCCGCGGTGCGATCAGTGCTCGCCGCCGCCCTCACCCTCGCCAGCGCCGCCGGCGGCCTTCGTCGCGAGATCCGTCGCGCACTTCCCCATCTTCTGGGTGGCCTCCATGATGGCCTTCTGATCGTCGGCGCTGAGCTTGGACGGGTCCATGTCCTTCATCGACTCGCCGGCCTTCGCCAGCTCGGCCTGCGCCTTCGTGACGCACTCCATGTCCTCGCACTTGCAGATCTTGTCGGCTGCCTCGTTCATGAACTTCACGGGCGAGTTACCGCCGCCACACGCGGACATGAATCCAAGACCGGCAAGCACGACAACGAAACGCTTCAGCATGAGCTCTCTCCCTCCAAGTCAAACGGGGTTCGGCCCGTCGACCGGACCGCAGGGCATACCGTATGCGGAAATTCGGCGCTTGTCACCGGCTCCCTTTCGCCCCCGGGAGAGTCGGCTCAGAACCGCCTAGAATAAGGGCGATACGGGTCATCGGGCCGCCTCTTCGGGACCCGGGCGCGAACTTTTCACGTCGCCCCCCCCCCGAGGCGGCGACCGCGGGTGGTCCATCAGGGCTTCGGAGCCGCGTCGGCAGCGGGTGCTGCGTCAGCCGCGGGGACCTCGTCCGCCGCCGGCGCCTCGTCCGCCGCCGGCGCCTCGCCCGCCGCCGGCGCCACGTCCGCCGCCGGGGGCTCATCCGCGACCGGGACCTCATCCGCCGGCGCCTCGTCCGCGGCATCCGCCGCGGCGCCGAGCTCCGCCTGGCACTTCATCCAGCGCTCGGCAGCCGCCTTGATCAGCTGCATCTGCTCGGGTTTCAGCTCCTCGACCTTCACCGTCTTGCGCATCTCGCCGACCTTGGCGACGTAGTCGTCCATCGAGCGCTGGGCGCACGGCGCGTCCGTGCACGCACAGAGTCGGTCGGCGTTCTCCGACGCGAGCTTCACGGCCATGTCCCCCTCGTCGCCCCCGCAGGCCGACAGGACACCGAGGCTGACGAGTACGACCGCGCTGCGCTTGAGCATGAGCTTTCTCCGATGCGGACCAGGCGCGGCCGACGTCGGGCCGCGACTACACCGTAGGCGGGCGCGCTGCGCTTGTCACCGACGCCCGCCCGATGGGTCGCTCGCCCGTCACCTGCGGCCGACGGGGGATCGCCGGCCCCGCCGCCGCCGACCCCGCGAACCCGCGCACGACCAGGCGCGCACGGGCGCATCAGAGCGTTGGAAGCGACGACACCACCAAGGTATAAGGCCGCACGGGTGTGGCGACGCGCCGCGCCTGAGGCCGCCCGAGAGGTGTCTCATGGTACGAACCAGCCTGCTCCTGATCCTCCCCTGCGCTGTCGCCCTGAGCCTGGCCGCGGGCTGCGATCCGGCCGTGACCGACGGCGACGTCGGTGACGTCAGCGACGTCAGCGACGGCGACACGGCCACCGTCCCAGCGCCCGACAACCCGATCTTCGACCCGAGCGGCGAGATCGCGCTGATCGAGCTGTGGTCGCCCTCGAGCGGCTCGGTCGCGGCGAGCGAGGTGCGCGCGCACCTTGCGAGCGGCCCCCTGCCCAACCTGCAGCGGTTCATCGCGGAGGTCGGCGACTGCCAGCTGTGGACGCGCCCCGCGGCGAGCTGCGAGCCGCCCTGCAACTCCTTCACCCAGGCGTGCGTCCCGGGCGGCGTGTGTCAGGACCTGCCGGCGCCCCGGTCGGCGGGCCCCATCACGATCACCGGCGGCGCCGCCACGGTGAACCTCGACTACGTCGGCAACGGGCTCTACGCCGCCGCGACCGCCCCCCCCGCGGACGCATTCGCCAAGGGCGCGACGCTGACGGTGAGCGCCGCCGGCGCGGACATCGCGGCGTTCTCGGCGACCGTCACCGGCGTCGGCGACCTGAGCGACTCCTTCGGCGAGATCGCGCTCCGCGACGGCAGCTCCACGACGATCAACTGGGCCCCGGCCGGGGACGGCTCGACCGTGGAGGTCGTGCTCCAGCTCGGCTGGCACGGCAACCCACCCGAGGCCGTGCTGTACTGCGCCGCGCCCGACAGCGCCGGGACGATCGTGATCGCCTCCGAGCTCGTCGTGGACTTCCCCTACTTCGGCGGGATGGGGCTCTTCCAGGTGCCGTCGTGGATCCAGCGCGTCTCCCGAACCGACGTCCAGACGGCGAGCGGCCTCGTCGCGGTGTACGTCGCGAGCCGGCAGCCCGTCAACGTGACCCACGCAGAGTGAGCGGCGACCCGCGTCAGCGCTGAGCCAGGCCCGGAGATCCTTGCGTTCGACCCGCGGGGTTGGTTACCTTCCAGCAATGCGTGAACGACGTTCACTTTTTGTCGGAATGGCGCTCCTGGCAGGTCTCGTGGTCGGCGGCGGTGGGTGCGGCGACGACGCCGCGCCGCCTGCGCCGCCCATCGCCGACGGCGAGCCGCTCCCGATCTTCGCGCCCGCGGACTGGCACTGGGTCGAGGTCGCCGGCGCGCGCTGCCGCGACGGCTCGCCGACCGGGCTCGGGGTCCGCTACGGCACCGAGAACAAGCTGCTGATCTACTTCCGGGGCGGCGGCCTGTGCTTCGACGCGCTCACCTGCGGCCTGAGCCTCTCGTCGTGGGGGGCCGACGACATGGCCGAGTGGCCGGACACCAACTTCGCCGGAGGCATCTTCACCCCGGAGAGCCCGCTCGCGGGCTGGAGCCAGATCCACATCCCCTACTGCACCGGCGACGTCCACGCCGGCCACCACGCGCAGGTCGCCATCGAGGGCGTCGAGGGGCTCCAGGACTTCGTCGGGGCCGACAACTTCGCGCTCGACCTGGCCCGCGTGCTGCCGACCTTTCGCGGCGTGGACCAGGTCCTGATCGTCGGCACCAGCGCCGGCGGCCTCGGCGCCACGCTGCACTTCGACACCATCGCCCGCTCGTTCCCCAGCACCCCGGTCGACCTGCTGGTCGACTCGGGACCGCTGCTGCCAGAGAAGTACTTCCCGACGTGCTTCCAGAGCCGCCTGCGCGACCTCTACGCGATGGACCCGCTGCCCGCGGGCTGCGCGGGGTGCAACCGCGCCGACGGCGGCGGGCTCGACGCGCTGGTCCCGTGGCTCCTCGACGCGTGGCCGCACCACCGCTTCGCCTGGCTCCTGTCGCAGCGCGACTTCATCCTGCGCATCCTCTACGGCTACGGCAGCCCCGACGCCGACACCGAGCCGTGCACGACCCAGGACGCGATGGCGGAGTCGTGGTTCGGTGCGGCGCTCGACGAGCTCGTGACCGCCCTCGCCCCGCACCCCAACGCCGCCTGGTGGATCATCGACGACACCCAGCACACCTGGGTCCAGGACAAGGCCTTCTTCGAGGAGGACAACGCCGGCGTCTCGCCGGTCGGGTTCTGCGAGGCGCTGATCGACGGCGAGTGCATGCGGGTCGGGCGCTAGCCAGCCGCTCAGGGCAGCGTCCCCCCCCACCTCACGCGCGCGCCGCCACCCACGATCGGAGCGACCCGCACCACCCCTCGCGGCCCCTCGAGCAGCGTGGCGCCGCTGAAGACGACCGCCCGCACCGCGCCAACGGTGACGTCCTCGCCAGCGTCGCCCCCAGCCACGTCCTCGCCAGCCGCGTCCGCGTTGGCCGCGTCCGCGCCAGCCACGTCCGCGCCAGCCACGTCCGCGCCAGCCACGTCCGCGCCGGCCACGTCCGCGCCGGCCGCGTCCGCGCCGGCCGCGTCCGCGCTGGCCGCGTCCGCGACCACGTCCTCGCCGGCGCCGTCCGCGCCGGCACCGTCCTCGCCAGCCACGTCCGCGGGCGTAGACGCGTCCGCCGCGACCTCGCCCGGCTCGCTCTGAGCCCCCGGGAAGCACGCGCTGGCCAGGCTCGTCGCCGCGAGGACGACGGCGGCGGCCGCGCACAGCCGTCGTGTCCGCATCATCGCCTCCCTCATGGCTGGGCACAGAAGCGAACGGCGCGGTACGGCGGCAGGTGATCGGCGCCAGCGGCGGTCGTGCCGCAGGCGATCGTCGGCACCCAGGCGGCGAGGTCGGCCATGCCCCCCTCGAGCTTCGCGACGCTGACCGTGATCGTCGCAGCATCATGGCCGTGGGCGCCGGCGGCGGCGACGGTGACCGCGTGGACGTGGGTCTTGGCGCCGCCGCTGGCCCCTGCGGCGTAGTCGGCGCTCGCGCCGACGGGGAAGCGCCCAGCGAGCTCGGTGACCTCCGTCCAGCCGCTGGGGCAGCCCCCGAGGAACATCAGGATCGCGCCCTCCGGCACGCCCCCACCCTGCCCCCCGGCGGCCGCCTCGAGGGCCGCGACGCGCGCGGCGAGCGCTTCGATCGCCCCCTGGGCGTCCCCGTGACCGAGCCCGGTGGCCCCGTCGTCGAAGGTGACCGCGTGGGCGTCGACCTGCTGGGCGTGGTGGGCCACCACGGCGTACGGGGCGGCGCTCAGCGGCGCGCGGTCGAGCTCGACCCCGTCGTCGAGCACCAGCGCCAGCTCGGCGCCGTCGGTCCCCTGGAGGACGGCGCTGAGCGAGGCGTCCTCGGGATCGAACGGCAACAGGGTGGCGAACCGCCCGGCCTCGAGGTCGAGCGGCACGCTCTCCTCCCACGCCGGGGCGGTCGCGTCCGCGGTGTCGTAGACCCGAAAGGTGACCACCCGCGTCCCGTCCGCCGGCGCCCCCGACGCGTCATAAACCAGCCCCTGAGCGCCGACCTGCCAGGGCGAGGCGACGGCGCTCGCGCCCACCCCCCCGACCGAGGCGAGCGCCGCCAACACCGTCGCCATCGTTCGTACCGTCATCTGTGCCTCCTCGTGACGCTACGAGGAGACGACGTTCACCGGGCCGCCCGCATGAGCAGCCTCACTCTTTCCGGCTACTCATTCACCTGAGTACAGGCCGGCCGCGGCGGGATCAGCGCTCGACACGGTGCACGAGGTACTGCCCCAGGACGCGCACGGCCTGGTCGGCGGAGCGGAAGACCGGGACCCCGGCCTCGCGCAGGCGCCGCACCATCGGATCGTAGAGCGTCCCCGCGTCGATCACGGCGACCACCGGCTTGTCGCTCGCCCCAAAGCGCGCGGCGAGCACCTCGGGGAAGCTCCCGGGGAGCCCGATCTCTTCGGGGGTCGTCTTGAGGCGCGCCGTCAGCGGGACGCACCCGACCACCAGCGCGTCGACCGTGTCCGCGGCGAGGAGCGTGGCGCAGACGGCGTCGTAGGCCGCCTCGTCCGCCATCGGCGTGACGTCCACGGGGTTGTGGGCGTTGACGAGCCCGGCGAGGTGGTGCGCCGCGATCACCGCCGACAGCGCGGCCCCGTCGGCCTCGCCGAGCGCGGCGAGCTCGATCCGGTGGCCGTCGCCGCGCAGCGAGTCGGCCATCCCGACCGTCTCGAAGCCGGCGTTCGACACCGCGCCGAGGCGCACGCCGCGGACCACCTTGTGGTGCAGCGCCGTCGTCAGCTCGAGCAGCTGCTCGAAGCTGTCGAAGGTGTCGGCGACGAGCGCCCCCGCGGCGCGCGCGCCAGCGACGCAGATGTCGTAGTCCCCCGCCACGCTCGCGGTGTGCCCCGCCGCCGCCGAGCGCCCCTGCTCGGTGCGACCCGCCTTGTAGAAGACGACGTCCTTGCCCGCCTCGCGCAGCGCGGCGATCGCCCGCAGGAACGCGAGCCCGTCCAGATCGCTGAAGCCCTCGGCGTAGACCCCGATCACGTCGATGTCGTCGCGGTGCCCGATGGCGGTCAGCAGATCGGCCAGGGTCAGGTCGAACTGGTTGCCGATCGAGACGGTGATCGCCGGGTCGAGGCGCTCGAGGCGGCTCAGGCGGCTGATGATGAACGCGCCGCTCTGCGAGATGATCGCGACCGGCCGCGGGGGGACGCCGGCGCGCTTGTCGAGCTTGTGCTGCGGGATGAAGAAGGTGTCGTAGCCGCCGGGGCGGCTGACCACGCCGAGGCTGTTCGGGCCGAGGAAGACCGGGCCGTCGGGGCGGCGCCGCGCCTCGGCGATGGCCTCATGCACGGCCTCGGAGACCGCCTCGGAGCCGGCGAGCTCGCCGACCCCGCCGGACACGAGGATGGCCGAGGCCACCTTGCCGCTCGTCACCGCGTCTTGGACGATCCCCGGCAGCGCGCGCGCCGACGCCGTGACCACGAGGAGGTCCGCCGGGGCCGGGAGCGCGTCGAGGCTCGGGACGCAGCGGACGCCGTCGACCTCGCTGGCGCCTGGCTTCACGACGGTCAGCCGCTCGGGCGACGCGCCCCCCGCGAGGAGGTTGCGCAGGATGATGCGGCCGAAGCTGTCGGCGTCGCTCGACACGCCGACGAGCGCGATGTGCTCGGGCTCGAGGAGCTGCCGCACGCGCTCGATGGGGCGCGCTGCCGGCGCGACGGTCGCGGTGCCGAGGCGACCGCGGCCGTCGAGCGGCACCATCGCCTGGCGCCGGAAGGCGAAGGGGTTGACCTCGAGCTCGGCGACGTCGGGCCCGACCTCCCCGCGATCGATGCAGAAGCGCGTCGCGAGCGAGATGAAGGCGCGGAAGCACCGCAGCAGCTCGCCGTCGGAGACGATCCGCTGGTGGCCGCGCGCCTGACCGGCGAGCAGCTCGTAGGCCGCCGTCTCCTTGAACTGCTCGAGGAAGTCCTCGGCGGTGGTGTCGCTCGCGATCGCCTTGGCGACCGCGACCCCGGGACGCATCCGGCGCGCGAGGTACTCGGTGTCGACGCCGCCGAGGCCGGCGGCGATGACCGGCCCGAACTCGCGGGTCGCGCGGATGCCGACGAACAGCTCGTGACCGAGCCCGGCGGCCTGCCGCTCGACGAACTCGACGACGAGGACGCCGCGCACGTCGGCGCCGGCCTCGCGGTGGCGCCCGATCAGGCGGTCGATCTCGCGCTGCACGAGGTCCGCCTCCTTCGGGACGAAGGCGATCGCCTGGACGTCGGACTTGTGCACGACGTCGGGGGACACCAGCTTGAGCACGACGCGCTCGCCGGGGAAGCGCGCGAGGGCCTCGGGGGCGAGCATCTCCTCGGTGTTGACGAAGACGTGCTGCGGCGGCGAGATGGCGCCGACGAGCTGCACGATGGCGTAGACCTCGTGCTCGAAGAGCTGGCGGCGGCCCGACTGGTAGATCTCCTCGAGCATCCGCTCAACGGCGTGAGCCTCGGCGCCCGAGAGGTGATCGGGGGAGTCGATGACGTCGAAGGAGGGCGCGTCCGGGGGCTCGGCGGCCGCGAGGTGCTCGGCGCCGAGGGTGTCGATCCAGTGGCGCACGTCCGTCGACGCGGCGCCGCGGCCGAGGCCGTCGAGGTAGGCGAGCGCAGCGTTGCGGCCGAAGCGGAAGGCGCGGCGGTTGACCTCGGCGACCCGCTCGCCGGCGGCGGCGAAGCCCGTAGCGACGGTCTCCTCGAGGGCGGCCGGGTCGAGCTCGAGGTAGACCGAGGCGGCGCCGAGGACGACGGTGTTGGCGGCGCGGCCGGAGCCGGCGGCGCGGGCGAGGCGCTCGGCGTCGACGAGGACGTGGCGCGGGTGGGCGGCGATCTGGTCGAGCAGCGCCTCGACCCCGGGGTAGTTGGGGATGTTGACGAAGGCGTTGACGCTCGCGACGAGCGCCCCGTCCGAGGACAGCATGTGGCGGTAGCGGAGCGCCTCGAGGGGCTCGACGGCGATCAGCAGGTCCGCGCGGCCGACCCGGACGAGATCGCTGGCGATGGGCTTGTCGGACAGGCGCAGGTGCGACTGCACGGTGCCGCCGCGCTGGCTCATGCCGTGGGTCTCGGCCTGCTTGATGTGGAGGCCGCGCGCGAGCGCGAGGGCCGAGATGACCTTCGAGACGGTGAGGACGCCCTGGCCGCCTACGCCGGCGAGGATGATGTCGTGCTTCATCGGGTGGCCTCCTCGATGGTCTCGCCGGCTGCCGCGGCGCGCTTCTTGAGCTTCGCGTTGACGTGGATGCAGGCGCGGCGGGCGATGACCACGCTCAGCCCGCGGTGCTCGATCTCGCGTCGGAAGAGCGCGACGTTGTCGGCGTGGTGCTTCGGGTGGGGCTCGATCACGTGGCAGTGCTCGGGGTCGACGCCGAGGCCGATGACGGCCGCGACGAGCTGCTCGCCGCCGAGCAGCGAGTCCTGGATACCGGTCATCGCGACGGCGGAGTTGTCGAGGATGACCACGGTCATGTTGTGGTCGTAGTGCGCCGCCGCGAGCAGCGCCGGGAGCCCCGAGTGGGCGAAGGTCGAGTCGCCGATGGTACACACGACCGGGTGAGCGCCGGCCTGGGCGGCGCCGCTGGCCATCCCGATGGACGCGCCCATGTCCACGACGGTGTGGATGGCGCGGTAGGGGGCCATGACCCCGAGGCTGTAGCAGCCGATGTCGCTGAGCAGCAGCGGCGAGGTGGCCTCGGCGGTGGCCTCGACGATGGCGCGGAAGCTATCGCCGTGGGGACAGCCGCGGCAGAGCTGCGGCGGGCGCGCCGTGAGGGTGTCGGAGGGGACCGCGGGGAGGAGGCGGTTCGGGTACAGCGCCTGGCCGACGATGTCGGGGGAGAGCTCTCCGGCGGGCGGGAGAGCGCCGTCGAGGCGGCCGTGGATGGCCTTGCCCTTGAGGCCGAGCAGGCCCTTGAGCTGGCGCTCGATGAACGGGTAGCCGTCCTCGAAGACGTAGATCTCGTCGGTGTGATCGACGAGCTCGCGGAGCAGGCCCACCGGCAGCGGGTACATGCCGATCTCGAGCAGCGAGTGCTCGCCGAGCTCGTCGTCGAGGACCTCGGCGACGTAGTTCCGGGCGACGCCGGCGGCGATGATGCCGCGCGGGCCCTCGAGGCGCAGCCGGTTGTGCGGGGACCGCCCGGCGTCATCGACGATCGCCTCCTGCACCTCGAGGAGGTGCTGGTAGCGCTTGCGGGCGTGGCTCGGGACGAGGACCCAGCGGTCGGTGTCGGGGAGGACGGCGGCGGGGGGCGGCGCCTGGGGCGTCGGCTCGGTGCGGCGCACGTCGGCGCGGCTGTGGGCGAGGCGCGTCACGATGCGGATGATGACCGGCAGGCCGATCCGCTCGGAGTACTCGAAGGCCTCGCGGGTGAAGTCGTAGGCCTCCTGCTGGGTCGCCGGCTCGAACAGCGGCAGCTTCGCGAAGTCACCGTAGAAGCGCGTGTCCTGCTCGTTCTGCGAGCTGTGCATCCCAGGGTCGTCGGCGACCACGAGGACGAGGCCGCCGTTGACGCCGGTCAGCGCCGAGCTCATGAACGGGTCCGCGGCGACGTTGAGGCCGACGTGCTTCATCGAGACGAGGGCGCGGCGGCCGGCGTACGACATGCCGAGCGCCTCTTCGTAGGCCACCTTCTCGTTGGCCGACCAGCGCGCGGCGACGCCGTACTCGGCGGCGTGGCGCTCGATGTGCTCGAAGATCTCGGTCGAGGGGGTCCCCGGATAGGCGAAGGCCCCGACGAGGCCTGCGTCGATGGCGCCCTGCGCCACGGCCTCGTCACCCAGGAAGAGTTCAGCCTGCATGATGCAGTCCTACGTCACGGCCGCCCTGCGCTCGTGGTGGCTCCCGAGCGTCGCGGGTGACGAAGGGCGGCCCTATTAAAGGAGCGCTCACCCACGCGAGGCCGCAATAAAGCAAATCGCTGGGTGAAAAGCCACAACTGTCGGGGACCCCCATGAACTCGGCTCACACCGCGGAGATGGGGCCGGGGCGACGCGCGCTGAGGCCGAACATCAGGGGTACATTGGCTGTCCCTGCGGGCCAGCGCCAGCGGCGATCGGGGCCGAGCTCGAGCGCCGGGTGGACGTTGCAGCCGTTGGCGTAGGGGTACTCGCGCAGGGTCTCGATCACGAGGCCGGCCGCGGCGAGGGCGCTCACGATGTCGCCGAGGCCGTACTGCCACGACCGGGCCGGGACGGGGTTGTCCCCCGGGACGGCGCCGGCCAGCGCGTTGAGGCCGGCCCCGGCCTGCGCGACGTAGTCCGTGACGGGCTCCTCGAAGGGTGCGGTGGCGAAGTAGTCGTCGCCGGTCGGGGTCAGATCCGGCGCGAAGCTCCAGACCAGCGGGTGGAACTCGACGTAGACGATGCGCCCGCCGGGGACGAGGACCCGGGCGACCCCGCGGGCCCAGGCGGCCAGATCCGGCAGCCAGCCGACGGCGCCGTAGCTGGAGAACGCCAGCTCGAAGCGCTCCTCGGTCGCCTCGAGCCAGGCCACGACCTCGGACAGCTCGAAGTCCGCCGCGATGCCGGTCGCGGCCGACAGCCCGCGCGCGAAGGCGATGGCCTCGTCCGAGAAGTCGACCCCGGTCGCGACCGCCCCGCGCCGCGCGAGGCACAGCGTGTCCTGCCCGCTGTTGCACTGCAGATGCACGAGGCGCTTGCCGGCGAGGTCGCCGAGCAGCGCGAGCTCCTCGTCGAAGAGGACCTCGCCGCCGGCGCGTAAGAACGCCGCCTGATCCCCCTTGTGGGCGTTGTGATGGCGGGTCGCGACGTTCCAGCTCTGGCGTGTGTCGGTCATGGCGCCGGAGCTTGGAGGATGGGTGCCCGAAAATGCAAACGGCCCGGGGTGGTCGCCCCGGGCCGTCGCGTCGCGTATCGCGAAAATAGCCGCTCTACTTCACGGCCTCACCGACGAGCTTGAACTTCGAGCTCGCCGCGTAGCCGGCCACCATCACGTGGACCGAGGCCGCGCTGCCGACGCTGACGTCGCACACCTCGTCGGAGCCGTTGAGGTAGGGGCGGCAGTCGAAGAGATCGAGCCCCGGCGCGTCGCCGGTCCGCAGGTAGAGGTCGGCGTCGCCGTCGCCCGTGAGCGTGAAGCGGTAGCGCCCCGGCGCCAGCGGCGGGGTCTCGAAGCGCCGCTCCTCGTGGCGCGCGACCGTGCCCGCCTCGCTCATGCCGGCCCACGCGGCGTCCACCGGCCCCTGATCGTCGTTGGGGTAGCCGGGGACGTAGACGTTGTCGTCCTCGCCGGTCACGAGCACCACCTCGGAGGAGTCGACGCCGCCGAAGATCTGCTCGTAGGTCTTCGGGTTCTCCCAGTCCATCAGGCCGCGCACGAGCGCCATCGTCGCGTTCGCCATCGACGCGAAGAACGACGGGCGCGCGTTCGAGACGAGGTCGACGTACTTGGTGCCGACCGAGTCGTCCGCGTTCACGTCGGCATGCGCGTCGGCCAGCGCCGAGTCGATGTAGGCGTAGCTGTCGCAGCCGTTCATGAACACGACCACGTACTGGCCGGTCTCCCACTGTCCCTTCTGCGCCAGCGCGCGGATGTTCGCCCCGAGGCCGGCGTGGCCGTTGTAGACGATGAGGTCGGCCGTCGCGCTCAGCGCCTCGTAGCGATCGTCGAAGGTCCGGCCCGCGGTGCGGACGTTGTCGACGAGGAGCGCGGTGACCTTGACCCTGCGCCCCTCGGGGAGGCTCGCGGTGAAGACGATGTCCGGCGTCCCCACGCCGGGGTTGGACGGGACGCTCGCCGGCTCGGTGGTGACGCCGAAGCGCTTCAGCTCGTCCTTGATGAGCTGCGCGAAGCGGTTGTAGGCGTTGATCCCGGCGTCGCCCGAGGTCGCCCCGTCCTCGTACTTGCCGAAGATGGCGACCACCTCGAAGGCGTCGTCCTCCCAGACCTTGTGGTACTCGGGGTACTTGCCGGTCGTCTGTAGCGGGCTCGGGGAGACCTTCGCGGTGGCCTTGAAGAGGTCGGCGTCCGCGAGGCGGCAGCCCGACAGCGCCGGGCGGTAGTAGTACCACATGCTGCCGGTGTCGACGTCGTGGGCCCCGTGCTCGACGCAGCTGCCCTTGTAGGCGTCGGTGAAGCGCTGCTGCCCGGCGTAGCTCACGTCGCGCGGCAGGAGCAGCACGTAGCTCTCGGGGACGGCGTTGCGCTTGTTCCACGCCACCGGCATGCGCGCGTGGTAGCTGATCTTGCAGCCCGAGGCGAGGGTCTCGGTCTTCACGTCGCTCAGATCGAGGTGGTCGAGGCGACCGAGGGACTGCACGCCGTTGAGCTGGCCGATCGTGTAGAGGAGCTGGTCCTGGATCGTGTTCTTGGTGCTCCAGCAGGTCGACGTGATGAGCTCGGCGTCGAACTCGAAGCGCACGAAGGTCGCCTCGGCGCTGGCGTCGGACTTGCCGAGGCTGCCCTTGTACTGGCCGGGATCGGTCGACGTCGGCGTCGTCTCGTCGGCGCAGGCGCCGAGCAGCAGGAGCGCGCAGGACAGCGCGGCGGTGGTGCGGACCATGGGGACCTCTCTCCGAGGAGCGGCGGGTGTGTTGGGGACTCGGGGACTCACTTACCCGACGGCGGGCGCGCTGTGCAACATCCGATCCGCCGGAGCGCGCCCAAACTGTCTTGTGAGTCTGGACACTTGGATCCCTCGCTGGTGGGGTCTCGCGACCCCGGCGCCGGGGCTCGGAGGGACGGCGTATTCATTTTGGGCCAAATCTGGAACCTTTTGATTGACCCGACCCCCTCCGCTCGGGCAATGTTGATTTACCTCAACCAGCCCAGGAGGGGTCATGACCGCCCGTGCTCTCGTTTTCGCGCTCTCCGGCCTCGCGCTCGGGGGCTGCCTCGGCGCCGCCGACGGCGACGCTGACCTCGACCCCACCACCACGCCCATCGCGTCGCGCCCGATCCCGGCGCACCACGCGGTCGCCGCCCACCCGCTCCCGGCCGATGTGCTCGTCCCCATCCCGCCCATCACCGACCCGCCGGTCCCCGTCCCGCCCGGCTTCGCCTCCAACTCGGTCTGCGCCAACGCCATCCCGGTCAGCCTGGGCACCCTCGCCGATCAAGACATCTCCGGCGGCGCCTCGCCGGCCGCGCAGAGCTGCACCCCCACGCGCTATCCGAGCCTCTTCTACGCCGTCACCCTGCCCGCGCGCAGCGTCGTCGCCGTGCGCGCGGAGTCCCCGACGCACCCCGGCGCGCTGTCGATGTACGGCACCACCACCTGCCAGCCACCGGCGGACGGCGGCTGCACCTACGTCGACTCGACCAACCCGGGCGAGGCGCTGTACCTCGCGAACGCCGAGGACACGCCGCGCCGCGCCGTCTTCGCCGTCCAGGCCGAGGACGACGCCGCCCAGCCGCGGTTCGACCTGGTGGTGACCCGCGCGGACGTGGCCGCCAACGCCACCTGCGACACCGCCCAGCCGCTCGCCCTCGACGAGACGGTCAGCGACGTCGCCACCGTCAGCGGCGGGGTCGCGGACCCGGGCAGCTGCCCGCTCCACCGGAGCCACTACTACCGCGTCGCGGTCCCCCCGCGGAGCCGCCTCGTGCCGCACATCACCGCCGACGCGCCGATCTACGCCTACGTCCTGGGCACGGCGTGCGACGCGTCCGCGGCGTGCTACGGCGACCAGACCTATATGAACGTGACGGACGCCGAGCAGGAGGTCCTCGTCTCGGCGACCCAGGTCACCTGGGCGGAGGGGACGTTCTCGCTCACCTTCGCGGCCGAGCCGGTCGCGCCCAACGCGCTCTGCGAGTCCCCGATGGAGCTCCCCCTCGACACCGTCCTGACCGGTGACGGCGGCGAGGGCGGCACGATCGCCGGGTGCGCGGCGTGCTTCAGCCGCCTCGGCCTCAACTACGCGCTCGAGGTCCCGGCGGGGGCCAAGGTCGAGGTGACGGCCACCGCGCTGGCCCCGAGCGCGGCCACCTGGGGCCCGGTCTTCATCGCCGCCGCGCCCGCGTGCGACAGCTGGGAGTGCGTCTTCCCGCCGGGCGCCCTCGGCGAGGAGGCGACCTCGCTGGTGCTCGACAACAGCGGCGGTGAGCAGGCGCGGAGCTACGTCATCACGGCCGGCGTGAGCCTGTCGGCCGCCGACGACCTCCCCCTCGAGCAGCGGCGCTTCAGCGTCGAGGCGCACGTCGTCGCCGAGTGACCGACGCGTGCGCGCTCGACCTACGCGCGACGTGCTGATAGTTGGCCCGATGCGGCGGGGGCCCTACCCCCCCCCGCCCCCAGGAGCCCGGTGAAGGACCCGACCGACATCGACGAACGCGAGCTGCAGCGCCGGGTGCTCTACGCCGTCGTCCGTCCGCTGGTCCGCCTCGCCGACGCCTTCCGGGTGCCCCTCGCCGACGTCCTCGATCTGGTGCAGGTCGCCTACTTCCACCACCTCCGCGACAAGGGGCTGCGCCTCGCCGACGTCGGCGAGCGCCTGGCCATCAGCGAGCGCAGCGCCAAGCGGCTCGCCAAGCAGCTGCGCGAGACCTTCCTCGACGCCGAGCGCCGCTACGACCTGCCGGTGAAGATCGAATTCATGATCTGGGCCACCCCGATGAGCCGCGCCAAGGTCAAGCAGCTCCTCGGCGAGGTCGACCCGCGGGCGGTCGACCGGGCGATCGAGCAGCTGATCGCCGAGGGGCGGCTGGTCGAGGAGGAGGGCCGCACCCCGCGGCTGATGGTCAACCAGCGCGTCGACACCCTGGTCCGCGACACGTGGCTCGCCCGCATCGGCGGCCTCAACAGCTTCCTCGGCAACCTCGGCGACGCCGTCTTCGGGCGCTTCTTCCGGGCCGAGCCGCGCGCGATGGCGCGCACGCTGAACTTCCTCATCCGGGGCCGCGACCGCGCCACCCTGGACCGCCTCTTCATGGAGACCCTCGTCCCCGCCGTGCAGGCGCTCGACGAGGCAGCTCAGGGCGCCGACGACGCGGAGAGCTTCCGCCTGTCGCTCTGCTGGGCCCCGTACAACTACCTCGAGAACGAGAGCGACGCCGACGACGGCCCCCCGTCCGGCGACCAAGGAGAACCGACGTGAACCACCGCCACGGCCTCGCGCTGATCGTCGCCGCCGCGCTGAGCGCCGGCTGCCTCGGGAGCAGCGCCCACAAGCAGATCGACTGCGGCGCCGGCGACGGCGTCGTCTACCAGGGCGCCGACTTCTGCGTGTACGCCGCTCCGCTCATCATCGAGGGCTTCCTGTGCCCCGAGGCGGTGCCGTTCCAGTTCCCCGGCGGCGGCGGCGCGGTGATCTGCGGCGGCGAGTCGGAGCTGCCCCCGAGCGACATCGACGCCATCATCGATCTCTGGCACCAGGGCACGACCGGGGTGCCGGACGCGACGGGCGGCGACGCGCTGCCGGTCCCCGACACCTGGATCGGCGACACCCTGCCCCCGGCCGACACCGCGGCGCCGCAAGACACCGGCCCGACTCCCACCCCCGACTTCTGCGAGGCCGCGCTCGTGGGCGCCGCCGGCGCGAGCGTCCCCGTCGGCGGCGACAGCTGCACCGTGACGGCGCCGTGCGACGCCGGCCGCGTGGTCGACTGTGGGGGCGAGGCGCGCTTCTGCCGCTGCGACCACGGGGACGTGACGTGCACGGCGGCCACCGCCTGCGTGCCCGTCAACCAGGCGATCGGCGCGAGCTGCGACCCGAGCGTCGGGACCGGGGCCTGCGTCGACGGCGCCTACTGCCCGGCGGAGACGAAGACCTGCGCCAGCCTGCCTGCGCCGTGCAGCGCGATCAGCTGCTACGACGCGGCCGAGTGCGCGACGGACGCGCCGGGCCGCTGCTACGGCGGCGACGCGGCGACGGGGGCGGAGGGCTGGTGCGCGCCCGCGACGACCGCGCCCTTGTGCCGCGACGCGGCGGACTGCGCGGCCGGCTGGAGCTGCGCCGGGAGCGGCGTCGCCTGCGACGCCTGCGGGAGCTGCGACGCCCGGGACGCCTTCGGCTACTGCACCTCCCCCGGCGACGGCGGACCGGCCCTGGTCCTCGACCGGGCGCACCCCCTCGCGGCGACCCCGCCCGGGGTGAGGTGGTGGAACGGCGGCGGCGAGACGATCTGGCTCGACTGCGCCTCGTGGCATGTTGCGGTGCGGGACGAGTTCACGCATGAGTGGTCTCCTGGCGCAGAAGAGACCGGGTGCGCCGCAAACTACCTGCGCCCAATCTACGCCGGCCAGGCGCTCGCGGCGGGGAGCGTCGCGGTCGACCTGAGCGGCGCGCCCTATCTGTGGGTGCGCGCCGAGGGCAGCTATTACACCGGCTGCACCGGCGTCGAGCCGAGCACCTGCAGCGCCGGCCCGCTCGCCATCACCAGCGAGCGCGTGCTGCTGCGCTGAGAGCAGTGGAAGCGACCTGCGACAGCGTCGGAGTGCGCGAGCCAGGAACTGAGAGAGCGCGGGGGCATTGCGCGAAGCGCCACTACCAGGTGGTCAGGGCGGGGGTCGCGATCCCGGCGTAGTGGGCGAAGAGGGTCAGCGGGGCGTCGGGGCTCAGGGCGAAGGTCGCGAGGTCCGCGGCGGCGGCCCAAGCGGGGGGCGCGACCTCGGTCGGAGGGGCGGAGAGGTCGATCGCGCCTGCGTCTGTGGCCTTCCAGAAGAGGCCGAGGGTGCCGTCGCCGCCATCACCACGCCACGCCACGACGAGCTGCCCGTCAGCCGTGAGCGCCACCCGGGCGTGGTCGAGGGCGAGGCCCGCGGGGTCGTGGACCAGCACCGGGGCGCCCCAGCCGGCGCCGGGCGCGTAGCTCGCCGCCCACAGCTCGGCGTAGCTGTCGCTCGCGTCCCGGGCGGTCCAGACCGCGACGGCCAGGCCGTCCGGGCGGACCGCGACGGCGTCGACCGACAGCGCGCGCGCGCCCATCTCCAGCCGGCCGGCGAGGGTCG
>PHBI01000178.1:0-12658 GCA_002841945.1 Deltaproteobacteria bacterium HGW-Deltaproteobacteria-14
CCCGCGACCGCCGCGCGCTGGCCGCCCTCGCCGCCGCCCTCCCCGCCCACGGCGTGCCGGCCGCCGCGCCGCCCGCCGACGACGCGGACGACGTCGCCTGGACGGCGCTGGCCCGCCGCCTCCTCGAGGTGTTCGCGCCGCGCTCGCTGCGGGCCGCCCGGCGCGACGCCCTCGTCGCGCGGACCCGGCCCCTCGCCCCCGCCATCGCCGCCATGGTGCCGCGACACCGGCGCTACCTCGCGCTGCAGCGAGCGCTCGTCGACGCGGCCCGCGGGGCCGAGCACGCCCCGGTCATCGTGCCGCGTACCCCCTACACGATCCGCGTCGGGGTCACCGCGCCGGAGGTGGCGCTGCTGCGCGAGCGGCTCCTGCTCGAGGGCTACGGCGACCCCAACGTCACCGGCCGGCTCCGCACCTACTTCGACCCGCGGCTCAAGCGCGCGCTGTGGGCCTGGGAGAAGGACCACGGCCTGCCGGTCACCGTCGTGCTCGACCCGCTGACGCGGCAGCGGCTCAACGCCCCGCTGCCGAGCCAGGTCGCGCCGATCGCGCTGGCCCTGGCCCGCTGGCGCGAGCTCGATCTGCGCGACGACGGCGGGCGGTACGTGCTCGTGCACCTCAACGATCAGCGGCTCATGGCGGAGACCGACGGCGTCGCCGACGTCGCGATGGACGTCATCATCGGGCGCCCGACCGAGGTCGACGCCACCCCCGCCGTCAGCGCGCCGCTGATCGCGGTGGTCGCCCACCCCGACTGGCGGGTGCCGCGGCGGATCGTCGAGGAGTCCCTGCAGCCGCGCGCAGCGGGCGTCCCCGAGGTGCTGATGGACGAGGGCTACGAGGTCGAGGTGACCGCCGCCGGGGAGTGGCGCGTCCGCCTCCCGCCGGGTCCGAGCAACCCCCTCGGCGAGCTCAAGTTCATCCTGCGCGGCACTGCCGGGGTCTATCTCCACGACACCAACCGCCGCGACCTGTTCCAGCAGCCCGCGCGGGCGCTGTCCCACGGCTGCGTCCGCGTCGCCAGCCCGCGCGAGCTCGCCGCCTGGGTGCTGACCGAGCGGCGCCCTGCCCTGGCCGAGGCCCTCGATGGACCCGCGCTGGTGCGCTTCGACCTCGACCGCCCGCTCGCCGCGCACCTCGTGTATCAGACCCTGTCGGTCGCCCCGGACGGGCGCCTCCTCAGCCACCGAGACGTCTACGGGCGAGACCCGGAGGCGCTCGCCACGCTCGACGTGAGCGGCGTGGCCGAGGCGCTCCGGGACGCGGCCACGCCCGCCTCGTCATCACCGCCCGCGGCCACGCCTCCCAGCGACGCTCAGGGGTCGGCGTCGGGGTTGGTCCGGTAGCGCTCGCTGAGCAGCCGCATCTGCGCGTCCACCGCGGCCGCCCCGCCGTCCTTGAAGATGCGCAGGAACCGGCTGCGCCAGGTCCGCACCAGGCTCACCCCGTCGAGGGTGACGTCGAAGACGCGCCACTGGCCGCCGTCGTGGCTGAGCGCGACGTCCACCACCCGGCCGTCACGCACCCCGGGTCGCGCCAGCGCCACGCGGACGGTCGCGGTGCGACACGACACGTCGCTGCGACGCACCGCGATCACGTGCTGGTGCGGCCCCTCGAAGCCGCGCAGGTAGCGGTTGCGGAGCATGTGATCCATGGCGACCCGCCAGTCGATGCGCTGCTCCGGGGTCGCGTCGCTCCAGACCCGGCGCAGGACCTGCTGGCAAAACGCGTCGACATCGATCAGCCGCCCCAGCAGCGCGTCGAGGCGACGCCGCAGCAGCGCCTCGCCGCTCGGCCCCGGGACCCGGGTGCGGTAGACCCGTGCGAGGTCGGCGTAGGCGTCGGTGACCGCTCGGCTGGCCGAGTCGTGGTCGAGCACGCACGCGCTCTGGCCGTCCTCGACCGCCGCCGCGTCGACCCCCACCGGCGGCCCCGGAGCCGCGCCGATCGCGAGGGCCGCGAGGGCGACGAGGCAGGCGATCGAGAGTGGCCGAGTGAGCGTCATGCTGGCCCAAGGCTACGCACCGCAGAGGTGGAACTCAAACGCGCCCGGCGGGCGGGTGGGACGCGCGAGGCGTGACAACTGAAACACGTTTCGCACCGCGACGCATCCATCGGGTGTGTAACTCCGGCGCGCGGTCCTTGGATCCATCGGCGCTCCGTCGGCGTGGCTTTACCGGTCTCGTGGAGCGAAACCCGCGGGCCGTGATATAGGGTCTGCGTGGAGCGACACGCACTCACGCCCCTCGAGGCCAAGGCGCTCGAGCCGAGCGAGCCCGCCGCCGGGTCGTCGTCGGGCACGGGGGCCGCCACCGCCCCCGTCGAGGAGCCGCGCGCCACCGCGGAGGTGCAGGAGGCGCTGGTCGCCCAGGCCCGCGAGCGCCGCCTGGCCCGCCCGCCGCAGCGCTGGGCCGAGCTCGACGACAAGCGCGTGCTCAACACGAGCGCGATGCTCGAGCGCCGCAACCTCCTCACGCGGATGCTCGCGCACCTCGCGTTCCGCAAGGTCGGCTTCGACGAGCGCCACGTGCGCACCATCCGGGACCAGGCCCGCGACGCCGACCTCGTCTACGTGATGAACCACCACAGCCTCCTCGACTACCTCTACTTCAACTACGTGTTCCTGAGGGTCGGGCTGCCGCTGGTCTACTTCGCCAACAAGATCTCGATGGTGCCGTTCCGTCCCCTGTTCAGGATGGCGCTCTACGGGCTCCGGCGCCTGTTCCGGTACTTCCGCCACCGCCTCGAGCCGACCGAGCGCCTCGCCTACGGCCTCGAGCGCGGCCGCCCGGCGCTCATCTACCTCAAGACCCGGACGCTGTGGCCGTGGGCGCCCGAGAAGCTCGACAACACCTTCCTCGAGGCGCTCCTCGAGAGCCAGCGCGAGCGCATCGCCGCGGCGGGCCCCGACGAGCGACCGCGGCCGATCCACGTCATCCCGCAGCTGCTCGTCTGGACCCTCAACCCGGACCGCTACCGCAAGTCGTTCTGGACGACCGTCTTCGGCAACCCCGAGGCGCCGGGGCGGCTCCGCAAGCTCATCAACTTCCTCCTCAACCGCCGCCGCGCCTTCGTCCAGGTCGGAAAGCCCATCGATCTCGTGGAGTTCCTCGCGGCGAACGGCGATCAGGGGGACGTCGGCGAGCTCGCCCGATCCCTGCGCTACACCATCCACCAGGGCCTCTCGATCGAGGAGCGCGTCATCCGCGGTCCGGTCCTCAAGCGCGCCCGCCGGCTGCGCGAGGAGATCCTCGACAGCGCCCGGGTCAAGGCCGCCATCGGCGCCCTCGCGCGCGAGTCGGGGAGCAGCGAGAAGGCGCTGAGCAAGGAGATCGGCGGCTACCTCAAGGAGATGGCGGCCGACTTCTCGATGACCTACGTCGAGTTCATGTGCATGGCGATGACCGTCATCTTCTCGCGCCTCTACAGCGAGATGGTCATCGACCGCGACGGCCTCGAGCGCGTCCGCGAGGCGGGCCGCAAGGCGCCGCTCATCCTGCTGCCGTGCCACCGGAGCCACGTCGACTACCTGGTCATCAGCTACACCTTCTACGCGAACGGCCTCATCGCGCCGCACATCGCCGCGGGCAAGAACCTCAACTTCTTCCCGGTCGGCAAGCTCTTCCGCCGCTCGGGGGCGTTCTTCATACGGCGCTCCTTCAAGGACAACCCGCGCTACGGGATGGCGTTCCGCGAGTACATCCGCAAGCTCGTCAAGGAGGGCTACTGGATCGAGTTCTTCCTCGAGGGTGGTCGATCGCGGACGGGCAAGATGCTGCCGCCGAAGTTCGGGATGCTGAAGATCATCGTGGACGCCATCCGCGCCGGCGCGGCGAAGGACGTCTACCTCGTGCCGATCTACGTCGGCTACGAGCAGGTCATCGAGGAGGGGGCGTTCACCCGCGAGCTCCGCGGCGGCGCGAAGAAGAAGGAGAACATCACCGCCCTGCTCAACGCGACCCAGGTCCTGTGGTCGAAGTACGGGCGGCTCTACGTGAACTTCGCTGAGCCCATCAGCTGCCGCGAGGCCCTCGATCGGGTCGGGCTGGCCGACGACGACGAGGATCCGAAGGCCGCCACCGCGTTCCTGCACACCCTCGGCTACCGCGTCTCCCACGGGATCAACTCGGTCGCGATGGTGACGCCGTCGTCGCTCGCGGCCTCGGCGCTGCTGTTCCACCCCAAGCGCGGGGCGGCGTTCTCCCACATCCTGCGGCGCGTGGGCTTCCTCCTCGAGCTGGCGCACCTCAAGGGCGCGCGCCTGTCGAAGACCCTCGAGCACTCCCTCAAGATCCACCGGCAGGACATCGTCGCGGCCAAAGAAGAGCTCAACGCCTCCGGCCTCGCCGGCGAGCTCCTCGCCCTCGGCGAGCACAGCCCGGTGGCCTACGCCCGCGGCCAGGCGGTCGGCGACGCGATCGCCGAGGCCCTCGGCAACTGGCAGAAGAACAAGCTCGTCCAGAGCCACGTCTTCGGCGAGGACGACGTCGTGTGGGCCGTCGACCCGGCGCACCGCATCAACCTCGACTTCTACAAGAACAACATCGTCCACCTGCTCGTGCCCGAGGCCATCATGGCGACGGCGGTGCGCTCGACGATGGAGATGGGGACCACCACGGTCGCGCGGGTCATGGAGGGCGCGGCGTTTCTGAGCCGGACGTTCCAGTACGAGTTCGTGTTCGACCCCGACCGCGGCTTCGCGACGGCGTTCCGCGAGACCCTGGCGTGGTTCGAGGACGGCGGGCTCATCCGCCGCACGCCGGGCGAGGACTTCAGCGACGTGCGCATCGCCATCACCGAGCGCGGGGCGGACACGATGGCGCTCTTCCACCGCGTGCTGCTGCCCTGGGTCGAGGCCTACTGGCTGCTCGCGATGACCCTCGACCGCCACGCCGACGAGCCGGTCACGGAGACGGCGCTGGTCAAAGATGCGCAGACCATCGGCGAGCGCCGCTACCAGGTGGGCGACATCACCTGCACCGAGGCGTCGAGCTCGGTGAGCTTCCAGCACGCCCTCGACGCCTACGCGGAGTTCGGCTTCCTGACCCGCGCGCGCAAGGGGCGCGAGAAGCTCATCACCTGCACCCCCGCCGAGGACGGCGAGGGCCCCTTCGCCGACCTCGCCGAGCGCCTCAAGACCTACGTCGTGTGACCCCGAGCGGCCAGCGGAGCGAACCAACCCTGGGGTGGTCTGGCCGAGGTCAGCCGGCGACCTGCGGGTCGCGAGCGCCGGGACATACGGCTGGCGGTCGACGTGCGGGCGCTCTCCTACAGCGCGGCTGCGATGCGCTCGAAGCCCTCGTCGAGGCCCACCGCGGGGACGTAGCCGAGGACGTCGCGGGCGGCGTCGACGCTGTAGGTGGCGCGGCGCATCAGGTAGCGCAGCGCCTGGCGGGTGAACGGGACCGAGCGGCCGGTCGCGCGGCCGTAGCGCTCGAGCAGCGCGCCGATCCCGATCCCCAAGCCCCCCGGCAGCGACGCCCGCGGCGCGCGCAGCCCCGCCGCCGCCGCCAACCGGGTCAGGTACGCCTTGAGCGTGGTGTCGTCGACCCCGTCGGTCACCTGAAACACCCGCCCGACCGCGTCCGCGTGGGTACACGCCAACACCAGACCGTCAATGAGGTTGTCGATCCAGGTGTGGGCGATGAGCCCGGCCCCGCCGCCGATCAGCACCGGGAGGCGTCGCCGCATCAACCCGAGCGGCCGCGCGACCCAGGACTCGCAGCCGGGTCCGTAGACGTCCCCCGGCCGCACCACCACCGCCGGCAGCGCGTTGCGGTCCATCGCCTGCCGCACCAGCGCCTCGGCCGCGGCCTTGGTGTCGAAGTACGGCTCGCCGGTGTCGAACACCAGCGGCGAGTCCGGCCCCGCCCCGGGCCCAGGGTCGAGCCCCAGCGCCGCGACGCTCGACAGGTGCACGAGGCGCTGCACGTCCCCGGCCGCCGCCGCGTCGAGCACGTTCTCGGTGCCGAGGACGTTGACCTGCTGGGCCCGACCCTGCGGCGCCCCGACGTCCACCAGCGCCGCCGCATGCACCACGACGCGCGGCGCGAGGCGCTCGAACACGTCGAACACCTCGCCGCCGTCGGTCACGTCGAGGTGGACCGTCGGCGCCGCGCCGGCGACCAGATCCGTCCCCTGCACCGTCAACCCCAAGGCCTCGAGGCGCTTGACGAGCGCCCGCCCGACGAAGCCCGCCGCCCCGGTCACGAGCACGTCGACCGGCCCAGCCGGTGCGCGCTCCCTGAGATCGGGGCGCGCGCTCCTGTCCGGTCGGCCGCCGGGCACCGGCCTACTGCTCCGGCGCCAGGTCCTGCTTGAGGATGACGAACTCGACCCGGCGGTTCACCTCGCGCCCGTCCGCCGTCCCGTTGTCAGCGATGGGAGCGCTCTCGCCGTAGCCCTTCGCGGTCATGCGCGTCGGGTCGATGCCGAGCCTGACGAGGTGGGTGTAGACGGCGCGGGCGCGGGCGTCCGAGAGCTTCAGGTTGTAGTTGTCCGACCCGTTCGAGTCGGTGTGCCCCTGGATCTCGATGAGCTTGATGTAGGGGTTGGCCTTGAGCACGCCGGCGATCTCGCTCAGGAGCGGGAAGCTCTGCGCCTTGATGGTCGACTTGCCGGTGGCGAAGAAGATCTTCTCGGTGATGACGATCTTCTCCTTCGTCACGCACACCCGCCCGGCCTCGGGGCAGCCGTCCTCGTCCTGGCAGCCGTCGAAGTCCTCGGCCTTGTCCGGGCACTTGTCATCCTTGTCGAGGATGCCGTCGCCGTCGTTGTCGGGATCGGGGCAGCCGTCGGAGTCCTTGAAGCCGTCGATGTCCTCGGCGTCGAGCGGACACTTGTCACGCGCGTCGAGGATGCCGTCCTTGTCGTTGTCGGGATCGGGGCAGCCGTCGGTGTCCTCGAAGCCGTCGATGTCCTCGGGCTGGGTCGGGCAGGCGTCCTTGTCGTCGGGGATACCGTCGCCGTCGCCGTCGCCGTCGGGGCAGCCGTCGTCGTCGCGGTCGCCGTCGAAGTCCTCGGCCTGGTCAGGGCACTTGTCGTCCTTGTCCGGGATGCCGTCCTTGTCGTTGTCGAGGTCGGGGCAGCCGTCGGTGTCCTCGAAGCCGTCCTTGTCCTCGGGCTGCTTGGGGCACTGATCGAAGTCGTCGCCGATCCCGTCGCCGTCCATGTCGCCGTCGGGGCAGCCATCGTCGTCGCGGTCGCCGTCCTTGTCCTCGGGCTCGAGGGGGCACTTGTCGACGGTGTCGGGGATGCCGTCGTTGTCGTTGTCGAGATCGGGGCAGCCGTCGGCGTCCTGGAAGTTGTCCTTGTCCTCGGGGTCGCGCGGGCACTGGTCGACGTCGTCGTTGATGCCGTCGCCGTCGGTGTCGACGACCCTGTGCTCGATCGGCATCGGGAGGTACTGGCCGGGCTGGTAGCCGACGCTCAGGTAGGCGCGCCAGTCGGGGTCGCCGTAGCCGCGCAGGGCGCCGAAGCTGGCGCCGCCGCCGATCGCGAAGCCGCTCTGGTGCTTCCAGTGGAGGCCCCAGGTGAACTCGAGCTGGGTGTTCTCCTTCTCGAAGAAGCGGCTCAGCCGGGACTGGAAGCGCCCCTCGAGGATCATCCGGAAGTCGGTCGAGCCGAGGAAGATGGCGAGGCCGGTCGAGAAGCCCGCCTCGGCGCTGATCCCGAGGTTCGGGTCGAGGTCCACGTTGGACCGGTCCGGGGTGAAGCTCGAGGTCCGGCTCATCACGAACAGGTTCGTCATCAGGTGGAAGTTGCGCGTCACCGCGTCGAGGAGGATCTTCGGCGTGATGATCACGCCCTCCTCTTTGGCGTAGCCCCCCTTGGAGCCGCTCGGCACCGTCACGTCGATGGCGAGGCCGATGCCGGGGCCGAGGCGCCACGGCTTGATGGCCGTCCCCTTGAGCGACAGCCGGATGTCGCCGACGCCGAAGGCCGCCACGTCACCGCCGTCGAGGAAGGTCCCCGACTGGCCGAACATGACCGGCACGTCGAAGCCGAAGCTCAGGTGGTCGAGCAGGCCGATGGAGGCGACGATGTCGGCGGTGCCGAAGCCGTCGACGATGTCCTCGCCGTTGTCCCCCTGCAGGAAGCCCTGCCCGTAGTTGACCATCAGGAACGCGTTGATGGTCAGCTCGTGGCTCACCCGCGCCGCCTCGACCGTGAAGGTCGACAGCGAGTGGATGGAGGGCCGGAACTTCTGGAGCGACCACTCCTTGTAGTCCTGCGCTGCGGCGGGGGCGGCGGCGACGGACACGAGCGTCAGGGCGAGGCCGATGGCGGTAGCGAGCGATGCGAGAGGTTTCATCGTTCTGGACCTTGCTGTTGCTGGGCTGTTCCTGGGCAGTTCCAGCGTGGGGCACGGGGGCCGCGTCATCGCCGCAGGCGCCGAGGCGCGCGCGGCACGATCAGTCGAACTGATAGGCGATGCCGATGTTGATGCCGCCGTACATCGTGTCGCGGGTCTGCAGCTCGAGGGTGTTCGGGTGGTTGTCGAAGGTGACCGCGCCGCCCTCGGGGGGCAGGCGCTCCTCGCAGACCAGCCCGGTGGAGTCGCACCCCAGCGTCGCGACGCGCTGGCGGTAGGCCGACTCCTGGCTGAAGTTGTAGCTCCAGTGGATGTCGATCGGGATGAGGAAGTCCCCGGCCACGATCTCGATGCCGAAGTTGACGGTGAAGTAGACGCTGTCCTGGAGGTTGGCGCGGAGCGTCCGCAGGGCGGCGCGCGGCGGCGCCGGGTCGAGCGACCCGCCGAGGGTCAGATCGCCGCCGACCTGACGGACCCCGTCGGTGGTGACCTCGGTGACCTTGAACGAGGCGCGGCTCCACTCGCCAAACGCGAACTCGGGCCCGACGCCGAGCGAGATGCGGGTGTTGCCGCTCGGGACCACGGCCTTGATGAGGATGGGCACGTGGATCGCCGTCCACTGCAGCTCCTCCTCGCTCTTCGCCTCGACCTGGTGGGTCACGTTGCCGTTGACCGTCTCGAAGTAGTTCCAGTCGGTCTTCTCGAGCAGGGTGTGCTGGGTGAAGTACGCGCCGACCTCGAGCCCGAGGTACTCGTAGAAGATCCCCTCGACGAAGAACCCGGCGCTCATGGTGTAGCCGCCGCGGGTCTCGTTGAAGATGGGGATGTCGAAGGTCGGGTCGGTGCCGGAGACGTTCCGCAGGACGGTGTCGTTCGGCTCGTCCCAGAGGGTGCCGCCGGCCCCCGCCTTGAACCCCATGATGAAGCGCGCCGGCGTACCGGTCGACAGCACGTCGAGGTCGTCAGCGCCGGTCAGCGGCGTCGGGGCGCCGAAGGCGGGGCCGGAGAGGGCGAGGAGGCTGGTCAGAGCAACGAGCCTGGCCAGGCGGGGGATGCGCGTCATGGAGACCTCCGCGAGCGCCATTCGGGATGGCGTGACTCTTTCGTGAAGCGCAGGTGGTGTCAAGACGCGCCTGACGCCGACGAGGCGCTGGCAGGCGCCGGAATCGCGGGGCGACGCTGCCCGTTCCCGGGGAGGTCCGACGATGGTAGGGTCCACCCGTGCCGAGCAGCGCCCAGATAGCCCGTGTCCGCATCGCGAACCGCCGCCCGGGGGGCTGGTGGGGCGTGGGCCTGCGGGGCCTGCTGGTCCTGCTGCTCATGGCGCTGCTGGCCGGGGGCGCGGGCGCCTTCGGGCTCTACGTCCACTTCGCCCGCGATCTGCCGCGCCTCGACGCCTTCGACGAGATGAGCGCGTCGGGGGTCACGCGCTTCGAGGCGGCCGACGGGACGCTGGTCGGCGAGTGGTTCGAGGAGCGGCGCCTCGCGGTCACCTGGGGTCAGCTCCCCGAGCGGCTGGTGCTGGCCTTCCTCGCCGCCGAGGACGAGCGCTTCTTCCAGCACTCCGGCATCGATCTGCGCGGCATCGCGCGCGCCATGGTGCAGAACTTCCGCGCCGGGGACCTGCGCGAGGGGGCCTCGACCATCACCCAGCAGCTCGCCAAGACCCTGGTCGGCAACGCGCGGAGCTACGAGCGCAAGGTGAAGGAGGCCATCCTCGCCCGACGCATGGAGGACGTGTACTCCAAGCCGCAGATCCTGACCTGGTACCTCAACGTCATCTACCTCGGGCACAACAGCTACGGGGTCCAGGCGGCCGCGCAGAACTACTTCCGCAAGAACATCTGGGAGCTCTCGCTGGCCGAGATGGCCATGACCGCGGGGCTGGCGCAGTCGCCGAGCCGGGTCAACCCGGTGGTCAACCTCCCGGCGGCGCGCAAGCGCATGGCCCACGTGCTCTCCAACATGCGCGAGCACGGCTGGATCAGCGCCGCCGAGGAGCAGGCGGCGCTGGCCGAGGCGCTCGTCACCTACCCGCTGCGCGACACCCTCGGCGACCACGTCCCGTACTACACCGAGACGGCGCGCCAGGAGGTCATGACGCGCTACGACGACCCAGCGGGGAGCTGGCTCGGGCGCGGCCTCGTCGTGTCGATGGCGGTCGATCCCGGGCCCCAGCGGGTGGCCGAGCGAGCGCTGCGCGACGCCCTCGAGGTGCTCGCGAAGAAGCAGGGCTACCCGGGCCCGCTCGGCCACCTCGAGCGCGACGACTTCCTGGCCCGCAACCTCCCCTACGCCGAGCCCCAGGCGGGTCAGCGGGTGCTCGCGCGGGTGTCCGAGGTGACCAAGGAGCGCGCCACGGTCGAGATCGCCGACGGCCTCTCGGGGACGCTGAAGCTCGCCGACACCAAGTGGGCGGCGCCGTACACCGAGCTGCCGGTCAAGCGCGGCCGGCGCGACACCGGGGCGAGCGTGTCTTTCGGGGGCAAGCTCACCAACATGACGAAGGCCTTCAGCGTCGGCGACGTCGTCCTGGTCGAGGTCGGAGCGCGCGAGGGGCGGACCGCCGCGGTGCAGCTCGTGCCGATCCCGCTGGTGGAGGGCGCGATCGTGTCCTACCCCCTCACGGGGAGCGGGCCGGACGTCATGGTCGGTGGCTGGGACTTCGACCGGAGCCAGGTCAACCGCGCCTACGCCGTGCGCCAGACGGGCTCGACGATGAAGCCGATCGTCTACAGCAAGGCCTACGATCTCGGCCTGCCGCCCTCGGCGCTGTTCAGCGGCGCCCCCTTCCGCGAGGGCGAGTACAACCCGACCGGCGCGCGCTCCAAAGACGACATGCTGGTGTGGGACGCCCTGGCCAAGTCCGAGAACTCCGTCAGCCTGCGGGTCCTCCAGTACGTGCTGAACCACACGAGCCTCGAGGACTACAAGGACTGGGGACGGCGCCTCGGCCTCGCCCGCGAGCTGACCGGCTTCCCGTCCGAGGTCCTCGGCGCCGACCAGACCCCGTTCGCGATGACCCGCGCCTTCGCGACCCTCGCGCGGCGTGGGCTGGCCCCCGAGACGGCGCTCCTGCGCAAGGTCACCGACAAGGACGGGCGCGTGCTCGAGCGCCACGTCGCCCCGGGGGACCCCGACGCGAGCTTCGACGACACCCTCGTCGCCCTGTGGGAGCGCGCGCTGTCGCCCCCCGAGCGCCACATCCCCGAGGCGACCGCGTGGATCGTCGCGCGCAACCTCACCGAGGTGGTCGCGCGCGGCACCGGCACCCGGGCGAAGAAGCTCGGGCGCGAGGCGGCGGGCAAGACCGGCACCCTCGCCTACGACGTGTGGTTCGACGGCTTCACCGCCGATCGCGTGGCGGTCGCCTGGATCGGCGCCGACCGGCGAGAGCGGCCGCTGGGCAAGAGCGAGAAGATCAACAAGGTCTACGGCAGCGACACGGCGCTGCCGGCGTGGCTCGCCTTCATGACCGCGGTCGATGGCGACCGCCCCAAGGCGGCGGTGGCCGGCGCCGCTCCCGCCGACGTCGTCGACGTGATGGTGGATCCGGCGACCGGCCTGGTGGTCGACGCCAAGGGGCGCACGATCCCGCACCGCGGGGGAACGGAGCCCACCGAGCGCGCCATCGCGCCGACCGACCCGGCGAACATCGGGAGCCTCGAGACCGAGTTCTGAACCGGGCGTTGCGCCCGACGCGCCGCCGCTTTGAGTTGCCGAGGACCTCAGGGCGTGCCTAAATCGCCGCCAATGTTCGGCCTAGGCACCTGGGAAATCATCCTGATTCTGGTCGTGGCGCTGGTCTTCATCGGCCCCGACAAACTCCCGCAGGTGGCGCGCTCCATCGGCAAAGGGATGAGACAGGTGCGCTCGGCGATGAGCCAGGTCGATCACGAGGTGCGCAAGGCCGCGACCGACTTCGTGAACGCGTCCGACGACGACGACGACACGCCGCCCGTGAAGGGCACCCCGGCGCCCGCGCCCGCGCCCACCCCCGCGCCGGAGGACCACCCGGTCCTGCGCGCCGCGGACGACGTCGCCGAGGGGGCGCCCGCGCCCCGCGGAGGCGCCTCGCGCGATCCGGACGCCGCCGCGGGCGAGTCGGCGCCGAGCCAGGCGCCGGCTGTGTCCTCGGCCAACGCGGCCCCCGCCCCCGACGCCCCCGATGGCCCCGACGCCCCCACGCCGGGCTCGGCGCAGGACGCTGACCGCGACTGGCGCGCGCACGTCGGTCGTCCGGTCGAGGGCCGGGTCGCGGCCGCACGGCCCGGCCGGCGACCCTCGACCGTCGTCGCGGATGACGGCGCGGACGCAGGCGACGAAGACAACGGCGGGGCGCCC
>PHBI01000178.1:12687-43992 GCA_002841945.1 Deltaproteobacteria bacterium HGW-Deltaproteobacteria-14
GCGGGACGCCGTCGTGAGTGAGGCCACCGGCGGCGTCATGAGCTTCCGCGAGCACCTCCTCGAGCTGCGCACGCGGATCCTGCGCGTCACCATCATCCTGGCCGCCGGGTTCTTCATCGCGTGGAACTTCCGGCTGCCGCTCTTCGCCTTCCTGTCGCGCCCCATCGCCGCGGCGCTGGCCGACAACGGCATCTACCACTTCCAGGCCATCCAGATCACCGAGAGCATCGTCGTGTACCTCAAGGTCGCGCTGGTGGCGGACCTGGTGCTGATGAGCCCGCTCGTGTTCTGGCAGATCTGGGGCTTCATCGCCCCGGCGCTGTACAGGAAGGAGAAGCGCTTCATCCTGCCGCTCACGGCGTTCAGCGTCGTGTTCTTCGTCATCGGATCGGCCTTCGCCTACACGGTGCTGCTGCCGTTCATCACGAGCTGGCTCGTCGGGCTGACGCTGGAGCCGGGCAACGTCGAGGTGCTGGTCACGCTGCAGAACGCCTACGGCTTCGCCTTCGGCTTCCTGCTGATGTTCGGCCTGGTCTTCGAGCTGCCGCTGGTCATCTTCTTCATGGCGCTGTGGGGGCTGGCGACCGGCAAGGGCCTGCTGAAGTTCTGGCGCTACTTCGTGGTGATCAGCTTCATCATCGGCGCCATCCTCACGCCGCCGGACCCCATCTCGCAGCTCCTCATGGCGCTGCCGCTCAACGTCCTCTACGGGTTCGGCATCGTGGTGGCGTTCTCGGTCGCGCGGGCGCGAGAGCGCAACCAGGAGGGGGTCGGGAGCCGCGCGCTGCGGGTGCTGGCGTTCACCCTGGTGGGAGCGCTGTCGCTGGTCACGGCGGTGCTGCTCGTGGCCAAGAGCATCCCGCAGCCGGACCTCGTGAGCGCGGTGCCGGCGAACGCGCAGTGGGCGATGGGCGTGAACCCCAAGGCGCTCCTCGGCGACGACCAGATCCGGCGCATCCTGATGGCGCACCCCCGGATCCAGCGAGCCGCGGCGCTGCTGTCCGAGCACGAGCTCGACCTGGCCGAGGTCACCGAGGCGCTGCTGGTCAGCGATGGGAGCCTCGACGCGTTCCTGCTGCGCGGCGACGGGCTCGGCGCGGCCGGGACGGCGCTCAACGCCGCCTTCGAGGCCGAGCGCGCGGAGGCGTCGGCGCGCGACTGGGTCGCGTCACCGCTCGACGCCGACACCCTGCTGATCGGCCACCGCAACCTGGCGGTCCGGGTCATCGCGGCCTTCGACGGGACCGGCCCGGCGGCGCCGCGGGACGAGGAGGACGAGCGCCTGCTGAGCCGGCTGTCGGCGAGCGGGCCGGTGTGGGCGTGGATCCCGGCGCCGAGCGCGGGAGGAGGCGCCGCCCTGCTCGGCGCGGTCGCGGCCCCCGAGGTCGGCAACGCCGGGGCGGTCTTGAGCCTCGGCGACAAGCAGCGGCTCGCCTTTCACATCCGCGCCAAGGACGCGACCCGGATCGACGTGCTCGACGCGCAGCTCGAGTCGGCGCGGGGCAAGGCGCTGGCGGTCGAGTCCGACGCCCGCCTCACGACCGTGGTGCGGGCGATCGACGCGCTCGCGGTCGAGCTCGAGCGGGTGGCCCCGGAGGGGGACAAGGCGGCCGTCGCGGCCATCCGGGAGAATCTGCAGGCGCTCGACGCAAGCCCGAACCGCGCGCGCATCCGCGTCATCGCGGCGGTGGCGCCGCTGGCCCGGGGGTGGTCGGTGCGGCAGAACGAGACGTGGTTCGTGCTGACCACCGAGCTGACCGAGGACGGCGTCCCGTCGCTGGTCGACGACATCAGCCGGGCGACGCGCGGGCTGTAGGGCGCTCGCCCGCGGACGGTGGGCGGCCCGCTCGCCGCCGTTGCGGCCTACTGCAGCGCGAGGCCGATCAGCGTGGAGGTCGCGTTGGCGCAGAGCGAGGCCAACAGGCCATAGGCGTAGGCGTAGCGCTTGCCCTTGGGGTGGTCGATGACGAGCCCGGCGAGGAGGCCCTCGATGAGCCAGATCACGACCTCCAGCGTGACGACCCACGCCCAGTAGGGCTCGAAGCGCGGGGCGAAGAACCACAGCGCCGGGTGCGTCGCGACCTGCAGAGCGACCCCGAGGGCGACGGCGCCGAACCACGAGCCGGCGTAGCGGCGCAGCAGCGCCGCGTAGATCGGCACCTCGATGGCCAGCGTCAGCGCGAAGGCCTCGAGCCACATGAGCTCGTAGCTCATGTTTGGCGGCCGGGTCGCGCGACGAGCAGCGCGCCGAGGACGGCCAGCTCGAGCCAGCCGTGGAAGAGCACGAGCAGCAGGTAGAGCGAGCGCGTCTCGTAGGCGTCGACGAGGGCCGCGAGCGGGACGAGGACGCTCAGGGCGACGACGGCGCGCAGCCCCCAGGCGCCGAGGTCGGCGCGCAGGTCGCGGACGCTGCGGCCCAGGCTCGGGGGCGCCTTGCGAGGGGCCAGGCGCTGGGGGACGAGGCGCAGCCAGACGGCGTAGTGGACCGCCTGGGCGAAGGCGAAGAGCGTGACGAGGCGCACGGCGACGACCGGCGCTGCGCCGGGGGCGAGGGTGGCGGCGAGGCCGTCGACCTCGAGGCCCGCGGCGTCCCCGCTCCAGGCGAGCGCGAACAGCCCGTCGAGGGCGCCGGCGAGGATCGCGGCGGCCGCGGCGACGTACAGCGCCGCCACCCACGCGACGCGGCGCCACGGGCCGCCGTCTCTGGCCAGGGTGAGCCACCAGCCGAAGGCGACGAGGTTGTGGAGGTGCCCGACCCAGAGCGCGGTGTCCGCGGGGTGGAGGACGCCGTAGACCGTGAGCGCCGCGACGACCGCCAGGGCGACCGGGCGCCAGCGCGCCCGCCCCGGGGTGAGGGCGATGGCGGCGAGGATGGCGCCGCCGCCGAGGGCGACCTCGGGGCCGAGGAGCAGGGGCCCGCCGAGCGCGGCGCCGACGCGCAGGGCGGTCATCGCGCCGAGGCCGACCAGGATGGCGACGATGGGCGCGCGGCCGAGGGGGAGCGGGGGGCGGATGACGAGGTAGCGGAGATCGCTCGCGACGTGGGGGACGCCGAGCACGATCGGGCCGAGGAGCAAGAGCCACAGCGGCGCGACCGCGGTCAGGGCGAAGGCGACGAGGATGTGGCCGCCCGCGACCAGGCTCAGCCGGAGCGAGCGGTCGGTGACGGCGTCGCGACCGAGGCGCAGGCGGCACCCGAGGCGCCACAGGGCGCGGCGCGCGCGGTCGAGCGGGCCGAGCGCGTGTAGCCACAGATCCGCCGCGGCGGCGAGCGTCGGGATGCCCGAGCGAGCGGCGGACGGGATCGTGCTGGTGGCTGGGGTCGGCGTCGGCTCCACGCGCCGGATGTTGGCACAGCCCGACGCCCGAGGCGACCGTGGCGCGACCGACGTGACGCTGGCCGTTCAGCGCGGCGCGGCCGCGACCCTCGCCGCGACCAGGCTGCGGAGCTCGGCGACGGACACCGGCTTGTCCAGGCAGACGCAGCCGTGGCGCGTGAGGTAGGCGCGGGTCTCGGGCACCACGACCCCTCCGGAGAGGAACATGAGGTTCGAGACGAGCTGCGGGTTGCTGTCGGCGAGCCAGCGGTGGAGGGCGACCCCGGAGACGTCGGGCATCATCACGTCGCACAGGACGACGTCGAACTCGCCCCCCGCCCCGAGGAGCTCCATCGCCGCGCGACCGGAGCCCACCTCGACGACGTCGTGACTGTCGCGCAAGATCCGGACGAGCGCCGCGCGCACCATGTCCTCGTCGTCCACGATCAGGACCCGCCCTCGGATCGGCGGCGGCACCGCGACGACCTCGACCTGGCGCGCGGGCTCGGCGCCCTGCGTCGGGAACCTCAGCTCGAAGCGGCTCCCCTGCCCGGCCCGGCTCTCCACGCGGATCTCACCGCCGAGCTGGGTGACGATGCGACGGGCGATCGCCAGGCCGAGGCCGGTGCCGCGCCGCGGCTCGCCCGTGAAGAACGGCTCGAAGATGCGCTCGAGATCCTCGGGCGCGATCCCGCACCCGCTATCGCGGACCTCGGCACACACGCATCCCAAGTCGTCGGTCCAGGTTCGGACCCTCACGTGGTTGTTGGTGGGATCGCCCGGGGGGATGGCCTGGGCCGCATTCGCCAGCAGGTTGAGAAACACCTGCGCCAGCTTGCCCTCGGTAGCGAGCACCCGCGGCACCCTCCCGAAGTCGGTGACGAGGGTCGCCCGCGGCCGGAGCTCGTGCGCCGTCATCTGGATCGCGTGGGTCGCGGCCTCGTTGAGATCGATCGGCACCACCCCTGGCGTTTCGATGCGCGAGAAGTAGCTAAAACCACGGACGATCTTGTGAATCTTCCGCAGCCCGACCGCGGCATCGCGGGCGCCGACGACCAGGTCGGCGAGCCTGTCCGGGTCGATGACCTCGGCGGCGGCGCTGGTGACGTCATCGCGTCCGCGTCCACCGCCGGTGTTCGCCAGCGCGACGCGGCCCGACTCGACCGCTGCGGCGAGCTCGGGGAGAAATTCGGCGAGCTCGATGACCGCAGGGAGGGTGTAGGTGAGCGGGTTGTTGAGCTCGTGCGCGACCCCGGCGGCGAGCAGCCCGACGCTCGCCATGCGGTCGCTCTGCGCCACCTCGGCGTGGAGGCGACGGAGCTCAGTGATGTCGCTGATCGTCGTGCGGATGAGCCTCCCCAACGCGGCCTCTTGGGACGCGACCGACTCGAGCCGCGCCCAGAACGGCGCGCCGTCCGCCTTGACCATCCGCAGCTCGCCGACGCGCTGCTGACCGTCGACCGCGACCTCCCGGCGATGGCGATAGTACGTGTCCTGGTCCTCGGGCAGGACGAAGCGCGTCAGCGGCTGGCCCACCAACGCCCCCCGGGCCACCCCCAGCATGACGCTGGCCCGGAGGTTCGCGTCCACGATGGTCGCGGCGTCTCCGACGGTCACGTATCCCACCGGCGCGAGGTCATAGAGCTCGAAGTAGCGCGCCCGCGCCGCGTCGAGCGCGAGCTGGGTCCGGCGCAGCTCCTCGTTCTGCATCTCGAGCTCGATCTGGTGCACCCGCAGCTCGTGGAGGAGCGCCACCGCCTCCGCGTCGAGGTGCGCCGGGTCGGCGACCGCCCGCTCGGCGGCCCGCGCCTCGGCCCGCGCCCGCAGGCCAAGTTCATCCGAGTGGTCCGCTCCGTGCTTCGTCGTCGCCATGTGTACTGCTTCCCTCGCGCCCCCGACGCGGGTGCGCCGGGCTCGCGTCGTCGTACCGGCTCAGCGATCGTCGCGGTCCGCGGCCGCGGTGATGGCGAGCAAGATGAGCGCGCCGTCGGAGGTGCTCTCGAGGCGGAGGTAGCTGGCGTTCAGCGTGAGAACGAGCTGCTCCGAGCCCGCCAACATCCCCGTCACCTCGACGTCGTCGAGCGGACCTGCGGCGTGCGGGAGCTCCTCGAGGAGCCGGCGCAGCTCCGGGAACTCCCACCGCCCGCGGCTCAGCTCGAAGAACCGCCGGCCCTCGGCCTCCTCGGGGGTCACGCCAAAGGTCAGGGCGAACGGGCGGTTCGCCATGACCACCCGCAGCTCCGCGTCGAGCACCACCAGCGCCTCGCGCGCAGTGGACACGATGCTCTTGGCCAAGCGCCGGGCGTCGAGGAGCGAGCGCTCGGCGCGCTTGCGCGAGGCGATGTCGGCGAAGGTGATGACCGCCCCCTCGATGACGTTCTCCAGCGTCCGGTAGGGGCGAATCCGCATCAGGTACCAGCCGCCGTCCTTGGTCCGGACCTCGGCTTCCTTCTGGGCGAGGGTGTCGAGCACCGCCGCCGCGTCTTCGGCCAGGCTGTCATAGCCCACGAGGTTGGAGACGACGTGCCCCACCGGCCGGCCCACGTCGCCCTCGATGAGGTTGATCACCGCGACGACGGCGGGCGTGAACCTCGAGATCCGGAGGTTGTTGTCGACAAAGAGCGTACCGATGCCCGTGCCGGCGAGCATGTTGTTCATGTCGTTGTTGGCCCGCGACAGGTCGGCCACCTTCATGTGCAGCTCGGAGGCGACCGTCGTCAGCTCCTCGTTGAGCGACTGCAGCTCCTCTTTGGAGGTCTCGAGCTCCTCGTTGGCTGACTGGAGCTCTTCGTTTACGGACTGGAACTCCTCGTTCGCGGTCTGGAGCTCGTCGTTGGCCGTCTCCATCTCCTCGAGGACGGTCAAGAGGTAGTCGTCTTTCGCCTGCAGCTCGTCGTCGACCGGCGGCGCGGCGGCGGGCGCGTTCGTGACCACCGCGGATCTCCCCACGAGCGCCGCCTCCTCGAAGACGACCAGCCACATCTCGGGTATCGCGTCCGGGCCGTCGCGACGCTCGACCGGGCGCACGGTCAGGTCCACGCCGACCTCCTCACCGCCGGTCTCGAGCCGCAGGTGGCCATACCGGACCACGGCGCCGGTCGACACGCTCCGATGCAGGGCCATGGACACCCCCCGCTGAAGCCCGTCGCGAGCCATCGCCAGGACGTTCATCTGCGCAGCGCCCGGCGCCGGCTCGAGGTAGCGGCCGGTGCGGCCGACGACGTGGAGGATCTCGCCGCGCGAGTCGACCAGGACACAGGCCTGCCCCCAGTGTTCGAGCAGGGTCCGCTCGACGAGCGCGGCGAGGTCGGCCCCGCGCGACCGAGCCGCGTGCTGGCGCGGCCCCAGCGACGCCGTGATCACCCGGGGGGGCGCGGGCGCCGCGAACGCCGTGAGGGCCGGGGGGGCGGGCGTCTTGACGCTCTGACGGCGCGAGAACAGCTTCCATGTGCGGTCGATGGGCGCGAACAGCGCTCCGAACTCGCTCACCGTCTCGGAGGAGCCGAGAAACAGGGTGCCGCCTGGGCTCAGGGCGTAGTGGAAGACGGGGATCAGCTTCTTCTGTGCCTCGGGGTTCAGGTAGATCATCACGTTGCGACAGCTGATGAGGTCCAGCCGTGAAAACGGAGGATCCCGCATGACGTCTTGCTCGGAGAAGACGACCAGATCGCGGATGCGCTTGCGGACCCGGTAGGTGCCGGCCTGCTCGTCGGCGACGAAGAAGCGCTCGAGGCGCTCGGGAGAGACCTCCCCCGCGACGCTCGCTGGGTACACCCCCGCGCGGGCCCGGGCGATCGCGCGGTCATCGATGTCGGTGGCGAAGATGAGGATCTTGTGGTGCAGCCGCTTGGACTCGAGGTGCTCTTGGAAGAGCATCGCGATCGAGTAGGCCTCCTCCCCCGACGAGCACCCGACGACCCAGATCCGGATGGTGTCCTGGTCATGAGGCCGCGCGGACGCGCCGGGCACGACCAGCGCCTCCAGGGTCGCGAAGGCGTCGGGATCGCGAAAGAAGTGGGTCACGCCGATGAGGAGATCCCGATACAGGGCCTCCAGCTCCTCCGGGCTCTGCTCGGCGAAGCGCACGTAGTCGTCAATGGCGTCGATCTTCTGCAAGGCCATCCGCCGCTCGAGGCGTCGCCCCAGGGTGCTCGGCTTGTAGTGCGCGAAGTTGTGGCCGGTCTGGGCGCGCAGCGCGGCGCAGACACGAGCCAGGTGGCCGTCCGGGTTGACGTGCTGCACGGGCTCGCGCGGGAGCCGCGGGCGTCCGGCGACGAAGTCCACGAGCTGCGCGAGCATCTCCTCGGGGCGGAGCACGAAGTCGATGACGCCGGTCGCGATGGCGCTCGCGGGCATCCCCTCGTACTCGGTCGACGCCGGCGCCTGCGCCATCGTCAGCCCGCCCTGCCCCGCGATCGCCCGGACCCCGCGCGCGCCGTCGGCGCCCATGCCCGACAGGACGACGCCGATCGCGCGGTGCCCCTGGTCGGTCGCGAGCGAGGTCAAGAAGAAGTCGATAGGCAGGCGCGGTCCGCGCGCCGCGCTGGGCTCGTAGAGACGCAGGACACCGCCGGACAGCCCCATGTCACGGTTCGGCGGGATGATGTAGGCGCAGTTGGGGTACACCTCCATCCCGTCTTCCACCTCGAAGACGCGAAGCCGGGTGTAGCGTCTGACGAGCTCGCTCAGGATGCTCTTGTGATCCGGGGCCAGGTGCTGCACGAGGATGAAGGCCATGGCGGGATCCACGCCCGCCGGCAGGCCCGAGAAGAACGCCTCGAAGGCGGCGAGCCCCCCGGCGGACGCGCCGACACCAACGATGGGGAAGCTGGCGCTGGTCGCTCCTCCCGCCTCGGCGCAGGGCGCGGGTGGCCCGCCGGGGCCGACCGCTTCGCGCTCGTCTCGCGGGATCCCGGGGCTCCGATCCTCTGGTCGGCCTCCACTCAACGCACGCGACCGCCTTCCGCGGAGCAGAAGCCAGGAGCGTCTCGCGGTCGTCGTCGGTCGCGAAGGCTCCCAGGAACGCTCGAGAGTATACGCTCATACAACGAAAATTGCCCGAAGTGTCGCCGGGATTACCGCAGGGCGACGGGGCCGCGACCTGAACGCCTGAGCCGCGCGACCGGTTGGGCCGCGGCCGCGCCTATTGCCGCGCGGTATAGAACGCCCCCTCCAGCTCGGTGTAAGGCGCGCCGTTGAACCGCGCCTCGCCCTTGGCCGAGAGGTAGATCATCTGGAGGCCGTCTCCGCCCATGCCCCCCGACAGCACCAGCTCGATCTGGCGCACCTGATCGTCGGGCTCGGTCAGCTCGCCCGTCAGCGTCAACGCGACGGGGAAGATCCGGTTGTCGTCGATCAGGCTGCTGCCGGCGACAGAGGTCAGGGTGCCCATCAGCTGCTCGCCCGCCTTGGTCACGAACCCGGTCGCGACGCCCGAGATCGGATCGGCGCCCTCCGCGAGCGCCCCGTCGAAGTCGACGGTCAGGGTCAGGACGCCGATGGCCTCGAAGTCCGCCGGGTAGTCCGGGGTCACTCCTGGCGAGGGGAACATCCGGTAGCTGACGACCCCCGCATAGACCACCGTGCCAGTGGTCGGCAGGTCGTTGTCGTGGATCGAGGGCAACGTCAGGGACTGGTCTTTCAGGGCGTCGAGCTGCGCGCTCAGCTCGGCGAAGGTCGCGTCGGGACCAGGGCCGCCGCCGGTGTCACCGCTCACGTCGCCGCCGCCACCGCCGCCTCCAGCGCAACCCGAGAGCGTCAGCGCGATCGCCACGATCACCACCTTCCACAGAGATCCCATGGCTCACCTCCCGATCGGCTCGAGCTCCCGACGAGGCCGAGGACGCCTCGATCAAAGAACCCGCTTCGCTGAGTACTGATTGGGGTCCCTAGCGAGACTGGTCCGGCCGCTTCGCGGCCTCCACCGGCCGCGAAGCGCGGCCTGGGACATTGCCCCGGGGCCTCGCTAGATCAGCCCCGGATCACTGTCCTAACACACACCTCAATCAAACTCGCTTCGCGGCGCTTTGCTGGGGGTCCTAGCGGCTTGCGGGGAAGAGCACGCACGCGTGCCTCTCCCCGCGCTGCCAGAATGACGAACCCGGCGGCTCCGCGCGCTTCGCGGCCGTTTCCCCGCGGTCTCCTGGCGAGGCTGATCCGGCCGCTTCTCGTTGCCCCCACCGGCCGCTCACGCGGCCTGGGACAGGGGAGAACCGTCTGCTCGCCTCTGCTCTGCGACCACCGACGCCTGCGCTCGGTTTGGTGCGACCTCCGCGCAAGGTCAGCCGGCGCCGTCGCGCTGGATCGCCACCGCCTCGCACATCTCGCGAAAGCGCGGGCTGTGCGCTCTCAGCTCGTCGAAGGTCCCGTGGCCGGCGATGGTGCCGCCGTCGATGTGGAGGATCTGGTCGCAGCCCATCACCGTCGTCAGGCGGTGGGCGATCATCACCACGGTGACGTCGTCGTCGAGCCCCATGATCGCGCTCATGACGTCGCGCTCGGTGGTGTTGTCGAGGCTGCTCGTCGCCTCGTCGAGCACCAGGAGGTGGGCCCCCTCGTAGAGCGCCCGGGCGATGTTGACGCGCTGACGTTGGCCCCCGGACAGGCGGATCCCGGCCTCGCCGACCAGGCTCGCGTAGCGCTGAGGGGTCGCCTCGATGTCGGCGGCGATGCCGGCCCGCGCGGCGGCCCAGGCCACGCGCTCGGGGTCGACCGCCGCGGCGGGGACCCCGAAGGCGATGTTGTCGGTGAACGAGCCGTTGAGGAGGAAGACGCTCTGGGAGACGTGGGAGATGGCGCGCTGCCAGGCCCGCCGGTTGTCGGCGGTCAGCGGCTCGCCGTCGACCCGGATCACGCCGCGCTCGGGCTCGAGGAGGCCCATCAGGAGGTCGGCGGTCGTGCTCTTGCCGCCGCCGGTCGCGCCGACCAGCGCCGTCACGCTGCCGCGCCGCACGGCGAAGGTGAGATCGTCGACGACCCAGTCGGCGGCGCGGTCGTAGCGAAACGACACCCCCTCGAAGCGGACGTCCTCGCGCATCCGCATCGGCTCGGGTCGTGGGCCGAGGTGGGACGCACAGACGGGCTCCTCGAGCAGGGTGAGCACGTCTGCGGCGGGATCGCGCACGCTGCGGATCCCGGCCCACGCGGCGTAGGCGTTCTGGAACGTCGGCAGCAGCTTCTGCGCGCCCAGCGCGAGCAGGCCGAGCACCGGCAGGGCCGAGGAGACGTGGCCTGCCTGGGACGCCGAGGTCGTCAGGACGTAGGCGATCCAGACGATGAGGAGGATGCCGAGGGCCTGCACGACGAAGCGGGGCGTCTGCTGGAGGACGGCGACAAGGGTCTGGGCGCGCCGCAGCTGCCCCTCGGCGGCGGCGAAGCGGTCGCAGAACGGGTCGTGGACGTCGTGCATGATGATCTCGCGGATCCCCTGAAACCCCTCCTGGAGGGCCGCCATGCGCTGCGGCTGGGTGCGCCTGAGGGTGCGGCTGCTCCGCCGCAGGCTCGCCCGGGTCAGCCGCGTCACGCCGAGGTAGATCGCGGTGAAGCCGCCGGCCGCGATCAGCGCGATGAGCGGCTCGACGAAGACCAGGGTGCCGATGATGGCCGTCCCGATGACCAACGAGGTGCCGAGGACCAGCGCGTTCATGATCATCGAGATGAGCGCGTCGACCTGGCCGATGACGGCGATCATCGCGCTGCTGCTGCGGGTGGTGTGGACCGCGTAGGGCTGCCCGAGGGAGCGGGAGAAGAGGTTCACGCTGAGGTCGCGGCCCACGGCGCGCGGGAGCTGGGCGTTGACGTAGTAGAGGAGCCAGCGGACGAAGGAGGAGAGGACCACGAGCGCGCTGAACAGGATGGAGATCGGCAGCGCCATGCCGCGCGCGTCGACGACGCCGAACCAGCCGGCGATCTCGCGGACCGTGTCGTCGCCCCAGAGGTGCTCGGGTTGCGTGAGCACGCTGATGAACGGGACCACGGCGCCGAGGCTGAGGACCTCGGCGAGCGCTCCGACCAGCATCAGCCCCACGAGGAGGCCGAACTGGCGGCGGCGCCGCGGCGAGAGCTGCGCCAGCGCCCGCGCGAGCAGGCCCCGGATCGTGTCAGGTCGTGAATCCACGCGGCATGGTACCCGCTCGCCTGGACCCAGCAAGCCCCCCCCCGCGAGGGCCCCTCACTGCGCGGCGGACGCCGGCGTCGGGAGCAGGTGGACCGGCTGGAGCTGGATCGTCTCGAAGGGCATGTCGACCTCGGCGGCCCGGAAGCGCTCGTAGACCAGCTCGCGGAGCTGCGCCGTCTTGGCCAGGTGCTGCTGTTCGTCGCGGAGCCAGGCCTGCAGCTTGACCGTGACGTTGTAGTCGCCGAGCGCGGCGACGACCATGGTCGGGGGCGGCGCGGTCTCGTAGGCGTCGTCGGCGGCGACGATCTCGAGAAACAGCGCGCGCACCCGACCGAGGTCCTCGCTGACGCCGACGGTCACCTCGACCTCGAGGCGGAGATGGGGGAAGTTCGTGTAGGAGGCCACGGTGGTGTTGATCACGTTGGTGTTCGGGACGGCCAACATGCGGCCGTCGGGCGTGACGACCCGGGTCGAGCGGAAGGTGATCTTGTCGACGCGGCCGTAGTGACCGTCCACCTCGACGAGATCCCCGAGGACGAACGGGCGGTCCCAGAAGATGAGGACCCCGGAGATGATGTTGGACAGGGCGTCGCGCGCGGCGAAGCCGATGGTGAGCCCGACGACGCCGAGGCTGGCCAGGAGCGAGGCGGTGTCGACCCCGAGCTGAGCCAGGGCGCTGACCAGACCGAGCACGAGGAGGACCGCCTTGAGGCCACTCTGGACGAACGCCACCGCGGTCGGGTCGGACTTGCGGCGCCCGCCGACCTTGCGAACGATGAGCGCCGCCAGCCGCCACAGGGAGTAATAGACGAGGAAGGTGAACAGCGCGGCGATGAGGTCCGGCACGAAGCCGGCGATGCCCGCCGCGATGGCGTCGAGGTCGAAGCGGGCGGAGACGCGGTCCAGGATCTGCTGCATGGTGATGCCCTCGTCTGGTTGCGCCGGCAGCGTAGCCGGACGCGGAGCATCGCGCAGGAAAGACGGTCGAGTTGTCGCGGCCCCGAGGGCGGCACGGGCCCTCAGCCCCGGAGCGGCGCGGTCGCGGGCCCGCGACGCCGGCGCCGCGGGCGCACGAAGACGAAGGCGAGCGCCAGCGCGACGACGAGCCCACCCGCAGGTGTGCTCCCGCTCGCACAGCCGCCGCCCGACTCATGCTGCTCGGAGCGCACCTCGCGATAGGGCGGCAGCAGCGCCGTCCCGTCGGAGACCTCCCCGACGATGACGTCCGGGGTCGTCACGGTGTCGGCTGGCGCCGCCGTGTCCGCCGCGATGGCGTCGCCGGCGACGGTGTCCGCGGGGGCGCTGGTGTCGGTCGAACCGGCGTCCACGTCGGCCGGCGGTCCGGTGTCCTCGCCGCTCGTCCCGCAGCCGCCGGCGGGGATCGCGGGCACGGCCGCCTCCTCGAGCACCGCACTCAGCAGCTCCGTGCGGGCCGACGCCGGGTGCAGCGCCTCGAGGGGCACCCCGAAGGTCACCGCCGTCCAGCCGGCGCCCTCGAACCACAGCCCGGCGGCGCCGGCGCCGTTGTCGTAGTCGAGGATCGCCGTCGCCCCGCCGAGCGGCGCGAGCACGTCGGCGTAGAAGACGCGGAAGGTCCCGCCGGCGCCGTCGTCGATCGACATGGCCGGCAGGCCCGCGAACACCCCGGTCGGCACGACGCCCCAGGTGTTCGCCGTGTCCGCGCCGTAGCCCGCCCCGAGCCGCTCGTGCGCGAACGCCGTGTCCGCCTCGCTCCCCTTCGCCTCGAGGTCCCACAGGAGCTCGGCGCCGCTCGTCACGAGGACCCGCCCGCCGAGGCCGAGCCAGCTCGTCACGAGCTGCTGCTCGGTGGCGCTGAAGGTCGAGTCCATCGTCGACTCCTCGCCGAGGATCCAGTCGATCGCCGCGTACCCGGCGAGCGCGACGTCCCCCACCTCGACCGCCGGCGCCTCGGCCGAGTCGAAGGGCACCCCGGCGCGGACGAAGCCGCCGACGTGGTCGACGACGTAGTCGAAGCGGTTCACCTCGTCCTGCAGTGCGCGGACGGGGCTCCCGAGCGACCACGCCGACAGGTCCTGGCGCGGGCACGAGGAGCTGTCGAGGCGGTAGAAGCCATAGACCAGCAAGGACGGCGCCGGGCCCGCCGCGCACGACGTCGACACCGCGACGATCACGCTCGGGAAGGACTCGCCGCCGGCGTTCACCCCGGTCACCCGGAAGAAGGCCGGGATCCCGGGCGCGAGGCCGTCGACGACCAGCTCGGTCGCCCCGCTCACCGCCGTGCCGTTGTCCCAACCGCGCCCGTCGGCGCTGCGATAGACGCGATAGGAGGTCGCCGCGTCCCCGCCGAGCGCGCTGCCGTCCGCGGCCGCCGGCGCCCACGCGACCCGCGCCTGGTCCGGCCCCACCGCGGTCACGCGCACCCGCTCGGGCGCCTCGGGGGAGAGGCGCACCGGCTGACCGTCCCGCTGCGCGAAGTACTTGACGATGCCCTGGTAGAACGAGCGCGCGGCCACCTGCCGAAAGCGCGGCTGCGCCATGATCACCGCGTCCGCCGCGGTGTCGTGGAAGCCCACCTCGACCAGCGCCGACGGCATCTCGGAGTTGTGGCTCGGGTTGATCTCGCCGAAGTAGGCGCTGAAGATCCCGCGGTCCTTCCAGGTCGGGTCGAAGGCCGCGCGGATGTCGCCGACGAGCTCGTCGTGGATGGCTTGGGCCAGGTCGTCGCTGCCGGCGACCCCGGTGAAGTTGTAGCTGCCGTCTGGCGCGTTCGGCCCGTAGACGTAGGTCGAGGTGCCGCGCCCGGGGTCGGGGGCGTTGGTGTGCCAGGCGACGTAGACGGCGTCCTCGCCGGGCTCGTTCTGCCACGCGGCGTAGCGCGAGCGCGCCCCGACGTCGTCGCTGCGGTCGTTGCCGACGTAGCCGTAGACCGACGAGGGCGCGCCGGAGAACTGGATGCTGTAGCGCGAGCACTCCTCGAAGCGCGGCCGCCCCGAGGTCGGGCCGTCGGTGAGCCCGCTGCCGTTGCCGCGGTCGAAGTCCCCCATGCCGCCGCCGAGGCGCACCGCGTCGGCCACGACCAGGCCGCCGCTGGCGCCGTCGTTGTAGAGGATCACCGCGCCGCGGCCCTCGTCCTGGCCGGCCTCGAACCAGAAGCGCCCGAGGTCCATCCAGGTCCCGCCGTGGCGCTGCTGGTTCACCCGCAAGGCCGTCTCGCCGCCCGGGTGGCGGATGACGTAGTGCGCGTCGCTCGCGCGGTCGGCCTTCTGGCTGTAGGAGACGTACACGTGATACCAGCCGTCGGCCGGGACCGCGGGGACCCAGGTCGCCCAGGCCGTCGCCGGGCCGGTGACGGCGGCGACCGCGCGGGTCGTGCCCTGGGTGAAGGGGTTGACGCTGCCCTGATACGGCGCGAGGCCACCGAGAAAGCCCACCTCGGCGGTGTCCTGCCAGCCGGTCCCCGACTCGCTGTAGGCGCCCGCGCCGTCGAGCGTCGTTGTGCCGCCCTCGTCGGCGTCCACGATGACCATGTGCGGGTTCATGTCGCGCTCGCGCACGGTGAAGACGGTCGCGCCGGCGTTGCGCAGATAGGCGATCATGTACTGGTCGACGGCCTCGGCGCTGACGAGGTCCTCGACGATGTCGTTGGTGTTGGGCCGCTGGGTGGCCCAGCGCCCCAGCTCGGCCGTCCAGGTGAAGCCGTGGCTCGCCGAGACGTAGACGACCTTGCCCGAGAGCGCCCCCTGGCGCGGGCCCGGGGCGTCGGCCGGGACGACCGCCGCGAGCGGGCGCGGGTTGCCGTCCGCGGGCAGCTCGCCGGCGCGGGTGGGGACCGGCGCCACGGGCGGCAGCAGCGTCACCAGCGGCACCCAGCCGGCCTTCGGGTCACGGGGATCGACGGCCCACGGGACGATGGCCCGCACGCGGTCGTCGCGGCCGAGGGCGATCTGCGCGGCGAACGCGGCGTGTTGCCACGCCTCGAGCCACAGCTCGGTCAGGGTCCCGGGCGCGCCGTCGCCGGTGAGAAACGCCGGTGGCAGGTCGAGGTAGACGTCGAGCCGCGTCCCGTCGAGGGCCTCTGCGACGACGTCTGCGCCGTCCGGCAGGCGGCCGTCGCCGCCGCTCTCGGCGTGGGCTCCCGCCCCGAGGAGCACCACCGCGAGCCCGATCCACCATCCACTCCGACGCATGGCTCCCCCTCCCCGTCCCGCCGCGCGGCGAGGCGCCCCGCCGGTTCGGCAGCGGATTCTGCCGCTCGGCGGCCACCAACGCAACGTCGGTGAGAAGCCGCGGTGACGGCCCGCCGCCCGGAAGCTGCGCACGACGCACCGCACAACCGAGCGGGCGCCCGCTTGGAACCTCGACTCAACGAGTGGCACGCCGCTTGCTGTTCCCGCTGGCAGCACCGAACTGGTTCAACCACTTGCCCCAGGGAGACCCCATGCCCCCCACCGCCCCCACCGCGACCCGCAAGACCTTCGGCCGCAGCGCGATCGTCGGCGTCGTGGCGACCCTGGTCGACGTCCTGGCGCTGTCGCTCCTCGTCGACGTCCTGCGCGTCCCGCCGGCGATCGCGAACCTGCCGGCGCTGAGCCTCGGCCTGCTGATCCAGTTCTTCGGCAACAAGTACTACGCGTTCAACGACCGCTCCCGCGCGCTCGTCCGCCAGGGCGCCCTGTTCGGCGTGGTGGAGGCCGGCGCGTTCAGCCTGAACCTGCTCGCCTTCCACCTGCTCGCCGTCGTCTGGGGCCTGCCGGTCCAGCTCGCCCGCGTCATCGGCTCGGCGGCCGTCTACTTCGGCTTCAGCTTCCCCCTGTGGGGCCGCATCTTTCGCCCCGACGCCGCCTGACCCCCGCCACGGCAGCGGGTCGCGGCCGGAGCCCGTTGCCGGTCCGGGCGGCCCACCCAGCGAGCCGCCCGGAGCTGCGGAGAGCGCAGAGCCGTGACCGACACGATCGAACGAACATCGAAAGACAGAGGAGACACGCCATGATGATCGCCCTCGCCGTCCTGCTCATGCTGTTCACGACCATCGCGACGGCCCTGTCCATCGCCAGCGTCTACGGCGTCACCGCTCCCCGCCGCCGCCTGCTCGCGCCGCTCTCCGCGGCGGTCCCGGTCAGCGTGCTCAAGCCCCTGTGCGGGGCCGATGACGCCCTCGAGGCCAACCTCGAGACCTTCTTTCGCCAGCGCTGGCCCCACTTCGAGCTCGTCTTCGGCGTCGAGGGCGAGTCCGATCCGGCCGTCGCCGTCGTCCGACGCCTGCGCGAGCGCTACCCCTCCGTCCGCGCCCGCCTCGTCATCCACGACGGCAAGCGCGCGCTGAACCCGAAGGTCTCGAACCTCCGCGCCATGCTCGAGGCCGGCACCCACGACGTCGTTGTCATCAGCGACTCGAACGTCGCCGTCGAGCCCGACTATCTGCGCCTCATGCTCGGCCAGCTGCTCGCCGATCCCGCCGTCGGCCTGGTCTCGAACCTCTTCGCCGGCACCGGCGAGCGCAGCCTCGGCGCGACCCTCGAGAACCTCCACCTCAACGGCCCCGTCGCCGGCTCGGTCGCCATCACCGGCGACACCGGCGGACAGGCGGTCAGCGTCGGCAAGTCCATGCTGTTTCGCCGCTCGGTCTTCGAGACCCTCGGCGGCCTCGAGGCCGTCGGCTCGCTGCTCGCCGAGGACTTCGTGATGGGCCGGATGTTCGCCCAGGCCGGCTACAAGGTCCGCCTGTGCGCCGGGGTCATCCACAACGTGTGCACTGCAACATCGGTCCCCCGCTTTCTCCATCGCCACCTCCGCTGGGGACTCATCCGCAGCCGCGTGACGCCGGCCATGTACCCCTTCGAGCCGCTGTTCAGCCCCATGGCGGTGGCGCTCATCGCCCCGCTCCTCGGCCTGATGGGCCCGTGGCCGCTCATCTGGGGGGTGGCGCTGACGCTGCTCCGCGACGGCCTACAGTGGGTCCGCCTGCGCGGCCGCGACGGCCTGCTCCACGCCCTGCCGCTCGGCCCGGTGAAGGAGCTCCTCGTGCTACCGGTCTGGGCCATCGCGCCGTTTCTCCGCACCGTCAGCTGGCGCGGCCGCAGCTACCGCGTCTCGACCGGCACGCGCCTCTACGCGAAGGCCCCGCAGGGGCGCCCCCGCGAGCTGCGCCAGGAATGACCCCGCCGCCGGGGTGGACGGCGACGGCGCGAGCCTGAATACTGCGCCGCAGATCCACACGAGGAACCCTTGAGCCCCGCTCCGCCCTCCCAAAACCCACGCCTGCCCGCCGACCTGGGCCTCCCCGCCCTGGGGCTGCTGGCCCAGCTCCAGGCGCTCTTCGTGACCGCCTACCTGGTGCTGGTCGCCTTCGTCGGCATCCTCCCCTACAGCGAGGGCGGCTCGCGGGTCGGGGTCATCGGCCTGCTCATCCTCGGGACCACCCGCGCCGGGCTGCACAACGCCGCCGGCCGCGCGCTGACCGCCCGCTCCCCGCTGCTGTTCGGGGCGGTCCGCCGCTACATCATCGCGGCCGTGGTCACGACGCTGGCCATGGGGGCGATCCTGACGGCCCTCATCGACGGCGTGCCCCTGCAGGTCTACGTCGTCCTCGTGGTCCTGTGCCTCGCCTGGCCCGCGGCCTTGGGCGTCCTGGTCTTCCGCCGGGACGTGCGCGCCGCGTTCGACGCCGCGGACACCTTCGACCTCTCGCTGGTCCCCGGCGACCGCTCAATCGAGGGGGTCGGCGTGCTGATGACGGTGCTCGCGTCGGTGGGCCTCGCCGCCGCCTTGATGGGCCTGACGCTCCTGCTCGAGCTCTGGAGCCCGTCCATCGAGATCGTGCTGCTGGTGATCCTCGCGATCCTGTTGGCGGTCCGCGCGGCGCTCCATCTCGACGCCGGGATCCGCGCGATCCGCGGGGTGACGCTCCACCGCTTCGACCAGCTCGCGGCGCGCTACCTGTACATCGCCGTCGGTACGGTTGGAGCCTTCGCCCTGTTCCTGCTCATCTCCTCCCACGGGCGAGGTCTGCCGCTGCTGGTGGTGACGATCATGCTCGGCTCGCTGATGTTGATGGCGTGGCCGCTCGTCGTGCGGCGTTTCGCCATCCAGGTCCGGTTCGACGACATCGGCGACGCCGACCAGGTGCCCTTCGGTCCGGCCCCCGACCGTGGGCTGACGGCCTTCGGCTACCTGCTCGCGGTGCTGGGGACGAGCCAGCTCGCCATGTCCCTGGCCGCGCTCCTCGTGGGCACGCCCGACATCGGTATGCTCATGTACGTCGAGACCACCGACGTGCCCTTCGAGCCCATGCAGCTCGTGGCGGTCGGGACCTCGCTGGTCACGCTGTGGGCCGCGCGCGAAGCCATCGTCATGTCGGCCCGTCGCCACGTCGCCATCTACGTCTATGCCGCAGTGATGGTCGCGGCGGCCGCCCTCGACTGGATCGTCGACGGCTTCCCCCTCATGGACGGCCACACGGCGACCGCCGCCGTCGCGACCGTCGCCCTCCTCGGCGCCCAGGTGGCTGTCCCGCTGACCGGTGTCCTGCTCGTGCGCCGCCGCCTGCCCCCGCGTGAAGAGTCGACGCCGCCCCGCGGCGTCCCCGCGGTTGACTGAACCGCCGTCCACCCAGCCCCCTCCAGAGGCCCAGATGCTGCGTCTCCTCATCCCCATCGCGCTGCTCTCGCTCGTCCTCACCGCGTGCCAGGAGCGCGCCCTCGCCCCGCCGATCCTCGAGGCGACGACGACCGCGGCGGTCGCGGCCGGCGACGATCCGACGACCGTCGCGCCCGACGCCGTGACCACCCCGGCGAGCGGCGCGCGCGAGCCCCTCGTCGTGGTGACGATCTTCGCCGACGCCCAGTGCCCCTTCTGCCGCGCGGCGGAGGAGCTCTCCGACAAGCTCCTGAGGCACTGGCCGGACGTGGTGCAGGTGCAGTTCCGCCAGCTGCCCCTCGAGCAGATGCACCCGCTGGCGCGGGCGGCGGCCATCGCGAACCTCGCGGCCCACCGCCAGGGGCGCTACGCCTGCCTGTCCCACGCGCTCTACGCGACGCAGGACGCGTGGCAGCGCGACGACGAGCAGCTCTTCCGGGCGCGCGTCCTCGCGCTCGCCGAGGAGGCGTGCCACGTGGATCCGGTGCGCTTCGAGGCGGACATGCGCGATCCGGCGCTGTCGCGGGCGGTGGACGCGGACCTCGATCGCGCGGAGGCGGCCTCGGTCAACGCGACGCCGACGTTCCTGGTCAACGGCGTCAACGTCCGCGCCCGAACCCGCGGTACCGACGACAGCCTCCCCTCGGCGGTCCGCCGCGAGCTCGCGCTGGCCCGCAAGGCCATCGCCGACGGCGCCGACCGCGCCGAGTGGCTGCGCGAGCGCGTCGGCGCCAACCTCGGCGAGGTCCGGGGCGCCGACTGGCTCCTCGACGACCGCTTGCCCTAGCCAACGGCAGGGCGGGACCCGGAGGTCGTAGCTGGTCCCGCAGGTCGACCTCCCCAACGGCAGGGCGGGACACGTAGGTCGTAGCTGGCGCCGGGGGTACGCCCTCCTAGGCAACGGGCGGGGCGCCCGCAGCTCCTGCCATCTCCCCACGGTCTCCCGGCCCTACCCCGCGCAGGTCCCGCCGACGACCTTGAACTCGACGCGGCGGTTCTTCGCCCGCCCCTCGTCGCTGTCGTTCGGCGCGATGGGCTTGTCCTCACCGAAGCCCTTTGCCTTCAGCTTGCGCGTCCCGATCCCCTTGCGGATCAGGTACTTGCGAACCGCCTTCGCGCGCCTATCGGACAGCCCGCGGTTGTAGCCGGCGCTGCCCTGGTCGTCGGTGTGGCCCTCGATGAAGACGTGGTCGAAGTCCGCGATGCCGCCGATGATGCGCGCGACCTCGTCGAGGAGCGCGTAGCTCTTGCGATCGATCGTCGCCTTGCCGGTCTTGAAGTACACCGCGTCGCCGATGATGATCCGGCAGCCCTCGACCCGCGCGAGCGGCGGCGTGTCCGGGCACCCGTCGTCGTCCTGGTACTCGTTGACCGTCTCGGGCTCGTTGATGCAGCCGTCGAGGCCGTCGAGGATGCCGTCGCCGTCGTTGTCGGGGTCCGGGCAGCCGTCGGCGTCCTGGAAGCCGTCCTTGTCCTCGGCCTGGTCGGGGCAGCCGTCCGAGGTGTCGGGCAGCCCGTCCTGGTCGTTGTCGCTGTCGGGGCAGCCGTCGTCGTCCTCGAAGCCGTCGATGTCCTCGGGGTCCATCGGGCAGCGGTCCTTCACGTCGGGCACGCCGTCCTGATCGTTGTCGAGGTCGGGGCAGCCGTCATCGTCTCCGAACTTGTCGAAGTCCTCGGGCTCGCTCGGGCACTGGTCGACCGAGTCCGCCAGCCCGTCGCCGTCGCTGTCGGGATCCCCCGGGCCCATCTGCGCCCACGACAGGCCGGCGAAGACGCGCCAGTCGGGCGAGCCGTACCCGGCGGTCAGCCCCAACCCAGCGCCCGCCTCGATGATCAGCCCGTCGAGCAGCGTCACCTTCGGCCCCGCCGCGAGCTCGAGCGGCCCCTCGGTGGCGTCCCCGAAGGGGTCCGACAGCTGGGTGCGCCCAAATATCTCGGCGCCGATGGCGAGCTCCGGGATCAGGTCGACCTGCACGCCGAGCCCGTAGAGGAGCTCCTGGCCGAAGTCGATGTTGCGGAAGCTCTCGGCCTCGGTCCGGATGTTCACCCCGGCGTTCACCGCGACCAGCAGCGGCCCGGCCCCGACGGTGAAGGCGAGCTTCGGCTGGATGGTCACCCCGCCGTCGCCGAGCGCCGCGTCCTTCGCCCCGGTCGGGATCCCGACCGCGACCCCGAGGTTCAGCCCGACGCCGTCGTGGGTCGTCGCGTCGCGCCCCAAGAGCCGCATCCGCAGCCGCACCAACAGGTCGCCGACGCCCCCGCTGGTGAGCGCCGGGAACTGCGTCGCGTCCCCCTTGCCCCAGATGGAGATCGGCAGCACCAGCTCGAGCTCGGCGAGGTCGAAGAGCCCGATGCCGACCCCGGCGTGGAGCTGCGCGATGCTCTGGATGACGTGCTCGGTCGTGGTCGCCTGCCCCGGCGTCTCGACCACGAAGTCGAGCGGGTTCTCGACGTAGTGGAACCACAGCCCGCCGTAGGGCGCCCACGCAGGCGCGACCTCGCTCCCCTCGACCGAGAAGATCCGGTCGGCACCCGGCTTGATGACGAAGTTCTGGACGCTGAAGCCCTCGGGCCCCGTCGCCTGCGCCGCCGGCGCCGCGCCCCCGACCCCGATGACCCCGATGAGCGCGACCCACGCCGCCCGGCGCCGCCGCAGCGCCACCAGCGCGAGCAGCCCCAGAATCAGCGCCCACGGTCCCGCGTCCCCGCCGCCCGTGGTGCAGCCGCCGCTCCCCTGGTAGCGCCCGTTGTCCCCGTCGTCCTGCGGGAAGTCCACCGGCCGCCGCCCCGTCCGCACCTCGTTGAAGTCGTCCATGCCGCCCCCGTCCGTGTCGGCGTTGTTCGGATCGGTCCCCCACACCTTGACCTCGTCGCCGTCCGAGAGCCCCTCGCCGTCGGTGTCCGGGTTGGTGGGATCGGTGCCATAGTTCTTCACTTCGGGGCCGTCGTCCAACCCATCCCCGTCGCTGTCCGGCGTGAGCGGATCGGTCCCGTAGTTGTTGACCTCCTGCCCGTCGAGCAGCCCGTCGTCGTCGCTGTCGGGGTCGCGCGGGTCGGTGCCCTGGATGCCCTCGTTGACGTCGCTCAGGCCGTCGTTGTCGTCGTCGGGGTCGGCGCAGTCGGGGACGTGGTCGCCGTCGAAGTCGGCGCAGTCGAGGTTGCACTCCGGCAGCGTGTCGTCGCAGTCCGGCCCGGCGCAGGCCACGCCGACGCCGTAGCCGTCGTTGTCGGCGTCCTGGCAGTCCTCCTCGCAGTCGGGGACGCCGTTGCCGTCGCCGCCGTCGGTGTCGGTCACGCAGTCGGTGGTGCACGTCGCGAACGCGTCGTTGCAGTCGGGGCCGACGCAGCCGGGGCCGACGCCGTAGTGGTCGCCGTCGCGGTCGATGCAGTCGTCCTTGCAGTCGGCGATCCCGTCCTGGTCGGCGTCGGAGCAGTCGGTCGTGCAGCTCGCCGCGGTGTCGTCGCAGTCGGCGCCGTTGCAGCCCGTCCCGACGCCGTAGTTGTCGCCGTCGGCGTCGATGCAGTCCTGGTAGCAGTCGGCGATCCCGTTCGAGTCGGCGTCGGTCGAGCAGTCGACGTTGCAGCTCGCCACCGCGTCGTCGCAGTCGGGCCCGGCGCACTCGGGGCCGACCCCGTAGCCGTCGTGATCGCGGTCGATGCAGCCGTCCTTGCAGTCGGCGATCCCGTCCTGGTCGCTGTCGGAGCAGTCGGTGGTGCACTTGGGCGTGGTGTCGTCGCAGTCGGGGCCGTGGGCGCAGGTCGTCCCGCTGCCGTAGCCGTCGCCGTCGTTGTCGACGCAGTCGTCGACCGCGCAGTCCGGCAGATCCGCCCCGTCGATGGGCCCGTCACAGTCGTTGTCGAGCCCGTCCGAGCAGTAGCCGGTCTCGGTGGCGTGGCCGGGGTTGGCCGTCGCCGCGCCGTCGTTGCAGTCGGTGCCGACGTGGACCCCGCCGCCGACGGTGTCCGCCGCGCAGCCCGCGACGGTGGCGTCGGCGTTCAGGGTGCCGCTCTGTGCGCTGCAATAGCCGTCGCCGTCAGCGTCGCACTCTTCGGCGAACGCGCCGTTGTTCGGCGCACAGTCGCAGGCGTCGCAGGCGCCGTCGTTGTCCTGGTCGGCGTCGGAGAAGATGCGCACGCGGCTGACCGACGGGTCGGTGCCGAGGGTCGCGTTGTCGGTGGTGTAGCGGAAGCGGAAGCTGACCTTGTCCCCAGGGGCGACGCTCGCGGGCAGGGTGTGGGTCCGAGGCGCGAGGTTGCCCGACTGGGTGTCGAGGGTCATGAACGGCCCGCCGTTGACCGAGTAGGTGGTGACGAGGAGGTCGTAGTTGGCCTCGGTGCTGCCGCCGTAGTCGACGGTGACCTTGAAGACCTCGTCGCAGGCGCCCTGGCTTATCTGGAAGGGCGCCGTCTCGAGCACGGCGTTGATGTTGTGAGCGCTGACCGCGCGCCACAGCCCGGTCGCGGGCTCCCAGCGCCAGGCCTGGTTGCCCGAGGTGAGCCAGCCGCCGTTGGTGCTCGTGAGCTGCTCGTCGGCGTAGACCCCGCACGCGGCCGAGGCGGTGCCGCCGCAGTCCGGGTCGCCGCCGTCGGTCAGGAGATCGCAGTCGTTGTCGATGCCGTCGTCGCACAGCTCGGTGAACGTCCCGGCCACCGCCGGGTCGTCGGGGGCGCAGTCGCAGCGGTTGGGGACGCCGTCCTGGTCGCCGTCGAGCTGGGGGGTGAGCACGAGGTTGTCGATGTTGAAGAAGTCGCCGCCCTCGATCATGAAGAGCACCACGCTGTCGACCGGCTCGCTGAAGATGAGCCCCTTCCAGGTGATGTAGTTGTTGGGGTCGGCGCTCGCCTGGATGTCGTTGTCGACGAAGACGAGGCGGCCGTCGCGATAGGCCTCGACGGCCATGACGCCGTTGCCGTCGCCGGCGTCGATGACGTTCATGCCCAGCGCCTTGGCCGGCTTGGGGGTGAAGGTGATGCGCAGGCGGCTGTTGGACTCGTAGTCGCCGTAGCCCTGCGCCTCGAGGGCGACGGTGCCGTCGCCGGAGGCCTGGGTGGTGTAGTAGGGCGCGTCGTCGGCGGTCAGGACGACCGCGGGCTCGTTGGTGTCGACGTCGACGGTGTAGCCGTCGCCGCTGAAGGGGCCGACGGAGCCCGGCGCGAGGGTGTTGAAGTCGTGGACGATGTAGCAGCCGCCCATGGCCTCGGTGAACTCGCTCAGCGTGTCGTAGCGCTGGGCCGTGACGCCGCACGAGGTCAGCGTCAGGGCGTTGGCGTAGAGCTCCTTGAACGGGCCCTTGCCGGCCTTCGGGGTGGCGCACGAGGTGTTCGCGTCGGACTGCACCCACACGGTGACGGTCACGCTGGTGGCGTTGGTCGTCGGCGTGATGGCGCGGGAGGCGCGGCTCCAGGTCTCGTAGAAGGCCGTCTGAAAGAGGCCGCCGTCGTTGAGGAAGAAGGTCTCGCCGCCGCCGAGGTCGTCCTCCCACGTCATCCAGAGGCTGTCGTACTCGCCGTTCTTGAAGAGCTCCACCCCGCCCTCGACGTCCCAGAACATCAGGTACTTCTGGCCGCTGGCGCGCACCTTCCAGGTCCAGCGCAGCGTGCTCTCGGCCTTGTCGCTGGCGTTGGTGTAGCAGTAGCGGGTCGTGAGCGACCCGGGGATCACCGGGCGGCAGGTCTTCTGCCCGGCGCAGCTGCGGCCGTCGACGCTGCAGATGGCGCCGGGCTCGATGTGGCACTGCTGGTCGCAGCCGTCGAGGATGAGCCCGTTGCCGTCGTCGCACTGCTCGCCGCCGTCCACCGTGTGGTTGCCGCAGGTGCCGCTCGACAGGCCGTTGCAGCCGATGACGCGCAGCTGGTTGACCACCACGCCGAGGTCGCCGCCGGCGGTGCAGTCGTCGCCGCACTGAAAGGCCAGGTCGATGGGGGCGACGTAGACCCTGGCCGTCACCTGGGTCGCGCCGGTCTGGGGCGTGTAGCAGGCGGTGCCGGCGAGGTCGTAGTGGCGGGCGGCGAAGTTCTCGCAGCCGCCGCTGACGCCGATCGGCGCCGAGCAGTCGCCGACGTCGGCGCCCGCGAGGCAGAGCTCCTGCTGGCCGCCGAGGTTGTCCGTCAGGCGCAGGTAGACCCGATCGTAGCCGCCGTGCTCGATGTCGGCGGTCACGTCGTAGGAGAAGCAGACCTGGCTGCCCTGCACGAACGGGGTCGTCGGGGTGAACGTGCCCCCCGCGACGTTGTCGGGGTTGGACAGGCCCCCGTCGCCGTAGCAGAGCGTCGTGCTCGACGCGAGGGTCGTAGGATCGCAGACCCCGGCGTGGACGCGGCCGGCGGGGAGCAGGACGAGCACGCCGAGGACGGCGGCGACGATCGGCTTGGCGGTGCGCATGGCGCGAGGTCTACCCCGCACCCCGAGCCGACACAACGGGTTTTCCGCCGCCTCGGCGATGGCGGACCTGGGTTACAATCGGCCCCGCCGAGCGACGGCCGCGGCTGGAACTGGCGACCGTCCGCGCGCTAGACCTATCGGCCGTGCGTTGGGACCGCATCCCGCGCCGCCCCCGCAAGGAGACGATTCATGACGAGGCGCTCGCTCCTCCCGCTCGCTCTGATGGCGAGCTTCGCCCTGACCGCTGGCTGCGCCGATGGCCTCGGCGGCTTCCTGATCTCGAACCAGCAGGAGGTCGAGCTCGGCGTGGGGGTCGACCAGCAGCTCCGCTACGAGTACGCGATCGCCACGCCGGAGGATCCGGCCAGCGTCTGGGCGTCCCAGCTCGTGGGGTCGCTCGTGCCGGCGTCGGTCGCGTTCCGCGATCCCGCCGAGATCGGCGGCTACAAGGTCGCGGTCATCGTCGACGACGGCCTCGTCAACGCCTTCGCCGCCCCGGGCGGGTTCACCTACATCTCGACGGGCCTCATCCTGCAGGCGCAGGACTGCGCCGAGATCACCGGCGTCCTCGGGCACGAGCTCGGCCACGTCACCGAGCGCCACGGCGTCAAGCAGCTCGAGGCCACCTACGCCGTCGGCATCATCAGCGAGTGGTTCCTCGGCGACGGGCTCGCGACCGACGTCGCCCAGGGGGTGTACGGCTTTCTGTCGTCGACGCAGTTCAGCCAGGAGCACGAGGCCGAGGCCGACAGCGTCGGGCTGCAGATCGCCTTCATCGCGGGCTACAACCCCTACGGCCTCACGGACTTCTTCCTCAAGCTCATCGCGCTGAGCAACGGCGCCGAGGTGCCGACCTTCCTGTCGAGTCACCCGGCGACCCAGGACCGCGTCGACGACACCACCGCGGAGATCGAGAAGCGCTACGGGGACAACGTGAACCCGGGCACGACCCAGACCTACGGCTGCCTCGGGACGACGCTGAGCCTCGAGCAGATCAAGGCCCACATCCAGAGCGGCGTCGCGGTCCTCCCGGGCACCGGTCAGGGCCCGCCGGCGGAGCAGCCCCCCCAGGGCGCGACCGACACGCCGAGCGAGACCCCGAGCGAGACCCCGGGGAGCTGAGCCCCGCTCGCTGTTGCACCGCAACACAAGGCGCCGCGACAGCTCTGCTGTCGCGGCGTTTGTCTTCGGGCCCGTGCCGGAAGATGTTGAATCGGATGGCCAAGGAGGCGTCGTCAGGTGCGTGTCCCCGGAAGCGAAGGCAGACCGCAGCGCACCCCGCCTCAGCGGATGGCGAGCTCGCGCAGGCGTCGGGTGGAGAGGTCGGCGAGGTGGGCGACGTGGCGCCACAGCGGGGTCCCCGCGGGGCGGGGATCGAAGCGCTCGAGGCAGTAGTCCACGAAGTGGGTCAGGCTCGAGAACTCCGGCCGCAGGAAGTCGACGTCCGGCGCCGGGTAGTCGAAGGCGACGGCGCGGTCGATGTAGCCGCCGCGGTCGGTGAAGCGGGCGCGGTAGGCGCCGGCGTCGGGGATGATGAGGGAGGCGAGGCGCCGCTGGCGGCGGCGGGCCGCGGTGGCGCCCGCGTCGACCTCGAGCAAGAACGTGCGCAGGCGTTCGAGGCCGTCCGGGTGGGTCTGGCACAGCTGCAGATCGTAGACGGGCATCCCCTCGTGGGAGACGAAGGCGAGGTGCTTGAGCTGCGAGTCGAGGGGCGCGGCGAGGCCGTGCCCGACGCGCAGGTGGTCGAGGCCGATCTCGCCGAGCAGGAGCGGCTGGCGCAGCAGCGGGTGCCCGAGCGGGGCGCCGGCGTAGCGCGCGCTGTCCCCCTTGTCGGGCATGACCACGTACGGCGCCATCTCGAGCTGCCCCTGGAGGAGCTGCCACGGGGTCGGAACCGCCCTGATGAGGCCGCGCTCGAGGAAGGGGCGCAGGCGGACGCGCAGGTCGCGAGACGGTGGGCCGGGCATGACGCGCTCCGAGTGCGTGAAAACTGTTAAACTATTTATCAGGTCAGTCTGAAACGGCAAGGCGCGGACCGGAGTCCGCAGCTGGCGACCGGCCGGGACACACCGTGGCCCCCCCCGGTCGGCCGCGGAGGACGCAGGTCCGCGCCCGATACCCGGGGGCTGCGCCCGCCCCCCCCGCGAGGGGCGCCCGAAGGGGCCGCCTGGCCAAACGCGAAGCCGGCAAGGCGGTGGCGAAGCGCGCCGTGACGAGACCATGACACGCCCCGGGAGTTCGCGTGACCCACGGCGCGCGGCGAGGTGGGACCGTCACGGGGACAACAACCGGAGGTCCCCATGCGCACGCTCCCCCGTTCCCGCTCGCTCCTCGTCACCCTGCCCTTCGCCCTCGCCGCGCTGGGGGCCTGCGCCTCAGCCGCGCCGCTGCGCGCGGCGATGGAGCCGCTGCCGCTGGCGGCCATCGCGCCGGCGCCCGCGCCCCTCGAGGAGGACTTCTTCGTCCGCGACAAGATGGCGCTGGCCGACGACGACCTCCGGACGATCCTGCGCGCCCCGGCGTACCTCGAGGAGCACGCGCGGATCGGGATCGTCACGGTCTCGTCGGGCTACGCGGTCGACGCCGACCTGCCGACCACCGCGGTCCCGGGGGTGCTCGCGGACCAGCTCGAGGACAGCGGTCACTTCGAGATCGTGAGCGAGGTCTCGACGGACTGGCCGTCGGCCTCGGGCCTGAGCGGTCTGCGCGAGCTCGCGGCGCGCTACCGCGCCGAGTATCTGCTGCTGTACCGCCACCGCTTCGTGGACCGCAGCTACACCAACGCCTGGGCGCTGGGCTGGATCACCATCGTCGGCGCCTTCTTCCTGCCCCACAACACCATCGAGACCGCCGGGGTGGTCGAGGCGACGCTGTTCGACGTCAAGAGCGGGACGCTCCTGTTCACGGTGTTCGACCGCGTCCAGCGCACCATCGACACCAACGTGTGGCAGAACGACCGCAAGCGCCGCCGCATCAAGGAGGAGCTGCTGAGCGACGCCACCAAGTCGCTCACCGAGCACGTCCTGAACAAGGTCCGCCTGCTCGTCGTCGCGCGCCCCGAGCGCCCGTCGCCGACCGCCCCGGCGCTGGTGGTCCCGCCGCGGACGCCAGCCCCGCTCGCGGACCTCGCCTCCCCGCCCCTGCCCGTCCCCCGCGCGGCCGCCACGGCCCCGTAGCGCGTTCAGTCATGCTCCGGGCAGCCGTCGTCGTCGTCGACGCCGTCGACGTCCTCGGGGACGTCGCGGCAGCGCCCGAGGCCGCTGCCATCGACGGCGCCGTCGCGCGCGTCTGGCACGCCGTCGGCGTCGTTGTCGGGGTCCGGGCAGCCGTCGCCGTCCTCGAAGCCGTCGAAGTCCTCGGCCTCGTTGGGGCAGCCGTCGCGGGTGTCGTCGAGGCCGTCGCCGTCGTCGTCGCGCGGGACGGGCGTGTAGCCGAACCCGGCCAGAAACCGCAGCGCCGGCGCGCCGACGTCGCCGTGGAGCCCGACGCCGGCCGCGGCGAAGGCGACGAAGGGCCCAAAGCGCAGCTCGAGCCCCAGGTCGGCCTCGACGGGCACCAGCGCGGCGCTCCACTCGACCACCGGGAAGCGCCCCGACAGCGTGGTCAGGACCGAGAGATCGCCGACGACCTCGGGGAACCGGACGCCGACCCCCCAGCTTAGGGCGTCGTCGATCACAACGTCCCCGGCCACCGCCCGCGGCAAGAACGCGTAGCCGACCTCGCAGGCCACCACCGGGCCGCCGCGGCGCGGGCGCCAGTCCACCACCGCGAAGGGGCGAGCGACGAGCGCGCCGTACGAGTCGAAGGTGCGCTCGTCCCCGGTCGGCAGCGCCAGGGTCAGCCCCAGGGCGAGCCCCACCCCGCCGGTCAGCTGCGGGTCGAACACGCGGACCTTGGCCGTCGCGGAGAGGTCCCCCATCGCGCTCCCGGCCACCACGTCATCCGGGCGCCCGAGCGGCGTCAGCGGCTCTCCATCGGTCGCCAGGGTGAACGGCAGGGTGAGCCCGATCTCCATCCGCTCGAGGAGCCCGACGGCGGCGAGGAGGGTGACCCCGGCGCGGCTCCGGACGACCGTGCTCTCGACCGGCCCGTCGGCGGTGAGCGTGACCGCGTTGCGCGTGAAGGACACGACGCTCGCGAACGAGGGCCAGCCGGTCGGGAGGGTGTCGGTCGACTGCAGGTTCAACAGGTTCGAGCCGGGGGCCGGCACGACCCGCAGCTCGTCGGCGCGAAAGGCGGTCGTGCCCCCCGGAGGGCGGGCGCCGGCGACGCCCGCCCCCGCGAGCCAGACGCCCGCGACCCAGGCGACGAGCACGGTGCGCGGTCTCGATTTCATCCTTGCCCCATGACGCACGCGCCCCTCCCGCCGGCTCACGTTACGGCCGTTCGGGAGGGGCAGCAAGCGACCGGCCGGCGCCCGGTGGGGGCGCCGGCCGGCGGCGATCGCGGGGGCCGGAGCGGGCTACTCCCAGCTCGCCTCGACCAGCTGGCGGGCCAGCACCGCGGCGGCGTCGCGGGCCGCGTCGAGGACCATCGCCCGCAGCTCGGGTCCGCTGACGTCGTCGAGCAGCATCAGGTTGTAGGCGCGCTCGGCCGCCAGCTCCGACGGGTCGTCGCCGTAGGACACGTAGGGGGCGGCGTAGGGATCGAGGACCAGCGGGACCTCGTGGCTCGACCACGACTCGTAGATCAGGCGGTCGCTGGTGTTGAACCAGGCGCGGGCGCTCATGCGGAAGTAGACCGTCGCCCGCCCGAGCTCGTCGACGTCGAGCCCGAAGCCATCGACCTCGGCGACGACGCGCGCGTCGGCCGCGGCGTCCGACCCGGCCAAGGCCCAGCCGGTCCCACGCGAGACGTCTGGCGCGAAGCGGTCGCCGAAGCTCCGTTCGACCAGGCGTGGGTCGAGCTGGGACCGGACGCGCTGGCTGAGGCTCGTGATGATGTAGCTCTCCATCGCGGCGTTGGCTGCGTCGGCGGGGGTCTGCGCGTTCGGGTCGGAGACGACGGCGGGATCGGCGATGGAGAGCTCGGCGCTGTCGGTGACGACGGCGGCGACCGTCACGCTGTGGATCTGGGAGCGGTAGACCGGCAGCTCGTTCACGCCACAAGCGGCGAGCGAGGAGCCGAGGAGGGCCAGGGAGAGGATCGAGCGGGTCGTGGTCGTGGTCGTCATGGGGAGCCTCCAGGTCGTGGTTGCGGGCTCCGACCGGGGCTCAGGGATGAAATTCATCGGCTGAAGAAATCCACTCGGGCCCCGTCGATAGGCGCCCGTCCGTGTCACGCTGTGTATCCACCCGGCCGCTTCAGGGGCCGATGATCTCGACGCCGACGCCGTTGTCGTAGACCTCGACCTCGACGAGCGGGGTCCCCCCGACGATGGCCGCGCGCATCTCGCCGTCGAGCGCGCCGCCGACCACGCCGCGGAACACGGTGACGGCCTCGGCGGTCCCGAGCTCCGGATCGTAGCCGTCCTCGTCGTCGCGCACGAAGCGCAGGTGGTAGTTGGCGCGGTCGCGCGCGAGGATCTGCGCCGCGTCGACGAGGGCGTCGCCATCGTCGTCGACGTGGTCCGCCGCGCTCAGGCGCGCCCGGTACGCGAACTCGAGGGCGCCCTTGGCGCCGGGCCCGAAGGTGGTGATGCCGCGACGGCCCACCGGGGCGGCCCCGGCCCCACCTTGCTGCACTGCAACAACGACGCCCGCCAGGACGCCGACGACGATGAGCACCAGCGCGGCGATCACGGCCGGCGAGACGCCGCGCGGACGAGAGGACGTGGGCGGGCGTGTGGCTGCGGCGGCGGGAGCGGCGGCTGCGGCGGGCGCTGCGGCGGGCGCTGCGGCGGGAGCGGCGGGAGCGGCGGGCGCTGCGGGCGC
>PHBI01000179.1:0-19239 GCA_002841945.1 Deltaproteobacteria bacterium HGW-Deltaproteobacteria-14
TCGCGAGCTTCCACCTCGGCGGCCACGCCGGCGGCGCGAACGGCTCCGGCGGCGGCGGCGGGGCCGGGCGCTTCGGCGGCGGCGGCGGCTCGGCGAAGTACACCTACTGCGGCGGCGGCGGCGGCGGCGGCGCGTCCTGGGTGGCGCCGACGGGCGTCAGCGCGGTGCAGAGCCAGGCGGGCTCCGGTCGCACGCCGGGCAACACCACCACACCCGGCTACGTCGGCGACGCGGGCCGCGGCGGCCAGGGGCAGACCGACCCCTTCTCGGCCCCCCTCGACTCGACCCCTGGCCGTCCCGGGATGATCATCCTGTCGCTGTAGCGACTCCCGGGGCCCCTCGGGGCCCCTCGGGGCCCCCGGACGGGGACCCGGGTTGCCGTAGCGTGGCGCTTACAGCACCTGGGCCAGCGCCTTGAGGAAGACGCGGTAGGCCTCGAGGGGGTACTCGCCCATGTTGAAGAGGCGGAAGTAGCGGTCCGAGAGCTTGCCCTGGGCCGAGTAGATCTCGAAGACGCGCCCGTCGACGACGTTGGTGGCGAGCTTGTCGGCCATCGCCTCGTAGGAGTTGCCGGCGGGGATCTCGAGCATCGTCCCGATGGACTGCAGCGGCTGGCCCTCGAAGCGCGCGATCTTCAGGCCGAGCGCCTCGTAGCCGGCGCGCAGGATCTCGCAGCGCGCCTGGTACATCGCGTGTCGCCCGGCCGCGCCGCCCTCGGTCGCGAGCGCCGACAGCGCCGCGTCCACCTGCAGCACGCTCATCGGGTCCATCGTGTAGGGGTGGCCGCCCGCGACCTGCTTCTGCCACGTCTTGTGGAGCTCGAGGTTCGGCGTGCGCGACGGGAAGGTCGCCATGTCGGCGAGCAGGTCCTTGCGCACGATGGTGCAGGTCAGGTTCGGGTGGCTGTGCAGGCCCTTGTTGCACGAGCCCATGACCGCCGCGACGTTCCACGCGGCGAGATCGATCGGCTCCACGAAGAGCGAGCTGATGCCGTCCATCAGCAGCTTCTTGCCGTGCTTACGGGCGAGCGCGCCGACCTCGGCCATCGGGTTCAGGGTGCAGGTCGAGGTGCCGCCGTGGATCATCGCCACCGCGTCCGCCCCGGCGAGCAGCTCCTCGACCCGCGCCATGTCGGGGCGCACGCCGTAGGGCAGCTCGTAGTCGATGACCGGCTGCCCGAGCGCCTGCGCGAACTCGAGGATGCGGTCGCCGTAGGCCCCGTTGCGGATGACGAGCAGCCGCTCCTCGCGCCGCAGGCACGACCCGAGCACCGCCGCGATGGCCGTCGAGCCGCTGCCGGTGAGCAGGATCGCCTCGTAGTCCGCCTCGGCCCCGAGCGCGGCGACGAGCCCGTGGCGCACGCGGTCGAGGATCGGCTTGAACTTCGGCCCGCGCGGCACGATGGGGTTGTCCCCGTAGCTCCGCGAGACGGCGTTGACCGCCGCGGGCAGGTGGAAGACGGCGGGGGTCAGCGAGACGACTTTCGGCGTGTTCGACATGGTCGTCTCGTACGACACCTCGCGCGCGAGGTCACGCGCGACGTGCGTCGATCGCGCAACAAGCCAGGTCACCGCGGCGCCTTGGGGCGTCCCCTCAGGGCGCGCTGGGCACGGCGTCGCCGAGGCGCACGCGGTCGTCGCGGACCTCGGCGGTCGGCGCGTGGGAGATCATCGGGACGCGCCGCTTGTCGCCCGAGATGTTCCAGAGCCCGGCGAAGAGCGTGAACGTGCCCGGCGCCCGGCGATCGACCATGACCGTGAAGGCGTCGCGGAGGATGACGTCCCGCGGCGCGTTCGCGAAGAACCAGGTGCCGCCGAGCACCTCGTGGTCGGCCTCGCGCACGACGCGCCCCCCCTGCTCGATGTGCGCGAAGACGCCCACCTCGCGGGGGACGCCGCCGGTGATGCGGAACCACAGCTCGCCGCGCAGCATGCCCTCCGCGTCCGGGCCGACGAGGCGGCCGCCGAGGAGCTCCACCGGCGCGGCGAAGGCGACGTCGACGCGCTCGGCGTCGGCCGGGAGCGCCTCGATGACGAGCGGCGTGCCGTCGGCGTTGACGAGGCGCGGGGCGTCTCGGACCTCGCTCGGCGCCAGCAGGCTCACGACGGCGAAGGCGAGCAGCGGGCCGCCGATGAAGGCCGCGAGCGCGCGGGGCTCAGCGAGGCCGCGGCGGGCGCGCCAGCGGAGCACCGCGAAGGCCAGGAGCAGCGCCAGCAGGCTCGTCCCCAGGCCGACGACCCCCGAGCGGGGGAGAAAGCTCAGCACGACCTCGTGGCGGCCCGCGGGGAGGTCGACGGCGATGAGGCCCTGATCGCTGCGGGCGACGCCGACGCTGCTGCGCCAGCCGGGGTGGTAGTTCTGGTTGACGCGCAGGGTGGTCGCGGCGCGCAGGTCGACGGTCAGGGCGACGCGCCCGGGGGACCAGTCGTCGCGGTGGACGGTGCCGGCGGCGGGGTCGGTCAGGTACTCGTCGGCGGGGAGGTCGCCGCGCAGCTCGGTGGACATCGCGACGGGGTAGGCCTCGCCGCACGAGATGGAGCCGCGGCTCTGGTAGCTGAAGAAGCCGGCCTTCCAGCGGTTGCCGCGGGCCTGTTGGAAGGGGCGCGCCTGCTGGATCGGCATCGACACCATGGTCATGTGGTGGGTGAGGCCCTCGAAGCGGGCCGCCTCGAAGCTCACCGAGGTGATCAGCAGCAGCGTCGCGGCGGCCGGCAGCACCCACAGCCGCGGGCGCCGGCGCGCCCAGCGGGTCATGAGCCAGAGGCCGCTGGCGACGTGCTCGGCGTAGAGCGGGGTCGCCACGAGGAGCAGCCGCTCGGGGTAGCGCAGGGTGTCGAAGACCGGCAGCTCGCGGAGCCACACGAAGGGGCCGGCGCCGTAGTGGTAGCCGGTGGCCGCCACGATGAGGAAGAGGGTGATGGCCGTGTGGGCCCACATGCGCCGCCGGAAGGCGCCGAGGATCGCGACGAGCGCGAGGGGGGCGAGGCCGATGTAGAGCCTGCCGGGGGGGAAGCCGACGGGGTTGTCGGGGATCTGGCCGAAGGCCATGGAGACGAGGCTGCCGAAGGTGTGGCCCGGGGCCCCGGCCATGACGCGGGGGGCGCGGGCCATCTCGTCGAGGATCGGGCCGACGCGGAACCACGAGATGGCCAGGAGCAGCACGGCCAGCGCGGCGCCGCGGAGGAGAAACAGCCCCCAGGGGCGCCAGGCGCGCTGGCGGGGGGCGCAGGCGAGGCCCTCGAGGGCGGCCAGCAGCACCGTGAAGGGGGTCGCGTAGGTGCCGCCGAAGCCGACCATGAAGGCGAAGGCGACGGCGGCGACGAGGTGGCCACGGAGATCGCCGCGGAGGGCGCGGGTCGTGCCGTAGAGGACCCAGGGCATGAGCGCGAAGCCGAAGAACTGGACCCAGCCGAGCCAGTAGGCGGCGGCGAGGTAGCCGCTGAGCATGTAGATCGGCGCGGCCAGCATGGCGAAGCCGGGGGACGGCGTGCGCAGGCGGATGAGGCGGTAGGTGCCCTCGGCGCCGATGATCAGCATCGCGAAGACGACCAGGGGGACGGCGCGGGCGGCGCCGAAGAGGAGGCTCAGGAGCAGCGTCGGCGCGCCCCAGCGGGTCTGGGGGTTGCCGAGGGAGTAGAGGCCGCCGCAGCTGTAGGGGTCCCACCAGGGGAGCTGGGCGTGCTCGAGGACCGTGCGCACCGCGTGGTCCTCGTAGCCGAGGAGGAAGTGCGCGTCGTAGAAGTCGTTGAGCTGGCCGGCGTCGCCGAAGGCGTGCCACAGGGCCCACAGGGCGAAGGCGGCGAACACGGCGAGGCGGATGAGGCCGCGCCGGGCGCCGTGATCGAGGCCGCGCTGGACGCGCAGGAGCCACGGGGAGGTGTGGGGCAGGGTGGTCACGGCTCAGTCGTAGAAGGGGCGCGGCTTGCACGGGGCGGCGCCGCTCTCGCGGTGGGGGTCGCGCTGGCGCCGGAGGTCCGCGTCGATGATGGCGAAGACCTCGCTGGGATCGAGGCCGTAGCGGGAGGCGAGGGCGCCGGCGAGGACCCGCTCCTGGTTGTGGAAGTCGTCGTCCTGGGACCAGTGATCACCGGGGAAGTTGCGTCGGGCGTTGCGGCGCATCATCGGCTCGGCGCGGGCGACGTCGCTGGCGACGTGGGCGGCGGTCTCCGGGGAGGCGTGGGCGACGGCCTGCACCGTGGGGGCGGCGGCGGTGCGCACGACCGCGATCGCGAGCGGCGCGGCGGCGGCGATGGCGATGGCGATGTCCTTCCAGCGGTGGGCCACGGTGTCCTCGGCGGCGTCGACGGCGCCGGCATAGTGGCCGATGCCCGCCGCGCCGTCGAGGCCGTTTGGCCCGGGGCGGCGCTGTCGGTTTTCCAACACCCCCTGTCGGGACGGCCGCCACTCGGCGAGCCGAGGACCCGCCTGGCTCCTCGCTCGTGCCCCCCAATACGGGTGGCACGGGTGTTGCTGAGGACCCGCAACGCGCGGCGAGCTTCGCCGCGTCCGGGACCGCGTTGGACGCCGCCCGGATTCGGACCGATACTCGACGGCGGCGGCGCCTCCGCCGCCCTCACCTGGGCGGCCCCGGCGTCGCCTCCTGACAGGGACGCCTCCATGTCAGCTCTCCTCTCCTGGCTCGTCGCCGTCGCGACCGCGAGCGCCCCGGCGCCTGCGCCGAGCTCGCCGTCCGGGACCCTCGACGACGTCGTCGCCGCCGTCGTCGCCCGGCACCCAGCGCTGGCGGCCAAGCACACCGCCGCGCGGACCGCCGAGATCCAGGCCGATCAGGCAGCTCACGCCTGGCTCCCCCAGGTCTCGGCCGACGCCTGGTACCGCTACGCCCAGCCGCTGCCGAAGCTCAGCATCGACACCGGCTTGACCCTCCCCGGCGAGACCGAGTCGATGAAGATCGACCGCGAGCTCGGCTCCGCGCACTCCGCCGGCGCCCAGCTCACCGTCGGCTGGCGCGCCTGGGACTTCGGCGCGCGCGACGCCCTCGCCCGCGCCGCCCGCGCCTCCGCCCGCGCCACCGACGCCGAGGCCGACGCCCAGGCCGCCGACGTCGCCTACGCCGCCCGCGCCGCCTACCTCGCCGCCCTCTTCTTCGACGACGTCGTCCGCGCCACCGACCGCGCGCTGACCACCGCCCAGGCCTCCCGCGACCTCGCCCAGAAGCGCGAGGACGTCGGCCTCGGCGCCAAGGTCCAGATCGCCGCCGCCGACGCCCGCCTCGCCGACCTCCAGGCCCGCCGGGACGAGGCCGCCAACAACGCCGGCCAGGCCCGCGACACCCTGCGCGTCCTGCTCGGCCTCCCCCCGGGCGGCCCGCTGCCCCTCACCGACACCCTCGACGGCCTCGCCCGCGCCGCCTCGCCGGCCCCGGCGGCCGTCGTCCACCTCGAGCTCCAGGGCTCCACCCACCCGCTCTTGCGCCGCCTCGACGCCGCCGACCGCGCCGTCGCCGCCCAGGGGGACGCCGTCAGCGCGACCCGCTGGCCGACGATCGATCTCTTCGCCCGCGGCGGCTACCAGTACCCGGTCACCTTCGTCGAGGACCAGGCGGGCTTGTTCGGCGCCGCCGGCGTCCAGCTCACCTGGAAGCTCTGGGACGGCGGCATCACGGGCCTGCGCGAGGACGAGATCGCCTCGCGTCGCCTCGAGCTGCGCCAGCTCGCCGAGGCCGCCGCCGAGGACATCCGCCGCCAGGAGATCGAGGCCGCCGCCAAGGCGCGCACGGCCGCCGCCAACGTCACCGCCGCCGACCGCCGGGTCGCCGCGGCCGAGGTCTACCTCACCGCGGCCCGCGGTGGGCTCTCCGGCGGCCTCGCCACCGCCCTCGACGTCCAGCAGGCCGAGACCCAGCTCGACGAGGCCCGCCTCTCCCTCGTCAAGGCCCGCTTCGACGCCGCCATGGCCCACGCCCAGGCGCTCCGCGCCGCCGGCGCCACCGGTACCCCAGCGTCCCCCGAGGTCCGCCCGTGAAGCGCGTCATCCCCGTCTTCATCCTCCTCGTCATCGGCCTCTCGGTCGTCCTCTACCTCGAGCTCAGCGCCCAGAACGCCCGGGCCGACCGCGCCTCCGGCGGCAGCGCGACCATCGAGGGCACCGAGGTCGACGTCGTCGCCAAGCTCCCCGCCCGCATCACCGCACTCAACGTCCGCGAGGGCGACCGCGTGAAGGCCGGCGACACCCTCGTCGCGTTCGACTGCGCCGAGGTCGACGCGGCCTATGCCCAGGCCGACGCCGCCGTGAAGGCCGCCGAGGCGATGGCCACCGCCGCGCGCGCCCAGGTCGACCTCGCGTCTCAGGGGGTCGAGGCGGCCCAGGCGCAGACCATCGCCGCCCGCGCCCAGGCCGACGCCGTCAAGTCCCAGCGCCGCGCGATCAGGGTCCAGAAAGACGCCACCGAGCGCGCCGCGACCCGCGTCTCGACCCTCGCCGACGCAGGCGGCGCCAGCGTCCAGGAGCTCGACAAGGTGCAGAGCGAGTCCCGCGCCCTGTCGGCTCAGCTCTCCACCGTCGGGGCCAGCGCCGAGGCCGTCTCGCGCCAGGCCGACGCCGTCGCCCAGGGCGAGGCCGCCGCCACCATCCGCGTGCAGGCCGCCACGGCCCAGGTCGCCGCCGCCGACGCCCAGAAGGTCGCCGCCGAGGCCGCACGCACCCGGGCCGGCGTCACCCGGGCCGAGTGTACGCTGACGGCCCCGATCGACGGCTACGTCTCGCTGCGCAGCTTCGAGCCCGGCGAGCTCGTCATGCCCGGCGGGCGCGTGCTGACCCTGACGGCGATCGACGAGGTCACCGCCACCTTCTATCTGCCGAACGCCGAGCTCGAGGCCGCCGCCCCCGGGCGCCCGGTCACCGTCGTCGCCGACGCGCTGCCCGGCGAGAGCTTCGCCGGCACCGTCCGGCGCGTCGCCACCGAGGCGGAGTTCACCCCGCGCAACGTCCAGACCCGCGACGACCGCGACCGCCTGGTCTACGCCGTGGAGGTCGAGGTCCCGAACCCCGACGGCAAGCTCCGCCCCGGGATGCCGGTCGAGATCACGCTGCCCGGGACGGAGCGCAAGTGATGTTCGGCCGCAAGCGCGGCGCGGCGCGGGCCGCCGTCGCGCCCCGGGACACCCCCGACCCCGACGCCCCGGCCATCGTCGCCGAGCACCTGAGCCGCGCCTTCGCCGACAACGTCGCCGTCGACGACCTGAGCTTCACCGTCGCCCCCGGCGAGCTCTACGGCCTGGTCGGCCCCGACGGCGCCGGCAAGACCACGACCATCCGCATGGTCACCGGGCTCGTCGCCCCCGACGGCGGCGAGGCCCGCGTCCGTGGCCTGTCCGCCGAGTCCACCGCCGCCGCCGTGCGCGAGTCCATCGGCTACATGCCGCAGCAGTACAGCCTCTACGGCGATCTCAGCGTCACCGAGAACCTCACCTTCTTCGGGCGCCTCTTCGGCCTCCCGAAGGCCGAGGCGCGCGAGCGCATGGACCAGCTCCTCGACATCACGCGCCTGTCCCGCTTCGGCGACCGCCGCGCCGACGCGCTGTCCGGCGGCATGTACAAGAAGCTCGCGCTGGCCTGTGCGCTGCTGCACCGCCCGCCGGTCCTGGTCCTCGACGAGCCCTCCAACGGCGTCGACCCGGTCAGCCGCCGGGAGCTCTGGGATCTGCTCCACCGCTTCGTCGACGGCGGCATGGCGGTGCTGCTCGCGACGCCCTACATGGACGAGGCCGCGCGCTGCGACCGCGTGGGCTTGCTGCACCGCGGAGAGCTTCTGGCCGAGGGGCCGCCCGAGCGCCTCATTCGCGACTTCCACCACGCGACGCTCATGTTGCATTGCGAAGACCGCGCGGCCGTCGAGGCCGCCGTCGAGGACCGCCCGGACGTCCTCGCGCTGTCCCCCCACGGGGCGGACCTGCGGGTGGTCGTCCCGCGCCCGGCGGTCGCGGCGTTCACCGACCTCGGCCGGAGGGGTGGCGCGTCGTTCACGGTGTCCGAGGTGTCCCCCGACTTCGAGGACGTCTACCTCGGGCTGCTCGCCGACGCCGAGGCCGCGTGATGAGCGCCCCCGCCCCGAGCGTTGGCCCGATCATTGAGGTGGACGCGTTGACCAAGCGCTTCGGGCAGTTCACCGCGGTCGACAGCGTGAGCTTCGAGGTCGCCCGCGGCGAGATCTTCGGCTACCTCGGGGCCAACGGGGCCGGCAAGACGACGACCATCCGGATGCTGTGCGGGCTGCTCGCCCCGACCGGCGGCCGGGCGCTCGTCGCCGGCCACGACGTCGGCACCCGCCCGCGCGACGTGAAGCGGTCCATCGGCTATATGTCGCAGCGCTTCTCGCTCTACCTCGACCTCACGGTGGAGGAGAACCTGGCGTTCTTCTCGGGGGCCTACGGGATGTATGGCGCGCGGCGCGCCGCGCGCATCGCCTGGGCCCTCGAGCACGCGGGCCTCGGCGACCGGCGCGCGACCCTGACGCGCTCGTTGCCGGGCGGGATCCGCCAGCGCCTGGCGCTCGCCTCGGCGCTGCTGCACGAGCCGGCGCTGGTGTTCCTCGACGAGCCGACGGCCGGGGTCGACCCCGCCTCGCGCCGCGACTTCTGGCGCATCATCCGGCAGATCGTGCGCGCCGGGACGACGGTCTTCGTCACGACCCACCACCTCGACGAGGCCGAGTACTGCGACCGCGTGGGGCTGATGGTCGATGGCGCGCTGGTGGCGCTCGACACGCCGCCGGGGCTCAAGGCGACCCACGTCCCCGGTCAGGTGTGGGCGGTCGAGGGGGCGACGCGCGAGCAGGTGACGGCGGCGCTGCGCGGGCCGGACGTGCGGGCCATCCAGGTCTTTGGGCGTCAGATCCACGTTCGCGTTACCGGCGCGCTAGCCCAGCGTGACGGGTTCGAGGCCGCGCTGCGGGCGGCGGGGCTCGGCGCCCTCCGGGTCGAGGAGAGCCAGGCGACCCTCGAGGACGTGTTCCTCGAGCTCGTTGGGCGTGGGCGCGGCGGTCAGGGCGAAGGAGCGGCGGCATGATCCGGCTGACCCGCGTCCGCGCCGTCGCTCACAAGGAGGTGTTTCACATCCTCCGGGACCCGCAGATCCTGATCTTCGCGCTGGGGATGCCGGTCTTCCTCATCCTGCTCTTCGGCTACGCGGTGAGCTTCGACGTCGAGCACATCCCGCTCGCCATCGTCGACCAGGACCGCTCGACCGAGTCGCGCGCGCTCGTCGCGGCGTTCACCGCCCAGGACCTGTTCGACCTGGTGGCCACCCGCGAGGACGCCGCCGGCGTCGAGCCCCTGTTGCGTCGCGACATTGCCAGGGCGGCGCTTGTCATCCCGTCTGGTTTCTCGCGCGATGTGCGCCGGGGCGAGGACGCCACGGCGCAGCTGCTGCTGGACGGCGCGGACAACATGAGCGCGTCCATCGCGCTGGGTTACGCGAACAGCATCGCGCTGGCGCAGTCCCTTGGGCGGGCGCAGGTGCAGCTGGGCGGCTTCGACATGCCGGTGGAGGCGCGGGTGCGGACGCTGTTCAACCCGCGGCTCGAGTCGTCGGTGGTGTTGGTGCCGGGGTTGATCGTGGTGATCCTGGTGCTCGTCGCGGTGATGCTGACGGCGCTGACGGTGGCGCGCGAGTACGAGCGGGGGTCGATGGAGCAGCTGTTCGCGACGCCGGTGGGGCGGCTCGAGATCATCCTCGGCAAGCTCGCGCCGTACTTCGCGCTGGGGCTCTTGCAGGTGCTGCTGGTGCTCGTGGTGGGGGTGGTGCTGTTCAATGTGCCGGTGAATGGCAGTCTGCCGCTGCTGTTTCTTATCTCGTCAGTGTTTCTGCTGGCGATGCTGATGCAGGGGCTGGTGATCAGCGTGCTGACGCGCAACCAGATGGTGGCGAGCCAGGCGGCTGCGATCTCGACGCTGTTGCCGGCGATGCTGCTGAGCGGCTTCGTGTTCCCGGTCGAGAACATGCCGCCGGCGCTCCAGGCCGTCGCGCACGTGCTGCCGGCGACGTACTTCATCGACGGGCTGCGCGGGGTGCTGTTGCGCGGCAACGGGCTCGAGGTGGTGTGGCCGGATCTGGTCGCGATGGCGATCTTCTTCGGGGTGATGCTGCTCGTGGCCACCAAGCGCTTTCAGCGGAGGGTCGCATGAGGCTTCACCGCCCGACGGCGCTGGCGGCCGTGATGTTGAAGGAGATCCGGCAGACGGCGCGGGACAAGCGGGTGCTGGCGGTGCTGCTGGTGGCGCCGGTGTTTCAGCTGATCGTGCTGGGCTACGCGGTGAACCTGGACGTGAACCAGGTGCCGACGGTGGTCGCCGACGAGGACCGGACGGCGTCGAGCCGGGAGTTCCTGGCGGGGCTGGTGGCGGGGGACACGTTCAAGCTGACCGAGCAGGTGGAGCGGGCGTCGGACGCGATGGAGGTGGTGGCGTCGGGGCGCGCCGCGCTCGCGGTGGTGGTGCCGCGGGGGTTCGCGCGGGACCGCGCGGCGGGGCGGCCGGTGGAGGTCCAGGGGCTGACGGACGGGTCGGACTCGAACCGCGCGATCGTGTCGCAGAACGCGCTGATGGCCTACGCGACGCGGCAGGCGCTCGGGGACGTGGAGGTGCGGCTGGCCCAGGCGTCGGCGGCGCGCGGGGCGGCGGTGTCGATGGGGGTGACGGCGGTCGAGCCGCGGGTGCTCTACAACCCGACCCTGACGAGCTCGCACTACTTCGTGCCGGGGGTGGCGGCGACGCTGCTGCTCATCGTGTCGCTCATCGTGACGGCGATGGGGCTCGCGCGGGAGAAAGAGGTCGGGACCCTCGAGCAGGTGCTCGTGACGCCCATCCAGCCGCTGACGTTGGTGCTCGGAAAGACCATCCCCTACGGGGTGGTCGGGCTCATCGACCTCGGCCTGGTGGTGGCGGCCGCGATGGTGCTGTTCGACGTGCCGCTGCGCGGGGATCTGGCGGTGATGTTCACCGGTGGGGCCTTGTACCTCTTGAGTGTGCTCGGCATCGGGCTGTTCGTGAGCGCGCTGGCGAAGACGCAGCAGCAGGCCTTCATGGTGGCGATGCTCTTCGTGATGCCGGCCATCCTGCTCAGCGGCTTCATCACGCCAATCGCCAACATGCCCGACTGGCTGCAGCCGCTGACGCTGTTCAACCCGGTGCGCCACTTCGTCGAGGTGATGCGCGCGGTGATGCTGAAGGGCTCGGGCTTCGGCGACCTCTTGCCCCAGCTGACGGCGCTCGCCGGCATGGGCCTGAGCATCTTCGGCCTCGCGGTCCTGACGTTGAGCCGCAAGCTGGCCTGAGGGCTCGGACGTGGCGCTGGCGGCCTGGTTCGGCGGCTCGCCGGCGGGGCTGCGGCGTTCAGGGGTCAGCGGGCTCGATTCCCCATCGCGCGCGCCTCCTTTTTTCGGTCGCGCTCAGAAATTGCGGAACGAATCGGGGCTTCGACGACAAAGAACAGGAGATGTCTGTTGCGAGGCCCGTCGTGCCGGGGGCTGTTGTCATGGTGACCCGGCGATGCATTGACCGGCGCTATCTGTTGCGTCCGGACGCCGAGGTGCGCGCGGCGCTGGAGTACTTGATGGCGGTGGGGATGGCGCGCTTCGGGGTGGCGATCGTGGCCGCGGTGTTCCTCTCGAACCACTACCACCTGATCATCAGCGATCCTGCCGGTCGCTATCCTGCGTTCCTGCAGTGGTTCGACAGCCTGGTGGCGCGGGTGGTGAATTGCCACCGGGGGCGGTGGGGGCGGTTCTGGGATGGCGAACAGGTGCACGTCGAGATCCTGCTGGACGCGGAGGCGGTCGAGAGGAAGATCGTCTACACGTTGGCGAATGCGGTCGCGGCGGGCCTCGTGGAGTATGGCAGCGAGTGGCCCGGCGTTCGGAGCAGCCCCCAGGTGTGGGTGCGTCCGCCCAAGGTGGTGAAGCGGCCGGCGTGGTTCTTCCAGCCCGACGGCGTCATGCCGGCGGAGGCCGAGCTCGCGTATGCGGTGCCGCCGACCCACGAGGGGATGGCGCCGGCGGAGTTCGCCGCTCGCATCGCGCGCCGTGTGAGCGCCGAGGAGGAGCGGCTTCGCGCGCTTCAGAACGAGGCGAAGCGGCCGTTTCTCGGCGCTCGCGGCGTCCTGAGGCAGCGGTGGTCGTCGCGTCCGCGGACCTCGGAGATCCGGCGCAAGATCAAGCCGCTCGTCGCCGGTCCTCGCGAGACCTGTAAGGCGGCGCTGGCGGCCATTCGCCTCTTCCGATGGATCTACTGGGAAGCGCTTGATGCCTGGCGTCTCGGGGATCGCCAGGCCTCGTTTCCGCCGGGGACGTGGCGGATGGGCGAGCTCCATCGGGCGTCCCGGCAACCGCCCCCGGGCTTTCTCGCGGTGCTCGCCGGGTTCCGCGCTCCACCGGCCCCGCCCGCACCGCCCCTCGCCCTCGCCTGAGCCAGCGACCCGCGCGATCGCCGCGCCGAGGTGCGTCTTCGGCTCGATTTGGCGCCGATTCGGGCCGCGGTTCGCCATTTTCGGCGCCGAACCGCGGCCCGTCAGGGCCCGTTCGGGGTCATAAGGAGGGCCGCCTGGCTCGTCCGCAGGCCCGGTGAACGACCCTCAGCCATCGTCTCCGTCTCCGTCTTCGGTCTTCGTCTCCGCCTTCGTCTCCGCGCGCGGTCTCCGGTTTCGTGCGGCCTACCGTCGCTGTTCCCTACGGCCCGAGCAGCTCGGCCTCGATGCGCCTCGCGAGCTCCTCGGGGTCCTCGACGTCGCTGCAGACGCGAATGAAGCGCCCGACGACCCCGAGCCCGGTGCGGGCGAAGTGCTCCTCCCGCAGGCGGGCGTCGGCGGCCGGAGACATCGTCTCCCGGTCGGCCGGGGAGAGGCCGCGGCCGAGCAGTCGCTCGCGTCTCACCGCGAGGTCGGCGTCCATGAACACCGTCGCGTGGGCCGGTGTGAGCAGCCCGCCGACAGCGTCGATGTCGAGCTTCGAGCCCCGGAACGCGGCATAGGCCTGTGTCGACAGGAAGTACCGGTCCACGACGACGGACCGGCCATCCGCGAGCAGCGCCGCCGCGCGCCGGGAGGCGTCGAAGACGGTCGACAGGTAGAACAGCTGGTGGGCCTCCTGGCAGCCAGCGTAGCGCGCGATCAGGTCGTCGCGGTACTCGCGCACCTCCGGGGCGGGCGTCGTCAGGTAGACCGCGCTCAGCCGCTCCGCGACCAGGCGAGCGCAGGTGGTCTTGCCTGCGCCGTCGAGGCCCTCGAAGACGACGAGCATGGGGTGGCGGCTTAGGACGTTCATGCAGCACCTCGAAGTGGGGTTGGTTGCCAGCGAAACAGGTCGGGAGTGAGGTCACCTGCGAGCCGACGCAGCGCCTCCAGGGTCTCGGGGTGGCGCCCCTCGGTCTGGCTGAGCGCCTCCGAGAGCCGGGCCATCGCCAGCCAATCGGCCGTGTCGAAGGTGCTCGACGCGACGACCCTGCCCATCGGTCCGCCGTCGTCGACCAGGCCCCAGCGGCCCCGGTCGTGGTCGAGGGCCGTCCCGCGCAGGATCAGCAGCGGGAACGCCTTGATGACCGGAACGCGCCGCTCGAGGCACCACGCCACGCTCTGCTCGAAGGACGCGAGGGTCTGCAGCGGCAGGCCGAAGATGAGCGAGACCTCGTGGTCGACGCCGCGTCGGCGGATCTCAGCGAGCGCCGTCTCCACCCGAGGCAGGTGGTTCTTGCGCCGAATGGCCTCACCCTCGCGCTCGTGAATCGTCTGTAGGCCGAGCTCGAGCCGCAGGTCGAGGCCGGCGCCTGCGTCGAGGAAGCCCTCCCTGATGGCCTCCGCGCGACACTGCAGGGACAGCCGCCCACGGAAGCCATGGTCCGCGAAGCGCTGGAGGACGGACGTCGCGTGGGGCGCCGTGTTGAAGACCGGATCCAGGACCGCGATGTCCTCGACGCCGGCGCGACAGAACAGATCGATCTCCGCCTCGATCCGCGGCGTCGCGAGCGCACGCCGACCGAGCCGCACCCCCGCCTCCCGGTGCTGGCAGAACGAGCATCGAAACTGGCAGCCGCGCTGGGTCTCCCAGCGCACGAAGCGCTGCCCCTCCAGCGGGATGAGGCCCTCGAGCCACGGCGACGGCAGCCGCTCCAGGTCGACGTGCGCTTGCTCGCAGGCGTCGAGGGTTCCCGCCCAGTGCACCCCCTGCACGGTCGGCCTCCCGCCGCGTGCGGCGATCGCGCACAGCGCCTCCTCACCGTAGCCCCGCACGAAGCCGTCCGCCTCGGGGTAGAGGCCCTCCAGCCCGCCGCGGCAGTACGAGATCTGCGGGCCGCCCAGGATGATGCGCCCGCGGAATCCGCGGCGGCGCAGCGCCTTCAGGGTGGCCCGCAGCAGCGCCTCGCCCCAGACGTAGGCCCCGAACGCCACGTCCACATCGGGGTCCGGCACGCCGGCGGCCAGCGTCATCACCATCGCGGCGACGCTCTCGGCGTCGTGGCTCCCGTTGACGGCCACGACCACCGACCGCACCTCGAGCCCGGCCACCCGGAGCAGCGCCGCCTTCAGCGAGGCGTGCCCGAGCGGGACCCGCGGGTCCTTGTCCCGCGTCCAGACCAGCTCGCCCAGCACCACGCGCCGGGTCGACTCGACGCTCGCGCCATCGACCTTCACAGCCGGCGCAAGGACCCGCCGTCGCTCCCCTGCCGATCCGACCATGATGTTGGCCACGACACCTGCACTCTCCAGCATGAGCTCCCCTCCTCGATGCTCAGCGGGAGAGCACGAGGCGTGCCAGGCGCCGTCGGATCGCAGGCGCCCTGTAGAGAAGCTCGATATCACAGGTGTTTTGCGTACGCGGTCGGCGCCGCGCGCGGCCAGGTGGTCGGTGTTTCGGAATCTCGTTTCCTCGGCGGGGGAATGCGTTGGCCAGGTGTCGCTCGGTGGGTCTAGTTGCGCGTGTTGGGCAGGTGGGGCTGCGAGCCGCCGTCGAGCGTGGCATCATCGCGGCGTGATAGCCGACGCACCAGGCCCGAGCTGGCTCAGCACCGAGCTCCCCTACCCGATCGCGCGGGCCTGGCAGCAGGTCCGCCGCGCCGAGGACACCGACGCCCAGCTCGCGGCCGCGGTCGCTGCGGTCGAGGTGGCGCTGCGCTTGGTGGCGGCGCTGCAGCTCGCGAACCTGCTCGATGGGACGACGCTGGAACTTCCCGAGATCCTCGACGACTTCAACCGACCCACGCTCGGCTCCTTCGCCAAGCTGACTCGGCAGCTCGGCCCGCTGCTGGCGGAGCGCGCCTTCGCCCCGGAGCTGGTCAGCTGGCCGGAGCGCCACCACGGCGACGAGAGGAGCGCGACGAAGCAGCGCAACCTGCTCGCCCACTGGGACGAGCTCGACCCGGCGCGCCGGGCCGAGGAGCGCGGGGCGTTCCTCGAGCTCGCCGCTGAGCTGCTGGGCTCGCTGGCGTGGCTGCGCAGCTACCCGCTGCTGCGCTTCTCCCGGCCCGAGGCGTCGGACGAGCAGGGGATCTTCGTCGCGCGCGTCACGGACCTGCGTGGCTACGACGGGCACCTCCGCGCCCCGGCGAAGATGCGCCTGCGAGGCTGGCCGAGGGCCGATCGCTTGTACCTGTGGGATCGGGCCGGGCGTCTGCTCGACCTGCACCCCTTCTTGTACTTCGCCCGCCCCGAGGGAGGGGACGGCGAGGAGCTGGTCGTCTGGAAGGGGCTCGGGCGGCGATCCGGCGACGTCCGGATCGGCGACAACGAGTACCACGCCGACAACCCCGGCTGGAGCGACACCGCCGAGCGATCGATCGCGGTGCAGCTGCTCGACCCGCTGCGCCCCGGTGACGCCCCGGCTCCGGCCCTGGCGCGCGCGCCGGCCAGGCTCGAAGGCACCGCAGCCACACGTCGCCGCGGGCTGATCATCGGGCTCGCCGTGGCCGCGGTGGTCGCCCTCGCCATCCCCATCGCCGCGGGGCTCGGCGACTTGAGCGATGTGCAGACATCGACCCGCGGCGCGGCCGGCTCCTGCCCCGACGACCTGGTCGGCACTTGGCTCTTCCAGACCCAGGTCCTGGGGGCCAAGCAGCGCTTCAAAGCGCGGGCCGAGGGCGTGCGTGCCCACTACGAGTTGGTCGTCAAGCGAGGCCCCAGCTGCCCCCTGCAAGGCGTCCTCACACGCACCGGCTACACCGAAAAGGGTGAGTTCCGGGAACACGTGCGCTCGGGCGCGGTGAAGGTCGCGTCCTCGCGGACCGGCGACACGGCGGTGCTCGCCGACGTGCGGCTGACCGCTCCCGGCGTGCCCGAGCCCGTGGAGATGTCGTTGCGGTTGGGCCTGGTAGACGGCGCGCTCTATGGCGTATGGCGCAACGAGGGCGCGATGGGAGACGAGCGTGGCTATTGGGGCACTCTCGTTGGCCATGACGAGGCGGTCGGTCGGGCTGTACCGCCCGGGATGCCGTGCCTGAAGCAGTGTCCGGCCCCGTGCGATCAGCGCAGTGACCCGCGAAACGAAGCGACCGAGGCCTGCCTGCTGGCCTGCGCCCGCAAGGCCGAGGCGTGCTCGGAGTAGCCCGCGACGGGCGACAGTCTGGAAAGAATCTTCCATGATGAGCACGCATCGAGGAGGCCGCCGTGGGTGACGAGCGACACGTCCTGATCAGCTGGGTGAGCATCGGGTTCGCCGCCGCGCCGCTGCTCAACGTCTTCGCGGACCCGGCGAGCAAGCTCCGAGGTCGATTCGCGCACCTCTACCTGTGCTATCGCGACGCCCCGGACGGCACCGAGCGCGAACGCGATGCCCTCGCCCGGACCCGCAGCGAGCTCGCGGCCGTCCCCGAGCAGCTCGCTCCGACGCTACACCTGTGCCCGTGGAAGACGGCCGCGAGCCCGACCCAGCACGAGGCCATCCGCGACTTCGCCGAGCAGGTGCTGCGCGAGGTCCGAGACGCGCACGGCGGGGCGACCATCTATCTCCACCTGTCACCGGGGACACCCGCCATGCACGCCGTGTGGCTCCTGCTGGCCACGACCGGCTTCGTCGGGGGGAAGGTCGTGCCCATCCAGACCGTAGCCGAGGACCGGCGCGGGCCGGGCGAGGACCCGGTTCACGTCGTCGATCTGGCAGTGGACACGTGGCTCAAGCGGCTACGCGACGCCCCCACGTCGCTCCCGAGCGACCTCGACGACGCGGCGCTGTGGGACCCAGCGCAGGTCCACAGCCCAGCAGCCCGCCGCGTCCTCGACCAGATCGACCGCTTCGCGCCCCTGCCCGTCCCGCTCTTGCTCCTCGGCGAGCGCGGCATCGGCAAGACCACCCTGGCGAACGTCATCCGGGCGCGGAGCCCCTTCCGCAAGCTCGGGGACAAGCCCTGGCCGGTCGTGGTGTGCGGGCAGTTTCGGGCGAACCCGGAGCTGGCTCGATCCGAGCTGTTCGGGCACGTCAAGGGCGCCTTCACCGGCGCCAACGGCGAGCGCCGCGGCTTGCTCGAGGAGGCCGACGGCGACACCCTGCTCCTCGACGAGATCGCCGACCTCGACCGAACGACCCAGCGGCTGCTGATCGCCGCGGTCGAGGGGCGCGGCTTCCGACGCCTCGGTGATTCACGGACGCGACACTCGAAGTTCCGGCTCGTCTCCGCGACCAACCGCCCGATCGACGAGCTGCGGGGCGAGGCCCTCGATGAGGATTTCCTCGACCGCATCGCCACGGTCACCCTGCGCCTGCCGCCCCTGCGCGAGCGACGCCAGGATTTGCCGCCGCTGTGGCGCTCGACCCTCCACCGGGTCGCGCGGGCGTGCGGCCTTCGCCGCCCCCTCGCCGGGCTCGGCAAACACTCGGAGTTGCTCGATCGCCTGAGCAGCCACGCGCTACCGGGAAACCTGCGCGACCTGCACCGGGCGGCGTGGCACGGCGTGGCGGCCTTCGAGCGCGAAGGGCTCGACGGCGCCGCGCAGGCCGCGATGGACGCGCTCGATGGCGACAATGGGGACGAGCCGCCAGCGACACCGGCAGGGGCTCTGCCCTCGCTGCCCCTCGACCTCGACGCACACCTCGCCGCGACCGAGCGCGACCTGCTGCTCACCGCGATGGCGCAGACGGGTGGCAATCAGACCGAGGCGGCCAAGCTCGTCGGGATCGAGCGCAGGACCTTCAGCAACCGCTGGAAGAAAATTTCCAACCGCTGACCCGCGAGCGCCCGCCAGCGCCGTTGGATCGCGACGGCGCTCGGTAACCTTCTGAAACCAATCAGCCCTGAGGCTGGCACGGGACCTGCTATCGGCCTGGTCGCGCCACGCGCACCACCCCGAGACCGAGAGACCCATGCACGACCTCGACTCCTTCGACCCCGCCGACCTCCCGATCCTCAGCGTCGACCTGCGCCGCGCGGCGTGTCGCTCCGACTCCACCCCCGAGGGGTGGACGGACGCGGACATCGACCGCGCCGTCGACCGCTACCGGCGCTTTCTGGCCTTGTGCCGCGTCAGCCCCGGGGTCGCGCTGGCCCCGACCCTCGACATCGACTTGATCTGGCGTCTCCACATGGGGACCCCGGGCGCCTACTACGTCGACTGTCTGACGCTGTTCGGGGGGATCCTCGACCACGACGGCGGCTTCGGGTCGACGCCCGAGGAGCGCCCGACGCTCATCGCCCACTTCGAGCAGACCGCGCGCCGCTGGGAGCAGGCGTTCGGGTTCTCCTACGTCGCGGGAGAGGTGGGCCGGCAAAGCAGCTTCGGGGCGAGCGGCGCGTCGGCGTGACCGCGATCTCGTGGACCAAGCACGCGCTCGAACGGAGCCGAGAGCGCGGCATCGCGCCCTCGACCGTGGAGCGGATCGTGAGAGCGCCCTTCTACCTCCGGCCCGCGCAGGACGGCGCGGTCGAGCTCGTGGGGCGCGCGCTATGTGACCAGCGGTGGTGCTTCGTCCGGGTCATCGCGCGGGTCGACGAGCGCGGTGGAGACTACCTGATCACGGTGGTCACGACCTATTGACGCGAGGTGTCCACGATCACCCACTCGCGTCGCTGACTCGAGGCTGCGGCGCAGTTCGCCGGCGGAGAGCCCGGCCGACGGTGTTCTGCGGGCGGTTCGGAGCGCCGCTGCGCGGGCGCACAAGCGGAAAACGAAACAGCGCCCGCGGGTCACCGCGGGCGCTTTCGGTTCAGGGGCGGGGGCCGAGGCCCGGGGCTCAGCCCTCGCGCTTCTCGGCGGCGGCGCGGACGGCCACCTCGGCCTCGAGGGCCGCGAGCTCGGGGTCGGCGC
>PHBI01000179.1:19386-23050 GCA_002841945.1 Deltaproteobacteria bacterium HGW-Deltaproteobacteria-14
TCCTCGCAGGTCGTGGCCGTGCGGCCGGGTGTTCGTGGAGCGTTTGGGGGCGCCGTCTGCGTTCCCCCTCGCTCATGAGAAGACTATCGGCCCGCGGCGGCGGCGCCGCCATCGGGTTGGGACCCCAGGCCCGCTCGGAAAAAACACCTACATGGACCGTTTAGTCTCCCCCGGCCCTGCTGCCGAACGGGCTCTGACCTTGTTTGCCGGTCACGCCAGCCGGCGCACCTCGGCGTCGCTGACCGCCGGCGGGTCACCGGCGACCAGATCGGCCCGATGGTGGCGTGGTGTGCGTTTGGGCGCCGCCGCTGCTGCTCGAGATCGTGCGCCTGCCGCTCACCCGGCAGCGGCGGTCACCGCGCGATCGAACTCCACCGCGTCGTGCGAGCAGAACACCCGGACCTCGGGATGCGCGAGCGCGAAGGTGCGCACCCGCGCCTGGTTCTGCACCCGCGCCTCGCGCTCGACGTCGCCACCGCGCTGAAACCAGCCCAAGACGCGGGGCACCCACGGCTCCGGGGCGACCTGTCCGTGAAAGAAGTAGCTGTCCCCTGCGTGGAAGAGCCACCCGCGATCTCCCCTCACCGCCACACCGCAGTGCCCGCGCGTGTGCCCGGGCAGCGGGACCAGCACCACGTCAGGGTCCTTGTCGTCGAGCATCCGTGCCCCCACGAACCCCTGCCATGCCTCGCCGCCGTCGGCATAGCTGCGCACCCGCGCCGCGTCCGGGATCTGAGCTGGCACATAGCGCCGTCGCTCCCCGCGCGTCGCGGGCTCCAGGGCGGCCGCGAACTCGCGTTCGTGCACGTGAACCGTCGCCCACGGGAAGTCCGGCACGCACCCCGCGTGGTCGACGTCGAGGTGGGTCAGGACGACGTGGCGAACGTCCGACGGCGAGAACCCGAGCGCGCGCACCTGCGCCAAAGCCGTCTCTTGCGGATCCAGCCGCGGCGCGGCCATGAAGCGCCAGCTGCGGTCGACCAGCCGCGACGGATCGGCGAGGTCTCCCTCCCCGAGCCCGCCGTCCACGAGCACCAGGCCGTCGGGTCGCTCGAGGAGCAGCGTGTGGCACACGAGCCGGCCTCGCCGGAGCGGGCTCCCGACGCCGTGGATGAAGCGAGCCCCGAGCGGGCACATGGTGGCGGTGTTGAGGTGGTGGACGTGCATCGTGGGAGGCTAGCACGCAACCCGCCCGCGGATCGACGTGCGCCAGCCGCCGGTCGCTGCGCGGTCCGGGCCCGCATCGAACCCGCTCCGCGCAGGCCGCACCAGTCGGGTGAAGCACGAGCGTCCGCCGATCAGCCGCCGGTGCCCCTCCTGTCACGCGACCCGCCGCTCAGCGCGCCTCGAACCGACGGGTGGTCGGGTTGGCCCGGTAGACGCCGCGGGTGACGACGGGCGGCTCCTTCTCGGGGCACCACGCGTCGGCGATGCCGTCGCCATCGGGGTCGTCCTCGTCGTCCTCCGGTCGGCAGACCGCCGTCATGCAGTCGCGCTCGAAGGCGAGCTCGCGGCGCCCCGTACACCCCGCTGGCCGGGCTACCAGCGTGTACTCACACGAGTCCTGCCCGCCCGCACCGTGCGCCCCGACCTGCTCCTCCCACAGCCACGCGAGGGTCGGGAGAGCGACGATCGCGACGTGCTCGGTGCGCTGCGACCCGACCGCCGGCTGAGGCTCTCCCGTCTCCTCCCACCGGATGACCGCCTCGTCCCGATCGTCGCCGTCTAGGTCCAACACGTCGAGCGCCAGCACGACCGCCAGATCCTCGCACTCCAGAACGTGCCCCGGCGCCTCGAAGAGCTCCGCCTGCGCCCGGCGCGCGCCGTCTGCGCCGAGGAGCGTCAGCGTGCCCGTGCATGACTCGGGCGGGTCATCGGGGGTCGGCGCCGCACACGCGGTCGTCACCACCAGCCACGCTCCCCCGCCGACCGCCGCCGCGGCGCCCACCACCGTCCCCGTCTCGCCGTCCAGCGACAGCGCGGACACCAGCTCCTCGGGGAGCGCGGCGCCCTGCTCGCCGGAGTCGAGGCCGGCGAGGTCGAGCAACGCCAGCTCGGGGCACCCGGCCTCTCCCGGCCGATCGTGAGGCGAACCGGCGTGGCCACACGCGCTCAGGGACACGACGAGGGCGAAGGCGACAGGCACGGACAGCTTCATGGCCCGGAGCCTACCACACGAACGCGCGGACGAGGGCCGCCGCTGGGCCGAGGGGTGACGCGCGCCGGAACGCGGCCGGTGACGCACGTGGTGAACGACGTTCACGTCACCCGTGGACGCGGCGCCGCCGGTGTCGAGATTGATGGCTGCGGACCGACCCCGGTTCGATCGCGTTTCCCCGGGTGGGAGGGTCATCATGTGGCGTCTTCGCGGTTGGTGGATAGGGGTCTTGGCGGCGGTGATCGGGACGCCGTGGGCGATCGTCCCCGCAGCCCTGGCTGCGCCCCCGGACGCGGTGGCTGGGGCCGCCGCGAAGGAGGACATCGCACGCCCCGGGGTCTACCGGTCGGGCCGCTGGGAGTACCGACTGGCGATCACGGCGCCCGGCTCGAAGAGCGAGGGGACGCGCGGCGAGCTCCTGTTCGACGACAAGCCCGTGGAGGAGCCGGGGCTCCCCGGGGACTACTACCTGACCCCGTGGGGCGAGGTCGCCTGGATCGGCGACGCCGTCACGATGTGGGGTGAGCACGGCTGGATGCTGCGTGAACCGGGCACGACCGGCGGCCACGCGCTGGTGGAGCCATGGCGCTCCGCCGGGGGCCCGGTGGTGCTGGCCATGGTGCTCGCGGCGGCGCCGGGGAAGACGCAGGCCGCGGTGGAGCCGTGGGTGCGCAAGGCGCTGTCCAAGCTCGGGGTGAAGGCGTTCGAGGTCGAGCGGGGCTGGTTTCCGCTGACGGATCAGGCGCTCGTCCTCCACGACACGAAGGAGGACGGCTCGCTCACCGTGCGCCTGGCGCAAGCCCGGGAGGACGCGACCCTGCAGGTCCTGCTGGGCGGCTCGACACCGGCGCGGATCGACCTGACGCGCAAGGACGGCGCCACCCGGGTGGTGCGCCAGACGCTGACCGCGGGCCTCGAGCCGTTCGAGCGCTACCTCGCGTTCCGCGTCGAGCGGGCGGCGCCCTGGTGGGCCGCGCCCCTCGACGTGGGCCCGGCGGCGGACGGCCAGACGATCGAGGTCCGCGGCGCCCACGAGATCGTCATCGCGTTGCCCGGGGACCTCGACAGCGGCAACGTCTGGGCGGTGACGGCGGTCCGCGGCGACGCCCCGCTCGGCGCCGCCGTGAAGGCGCTGGGGCAGCCGCAGTTCGTGGCCGGGCCGGTCGTGGCCGGCGGTGGGCGCGTCGGCACCTTCGAGAACGTGCTGCGCGTGCTCGACACCGGCACCTGTGAGGTGGAGCTCGCGTACCGTCGCCCCTGGCAGCCCGAAGCGTCCCCCGAGAAGACCTTCCGGGTGACCCTCGAGGTGGTCGAGCTGCCGTCCCCCGGCGCGAGGCGCTGGCCGGGCGGGGCGAAGTAGCTCGGTACGGGCGCCGCGGCGGCCTCGTCGCTGGCGGGCCGCGCCAACGCCGCCGCCGCGGACCCGGCCCGCCATCCTCCCCACTGGACGCGCCGGCTCACAGCCGATACTCAGCCGTCTACCCGTCGCTGTTTGTAGCCGACTCC
>PHBI01000180.1 GCA_002841945.1 Deltaproteobacteria bacterium HGW-Deltaproteobacteria-14
CTGGAGGACCTGCTGATCGAAGCGCTGGATGGCGGCCTCGCCCTGGGCGCGCTCGGCGTACTCCACGAAGGCGAAGCCGCGCGGCCGGCCGGACTCGCGGTCCACCGGCATGCGCACCATGACGACCGGGCCGGCCTCCGAGAACAGCGTCCTCAGCTCGGCCTCGGTGACGTCGTACGACAGATTTCCCACAAACAACCGAACGGACACAGGACCTCGTGTTCAGGTGGGCGTCAGGCCCACGGTCTGGCGAGGGCTTTACGCCATTGCCCGTGAAACACCAAGCAATAGCCTCCTTCGCGCCGTGAATTTCTCACCCCAATCGGGCGCCCCCGGGGACCGACGGAGGGGGCGGATCTCGGCGCGGAGCCAGGCGCGCAGGACCTGAACAGGTGTGTCGATCGGGTGCGAAAGGGGACCTGTGGGCGGAGGTCCGCCCCGATCTCGCCGGGGCCGGAGGTCGATCCCGACCTCCGGCCCCGGCGCCGAGCTCCGATTCGCGCCCGCCGTCGCCCCCGGCCGGGCGCCCTCCGCCCGGCACGCGCGCGGCCGGTCCCTCCGTCTCGCTCAGTCCCCGACGGGCAGGCGCCGGAAATAGAGGCCGATCCCGTCACCGTCCTGATCGTCGCTCTGGTAGCCGACGAACACCGCCTCGTCGTAGGCGACCAGCCAGGGGGCCCGCTGGTCGCCGTCCCAGCGGCGGTTCACCGTCCGCCGCGGCGCGACCGCTTGCCCGAGGTTGTCGAAGCGCGCCGTCTGCACGGCGAACCCGTCGTGGTCGAGGGACTCGCTCGCGTAGGCCACCAGCAGCCGGCCGCTCGAGAGCCACGTCAGGCGAGGCGCCTCCTGGGTCCCCGGCAGCGCGGCGTGCGCGCTGAACGGTGCCCCCTGGGCCGCCAGAGTGCTCGTCTTCAAGAGCTGGCAGACGACGTCGCCGCCCGCCGTGGCCGCCGACGTCCAACACACCGCCGTCGCGTCCGCCTGGGACACCCCCAGCGCGGGCGCCCTCTGATCGCCCTCGGTCACCGTGTTCACCCGCAGCTCCGGCGACAGCAGCGTCCCGTCCGCCTTCACCTTGCGCACGTAGATGTCGTAGCCGTTCGCGCTCACGTGCCGCGTCTGCCACGTCACGAGGTAGGTGTCGCTGAACGGGACCTGCGCGATCGCCGGCCGCTCCTGCGTCCCGGCCGTGTTCGACCCGTTCACCCGGAGCTCGCCCGTCACCGCCGCCCCGTCGGCCGCGTAGGAGCGCAGGTAGACGTCGCTCCCGTCGGTCGCGTCGGTGTAGCCGCTCCACGCGACGACGAACCCGCCCCCCGGCGCCATCGCCACCGCGGGGTGGCGCTGGGTGTCGGCGGTCGTCTCGGGCACCCCGAACGCCTCGCCGAGCGGCGCGCCGGCGCCGTCGAAGCGCCGCGCGAACACCCCCTCGACCGAGCCGTCCTCGTCCTCGGAGGTCCAGGCCACCACGAAGCGGTCGGCCCCGCCCGCCACCGCCGGCGACGACTGCACGCCCGCGACGTGGGAGTTGACCGCGATCTCCCCGCCGACCGCGACCCCCGCGGCGTCGAAGACCCGCGCGACGATCTCGTCGCCGAGCCCGATGTAGACCGGCGAGGACCACGCCACGAGCGTGTTCCCCGACGCCTCGCGCGCCGCCGCGCCGTCCTGCTGGTCGCCGGTCGTCGTCTGCGCGACGCGGCGCTCGGCCACGCGCGGCGCGAGCTCGCCGCTCGCCGTGAAGCGCCGCGTCCAGACCGCCCCGGCGGCGTCGGACCAGACGCCGACCCACTCGTCGCTGTCGAGCCGCGCGACCGTCGGCGGGCTCGCGCCGAGGGTCGAGGTCACGTTCATCCGGACCGCCTCGCCGACGCGCTGCCCGGACGAGGAGATGCGCTGCGCGCGCGCCACCGCCGCGCCGGGGGCGGAGGCGTCGCTGTAGACCACCACGAGCTCGTGGTTGTCGAGGGCGGCCACGCCGCCGAGCCGCTGATCCCCGGCGACCGCCGCGGTCGCCCCGAACGCCGCGCCGAGGGCGGCCCCGCCGTCGTCGTAGCGCTGCGCCATGACGCCGTAGCCGGACCCGTCGAGCCCGTTGGACTCCCACAACACGACCACCCGCCCGGCGCGCGTCCCGACGACCCGCACCCGGGTCACGTCCTGCGGGGCGACGACGACGTCGACGGGAGCCGCGTCCTCGGTGGTCCCGGCGCGGGTGAAGCGCTGCATCCGGACCGTCCGGTGGTCGGAGGCGACCCAGACCAGCGCGACGTGGTCGCTGCCGTCGAGCACCGCCGCCGCGTCCCACAGCGCGGTGTCGAACAGGTCGGCGCTCGGCACCAGCGACACGGCCGGTTCCGCCATGAGGTCCGCCCCGACGTAGGTGTAGACGAGGTCGCGCTTGTACCCACCGTAGCTCGTGTAGGCCCCGAAGGCGCCGAAGCCGCCGTCGCTGAAGCCGACGAGCGCGGCGCGGGGCGAGAGGATGCGCGGGATCCCGCCGTGGGGGCCGAGCGCGGCGTTGGCGCGGAAGTCGAAGACGCTGACCTCGCCCGCCGCCGCCCCGTGGACGTCGAGCACCCGCAGGTACACCCCGAACGGCCAGTACCCGCCGCAGTTGCAGGCGACATAGGGCACGGGCGCCGTGCGCAGGATCGCCACCCGCCCAGCCCCGGCGTCCACCGGCGGCGTCGCCAGGTCCAGGACGTCGCCGGCGGCCGCCGCCGCCGCCTCCTCGTCGGTGCGCGACGCGGTCCCGTCGGTGCGGCGGACGCGCAGCTGGCCCCCCGTCGCCATGAACGTCACCGCGTACCCCCCGTCCGCCGCCGCCCCCACCACCGGGCGGCCGGTCGCCGCCAGGGCGGTGCTCAGCCGGTCCTCGACGCAGGTCTGGAGCCCCGCCGTACACACGCCGCTCGAGCAGACGTCATCGACGGTGCAGGGGTCGCCGTCGTCGCAGCTCGGCCCGCTGATCAGCGTCGCCTTGCACCCGCCCCCGGCCAGGCACGCCATCCCGGTGCAGGGGTTACCGTCCTCGCAGTCGTCGCCGAGCGCCAGCTGCAGGCTGGCGGTGTTCGAGCTCACCGCCGCCGCGCCCGCGCCGACCTCGACGCGGCAGGCGAGGAGATCGCAGCTCAGGACGTCGTCGCCGCTCAGGGTCGCGCCGCCCGCGACCTCGGCCGCGCCGTTGACGCTCCAATAGGTGGTCATCGCGGCGCCGCTCGGCAGCCAGCGCCCGGGGTCGGTGACGCTGCAGGTCACGTCCCCCTCGGCGCCGCTCGGGGCCGCGACGGTGACGGTCGGCGCGATCGGCGTCGGCGACACGACCTCGAGGCCCGGGCTCTGGACCGCCGCCCCCTCGCCCCCGTCGTCGGCCGGGGTTACCGCGCAGCGCAAAATCGCGCCGACCGGCAGGCCCTCGGGCACCGTGAAGTCGGGGTCGGCGCCGGACTGGAGCTCCGTCTCGGCGCCGTCCGCGGCGACGAGGTAGAAGCCGTACACGACGGAGACCGCGTCGCCGTCGAGGTCCGCGGTGGCGTCGTAGGTGCAGGTGAGCACGTCCTCGGGCTGGGCGACGCCGTCGGCGCCGCCGTAGCCGGGGGTCTCGAGCATTTCGACGCCGTCGACGGTCGGCGGCGCGTTGCCGATGACGACCGTGAGCTTGGCGTTGACGGTGGCCGAGCAGGCGCCGCCGGGGTCGCACGCGGTGGCGGTGCACGACACCTTGTCGCCGCGCGCGAAGGCGTCGCTCGCGAGGGTCGCCTCGTCTGCGCCGGTGATGGTCACGCCGTCGATCGACCAGGTGTAGACGTAGCTCAGCGCGTCGCCGTCCGCGTCCGCGCCGTCCTGGGGCGCGCAGGTGAGGGTGGACGCCTTGGTCGCCGGCTGGGGGGTGGCGACGACGAAGACGTTGACCAGGTCCGGCGCGGCGTCGTCGAGGACGAGGGCGTCGCTGGTCACCGCCGCTGAGGTGCTCTGCCCGTCGCTCGCCTGGACGCGGCAGCTCACAGCGTCGCCGTGGACCGCGCCGAGGTCGACGCCGGTCGTGTTGGCGGCGGTCGCGCCCGCGACCGCGTCGCCGTTGACGAGCCAGGCGATCTGGTAGGTCACGGCGTCGCCGTCGACGTCGACGGCCTCGCCGGCCGGGGTGACGACGCAGCTCAGGTCGCTCTCGGCGTCGGCGGTCGCCGGCTCGAGGGTGACCTCGGGCGCCTTCGGCGGGCTGTTGCTGATCCCGGTCGTCGTCGCCCCCTCGACCCCGGCGCCGCTGCTGGTGCCGTCGCCCGGGGTCAGCACGCAGCGGATCTCCATGCCCTTGTCGGTGTCGGCGGCCGGCAGCGTGCAGCTCCCGGCGGTGTCGACCAGCGCGCCGTCGTCGGCGTCGTCGTAGAACGCGCAGCGCGAGGCGTCGGCGTCACCCTCGTCGGGGTCGTCGAAGGCGACGCAGGCGCAGGTCAGGTCCTTGTCGCTGGTCGCGAGCCCCGAGGGGGTGAGGCGCACCTGGGCGCACGAGGGGGCGGCGTTGCCGATGGTGACGTCGGCGGTGACCACCTGGCCGGCGAGCCCGCCCTCGACGTACCACGCCGAGACCGTGATGACGTCGCCCTTGGCGGTCTTCGCGTGGTCGAGGCGCGGCCCGGTCGCGAGCTGCTCGCCGTCGCGCGACCAGCGGTAGGAGACGGTGACCCCGTCGGCCGGATCCGGCTCGACCTTGGCCACCAGATCGCTCGTCGTGTCGGGCGCGCTGGGCGTGACGCGGACGTCCTCGGGGGCGGCCGCGGGCGTACGCACCAGGACGCCGATCGCGGCGGTGGCCGGCGCGACGCCGTCGGGGTCGATGGTCACGGTGATCGTGCGCTCGCCTCCGCCGAGGCTCGTCAGGGTGACCGCGAAGTCACCGTTGGGGCCGAGGATCCCGGTCTTGGCGCCGTGGCCCGCGACGGTCTCGTCGGTCTCGACGCGCCAGGCCAGGCCGGCCGCCGAGCCGCTGGTCAGGGTGGCGCGGCCGACGACGTCGACCGGGCTGCCGGCGATGAACTCCTCGTTGGGCGTCGGCGCGCTGATCTCCACGGCGATCGCGGCCGGGCCGGCGGTGTCTCCACCGGCGACGTCCCCCACGAGCGTGGCGTCGTTGTCGTGCCTGCCGACGACATCGTCGCCGCTGCACCCCCCGCCGACCCACACCAGGCCGATGGCCCCAACCCAAGCCGCTGCCGCTGCGCCGCTCCGCAAACCCATGCCCCTTCCTCCTGTCGCCGGTTACGCCACGATGGCGACCGGGGGACGCGGGAGGCGAGAGCACCTGGAGAAAATGAGCAGGGTTACTCAAAGCCCGTGATTCTTTGCCGAAGCTGGACCCAGCTCCCATCGCCTCGGTCGAGGTCCTGCGTCCTCCGCGGCCGGAGGCAGGCGCGACTGCGTCGCCCCTACCTCCGCCAGCTGTGGACTCCGGTCCTCGACCTGCCGTTGCGTCGCTCAGGCGAGCGGCGTCAGCGTTTCGGGGCGGGGAGGGTGCTGCCGGCGAAGAGATCCGTGACCGCGCGGGCGAGCTCCACCTCGCCGCCCCCCGCCGCAGCGGGGAAGGCGTCGGTCAGGCGCAGCGCGGCGAGGCCGTGCACCAGTGACCACGCGGCGATGCGGACGAGGGGGACGCGCTCGCGGGTGATCCGCCCCTCGGCGACGGACCGCTCGAGGGCCTCCGACAGCACGGAGAAGCAGCGCTCGCGCGTGCGGATCAGCTCCGGGTCGTCGGCTCGCAGCAGGTCCTTGCGGAACATCAACAGGAACGCGTCCGGCTCCTCGCGGGCGAAGGCGATGTAGCCGCGCCCGGTGGCGGCGAGGGCCTCGGGGCCGCTCGTGGCCGCCGCGAGCTCGGTCGCCATGCGCTCGTGCAGGCGGTCGAAGGCGCGGCGGGCGTAGGCGGTGAGCATCCCGGCGAAGTCGCCGAAGAGCGCGCCCGGGGCGCCGTGCGAGACCCCGGCGGCGGCGGCCACCTTGCGCAGGGTGAGGCCCGAGAGGCCGCCGTCGCTGGTGAGGAGCGTCCCCACGGCGTCGAGGAGCGCCTCACGGGTGTCGCGGTCGGCCATGATCCCTCCGCATCGTGCGGTATCGTGCGTCGCACAGGCAGCGCGGAGGCGCAAGCGGCGCGGGGCGGATGATCGTCCCGCGCCCGTGGCGAAGGGTCACTCGGTCTCGCGCTTCTCGGCGTCGGCCTTGGGGGTGACCTCGGCCTCGAGGTCGTCGAGCTCGGGGGCGCGCGCCTCACCCTCGGCGTGCGGCCCCTGCTTCTTGTCGAAGTAAGCGGCGGCCGGCTGCCAGCCGCTGCGCGCGACGTACCCGTGGCGGTGCCCGAAGGCCTTGACGACGGCGGCCCCGAGGGTGCCGATGACCGCGCCGAGGACCAGCAGCGGGAAGGCCAGGACGAAGATGCCGCCGAGGGCCGGGCCGAAGACCACGATGAGCCAGGTCGGGATGCGGCGGTACTCGACGCCGGCCTTGCCCTCGAGGGGCTCGCCGTCGGCGCCGACGAAGCGGATGTCGAGGTGGCGCGGGCTGATGTAGAGGCCGTAGGGGGCGGGCTGGTTGGCGTTGTAGCGTTTCATGGCGACCTCGCGACGCGGCGACCCGAGGGGGTCTGGTGATTGGGGGAGCGGTCGCGCGAGCCGTCTCGCGCTGTGTTCCTCCGTCTCTCACAGTCACAGGATGCGCGCGGGGAAGGGCCGGCGCCATCGGCACGAGGCACGAGGTGGGCTCGGAAAAAACACCTACTCGCGCCCGGAAGTGTGGCCGACATGGTCGCCATCGCCGTCCCCAGGACGGGCCGAGAAGACAGCTCGCAGCTGGGTCCTCGCCGGATCGCGCGGCCGCCGTCAGCGCATCAGCAGCACCGCGACCACCGGCAGCACGACGCCGAGGAGCGTCAGGATCCCGCCGCGACCGCGCAGGCCCTTGCGACCGCGGACGATCAGCGCGCCGGACAGGGCGAGGAAGATCAGGATGACGGCGAACCCGTCGGCGATCCACGTCCACGCCCCGCGCCCCTCGTTGAGGTGCAGGTAGTTCATGTCGCGCACCAGCAGGCGGTCGCTGCGCACCACGAGCTCGGCGCCGCCGGTGGACGGCGCGTAGTCGACGACGTCCTCGTCGCGGTCGCCGTAGAACAGGCTGAGGCGGTCGGGGCCGCGCCAGAACGCCTTGCGCGGCGGCGCCGGGCGGCCGAGCGCCGCGGTCAGGCGGGCGACGAGGGCCTCCTCCTGGTCACGCGCGAGCTGCCCCTCGCCCCCTTCGCCCGGAGAGAGGCCCAGCAGCGTCGAGGGGACGCCGAGCGACCGCGTCTCGGCGCTCATCGACTGGTTGTAGTTCCAGTCCTCGCGGTGGTTCACCGCGATGCCGCTCACCGCGTAGACCACCGTCAGGCCGATGGCGAAGAACCCGAAGTCGCGGTGCAGCGCGAGCAGCCAGCGGCGCCACTTCATCTGTGTCTCACGGCCGTCTCCGGGGAGCGTCGTGTCGGTCGGGCCCCCGCGGTCTGCGCGGCCGCCCGGAGGGCGGCGGCTTCGGCCGCTGGGTCCCGACCTGCCGTTGTCGCTAGAAGAACTCAGCGCCGCGCGCGCGGATCACGACCTGCTGCACGTTGGCGGTGATCTCGGCCGGATCGCCGAGCTTGTGCTCGCCGGCCAGGTGCCGGGCGTGCTCCGCGGCGATCTCGATGACCTCGACGGTCCCCTCGGTGGTCGCCGAGCGGCCGACGGAGCCCGCGGGGACGAGGAAGGTCGGCGCCGTCAGGACGCGGACCTGGCGCCCGCTCTTGTCCTCCGCGGCGAGGGCGAACCAGCCGCGCATGTGGCCGCACATCGCGGAGACGTCGCCCTCCAAAGAGATCGTCTTGCCGCGCCACGCGCCCGGATCGGCCAGGAGCGCGGAGACCGCGACCTTGTCGACCCCGGTGAAGGCGTCGCCGACGTGGGTCGCCGGGGTGCCGTCGGCGCGGGTCACGGCCTCCTCCTTCGGGTTGGTGAGCTGCTCGGCGGCGATGTTCTCACAGCCGGCCTCGACCACGCCGTGCTTCTCGGCGCCGCACTCCACGCCCTTCTTGGCGCAGCTCTCTTCCTCGGGAGCGGCCTCCTCGACCACGGCGGCGACCGGGGTGGCCTCCTCCGGCGCGGCGGGCTCGGCGACCTGCGGCGCGGGCGCGACGGCCGGCGGCGCGGTGGCCTCGCCGGTCGACTGCTGACACCCGAAGGTCAGGAGGGAGGAGAGGGCGAGGGCGGCGGCGACGCGCAAGTACATGGCAGAACTCCAAACGACGAGGACCTGCGGCACGTCGGCGTCGAGCCGCTCTCGGAACCTAGCGAGAGCGGCGTCGGCGGGTCAACGGAAATGGTGAACTCGTTTCATTGACCTCGCCGGGGCTGTGGGGGGCGCTCGATGCTGCTATGCAGAGGTAGATCTCCCGCTGAGGCCCGCATGCGCACCCTCCCCATCGCCACCTCGATCCTGCTCCTCATCGGCTGCGGAGCCGATCTCGCGACCTCCCTCGACGCCGCCGGCGACGTCGACGCGGTCACCGATGGCGACGCGACCGCGGACGACACGGCGGACACCGCGATCGCCGACACGACGCCCGCCGACACCGCGCCCGCCCGGGTGAAGGTCGGCTGCGGCAGCGGCGGCTGGGAGCTCCCCGGCGAGGTCGTCACCCTGCGGTGGGACGACGGGACCGGGGCCAGCACCGTCGCCGACCAGACCTGGAACGTGACCCTCGAGGACGGCGTCACCCACACCCTCGCCGCCGGGCCGGCGTGGGAGGCGGTCCGCTTCGACCTGCCTCACCCGGCGCGCGTCTGGGGCTTCGCGGTGCAGTGGGACCGCGTCCCGAACGACGCCGCGGCGGATCTCGTCGCGGGGCTCTATCCCGACCTCGGCTACAACGGCTTCGACTTCCGCCACGACGACCCGCTCTGGACCGGCACCCGCTGCGCCGGCGCGGCGGCCGCCGACGACGGCTGGGTCAGCTACGGCTTCGAGGCCCCGGTCGAGGTCGCTCAGCCCGGTCTCGTCTACGTCGCCCAGCTGCGGGCGGGGGCCGCCGCGCCGGCCATCCGCTTCGACGGCAGCGCCGCCGAGGACTGCGCCGCGTTCGCCGCCTGCCACTCGTCGGTGAACCTGCCCGAGGCGGCGCCGACCCTGTACGACGGGGGCGTGACGCTGACCATCCCGGCCGACTTCATGGTGCGCCTCTTCGTGACCTACACCGACGACCTGGCCCCCGCCGAGCGGCTGTTTCAGCCGATCGCCGGGGCCCCCGACCTCGGCAGCCACGCGTCCTGGGGCGACTACGACGGCGACGGCTGGGACGATCTGCTGACCAACGGCCCGCGCCTCTACCGCAACGTCGCCGGCGCCTTCACCGACGTCACCGCGGCGAGCGGGCTCGCCGCCGCCGGGCAGCGCGGCGACGGCGGTGTCTGGGGGGACTACGACAACGACGGCTGCCTCGACCTCTTCCTCTACTCCGACGGCGTCACCGCCCCCGACACCCTGTGGCGCTCGCGCTGCGACGGCACCTTCGAGGACGTGACCACCGCGGCCGGGATCGCCGACCACCAGCTCCAGAACCCGTGCGACCAGGGCGAGGCCGGGGCCTACTCGCCGTCGGTCGCCGCCGCCTGGGTCGACCTCGACGCCGACGGCCACCTCGACCTCTACGTCGCCAACTTCCTGTGCTGGGCCAACGAGGGGACCTACACCGACAACGTCTGGCACAGCCGCGGCGACGGCACCTTCGAGGACTGGACCGGCACCCACGGCTTCTCGAGCGTCCGCACCCCGAGCCGCGGGGTGAACCCGGTCGACGCCGACGGCGACGGTGACGTTGATCTGTTGATCAACAACTACAGGTTGATCGCCAACCTCTACTACGAGAACAAGGGCGACGGGACCTTCGCCGAGCGCGGCGCGCTGACCGGGCTCGCCGGACACCTCGACACCCACGGCGGGCTCAACTACTTCGGGCACTCGATCGGCACGGCCTGGGGCGACCTCGACGGCGACGGCGACCTCGACGCCGTCATCGCGAACCTGGCCCACCCGCGCTTCAGCAGCTTCAGCGACAAGACCCAGCTGATGCTGCAGGACGCCGCGACCGGGCGCTTCGCCGATCGCAACACCGACTGGAGCGGGCCGGTCAGCGACGCTGGCCTGCGCTACCAGGAGACCGCCTCGGTGCCGGCGCTGGCCGACCTCGACGGCGACGGCGCGCTCGACCTCGTCATCACGTGCATCTACGACGGCCGCCCGACCGACTTCTACTGGGGCAACGGGGACGGGACCTTCCGGCTCGACAGCTATCACGCCGGGATCACGACGACGAACGGCTGGGGCGTGGCGGTCGCGGACCTCGATCACGACGGCGACGTCGACGTCGCCGCCACCCACCTCTTCGCCAACCAGGTCCCGCCGGCCGGCCACTGGCTGTCGGTGGCGGTGGTCGGCGACGCGGGCGCCAACAGCGCAGGGATCGGGGCGACCGTGCGGGTGACGGCTGGCGATCGCACCCAGCTGCGCTACGTCCAGGGCGGCTCGGGGCAGGGCGGGCAGGACTCGCGCTACCTCCACTTCGGCCTCGGCGCGGCCGACACCGTCGACCGGGTGACGGTCACCTTCCCGGGCGGGCAGGTCGTCAGCTTCGACGGCCCCATCGCCGCTGATCAACGCGTCTGGCTGAGCCAGAGCGGCGCGCGCCACGCGGGCTGGGGCCCACCTCAGCGGTGAGCTTCGCCACCGCCTGGCCCGCTTCGCGTCTGGTCAGCGCACGTGGTTTTTCGCCGAAGCTGGACCCGGCTCCCATCGTATCGGGCGCGGACCGGCGGCCTCCGCGGCCGAGCCACCCCCGCGCGACCGGCGCGCCGGACCGGATCCGAGCTCGCGTCGTTGGCGAATCGAACGCTCGCGGGCGCGGCGGGTACTCATGGACACGAACACACACACCGAGGAGGTGAATCGTGCGTGTCAGGACTTTCGAGACAGTGGTGTTGGCGCTGGTGGCGGCTGGGGCGATGGCGGCGTCGGGCTGCGGCGACGGTGGGGGCGGGGCCGAGCTCCGGGTCCTCGCGACCGCGCTGGTGAGCGCGCCGGCGAGCGGCGACGCCGGCACCGTGCGCATCATCGGGGCCACCGACTGGCAGGGGACCGGGCGTGAGCCGCTCGACCTGGTCATCCTGCTCGACGGCGAGCCGGCGGGCTGGGTGATCGGCGAGGAGGCGCTGCCCGCCAGCGAGGGCAGCGGGGTGAGCTTCGGTGTGCCTTCGGGGACCATCGACATCAGCGTCGCCAAGGCCGACGGCGAGGTCGTCTGGGACTTCGGGCCGATCGAGGTCAGCAGCGGCCGGACCACCGACCTCGTGTACTTCGGGAGCCCGTCGGACCCGCGGGTGATGCAGCTCGACGATCCCGGGGCCGACCTCCCCGCCGGGCAGGCGGCGGCGCGTCTCATCAACCTCGACGACGGCCACGGGCCGGTGAACGCCCTGCTGTGCCCGGAGAACCGCGACGACCTCGACGGCTGCGAGGTGGTCGCTGAGGGGATCGGCTACGGCGAGTCCTGGACCGGCGCGGTCGCCGTCGCCGATCGCTTGGTGCTGCTGTGGGAGCGGCCGGCGCCGCAGGACTTCCCGTGGGGACGCTTCGCCGGCGGGGGCGCGGCGGTCATCGGTCATCCCCAGTGCCACGTGAGCGAGCCCCTGGTCCGCACGCTGACCCTCATCCCGGTGCACGCCTTCACCCCTGAAGAGGCGCCGGAGTGCCCCTACTGCACCTCGGGCTGGAGCGCCGGTGACGGCATGACCCCCGGCGACTGCGCCTGGTAACAGCGCGCCGTGTACGCCGCCACGCCCTTGCGCGGCGCGGTCGCCGAGAGCACGCTCGCGGTGATCGCGCCGCCACCTCGTCGCACCCCGGGTGACGATGAATCGAACCGCGCCCATCCCAGCCCCGAGCTCCCCGAGCCGTCCGCCACCGCGCCGGTCGCGCCGTCTGGTGCTCGGCCTCGCCGTCGCCGCGCTGGCGCTCGGGGGCTGCGGCTACGACCTGGTCTGGTTCGGACCGCCCGACGCGAGCGCGGCGGCCGACAGCCTCCCGAGCGACGCGAGCGCCAGCGACGCCGAGCCGCCGGGCGACGCCCCCGCGCCGGGCGCGAACCCATGAGCCCGTCGCTGCTGGCCGGCGCGCTCGTCGTCGTCTTCTCGGCGCCCGCCCCCGAGCCCGCCGCCGGGCCGCCCCCTCCGCGGCCGCCGTGGGTCGTCTGCCTCGTCGCGGGCGAGCCCATCCCCGGGGCCGGGGTGGCGGAGGTCGGCGACGCCCTCGCCGTCGAGGCGCGCAAGCGTGAGCGCGCCGTGCGCGTGGCGATCGCGCCGGCCGTCGACGGGTGTCAGG
>PHBI01000181.1:0-8684 GCA_002841945.1 Deltaproteobacteria bacterium HGW-Deltaproteobacteria-14
TGCTAGCCGATCCACGCCGCAAAGACATGCGCGATATTCTGAATCGAAAGATCAAGCACCGCGAAGATTTTCGCCCGTTCGCGCCGAGCGCCCGGCGACCGCGCCGCGCCCGCAGTCGGTCGAGCGGCCGCCGATCGCGCCACCCGCCGCGCCCACCCCGCGCGGCGAGGTGGGCGGTGGATCCCGGCGGCGTGCCCCCACGGTCCCCCACCTCGTCACCCCGCGCCAGGGTGCGGCCTTCTACGAGGCGGCGTTCAAGGAGCTCGAGCTGCTCGAGCGGGATCTCTTGCGCCGCGGGCCGTGGCGCGCCGCCCACGAGCGGATCGACGCCCTCGAGCACGACGCCGCCGAGCTCGCCTCGGCGCTCGGCCCCTCCGCGCGGAGCGGCGACAAGGACTTCGCCTCCGCGCTGCGCCGGGTCGAGATGGTCCAGGCCTACCTCGAGCGCGTCCGTCCGCTCCTGTCGGGGGACGGGCCGCCCGACCCGTCCGGCCCCGACGACGACGCCCCGCGCGGCGGGCTGCGGCGCCTCTTCGGCCGCCGCCGCTGACGATCGAACGCGCTCGCTCCGGGGCGCCTCGGCGCAACGCCTCATCCCCACCCGTGGCGAGGCCCGGCGTCCTCCGCGGCCGGGGGTAGGCGCGACCGCGTCGTCCCCCCCAGCTGCGGACTCCGGTCCTCGACCTGCCGTCGCTTGGCTCAGTCGCGGGTGCGGTGCATGGGCACGGCGAGCTTGACCCACGGATCCCCGGCGACGGTGCGGAAGGTCAGCGTCATGCGGTGGTGGAAGCCGTCGGGGAGCTCCGCGAAGGCGGTCGGCGAGCTCAGCTCGAGGCGGGTCGGGACGCTCGGGTAGAGGATCACCTCGCTGCCGCTCGGTGGCTCCACGCTCAGCGCGATCGGCGCCGCGCGGCGGTGGATCTCGCGCAGGTCGAAGCCCCACCCCCGGGTGTCCTCGGTGCGCGCGGCCGCGCCCGTCAGGCGCAGCGTGTAGCGTCCCGGCGACACCGCCGCCTCCAGGGTGCAGAAGCGCGTGCCGAAGCCGCCCTGCGCTACCGCCTTGCCGCTCTCGTCGAGGAGGTCGACCGCCACGTCGGTGAAGCGGTTGTAGGTCTCCTTCGCGAGGGTGAGCAGGAGCGTGAGCTGGTCGGTCCCGGGGCCGACGGTGATCGTCTCCCGCGCCTCGGACCCGGTGACCTCGACCGGTCGCACGCGCACGGCGGCGTCCACCACCGCGTCGACCTTGCCGCGGAAGCGCTCGTCGAAGCGGCTCGTGACCGTGAGCGCGGCGCGCGGCAGCCCGCCGTCGGGCACCTGGTAGCGGACCACCGACGGGATCTGCACCGCGTGGAAGGTCACCCGCATGACCCAGTGCGAGGTCTCGGCGTTGCGGAAGCTGCCGTAGGTGTCGAGCTCCCAGACGCCGGGCGCGAGGTCCTCGCCCGCGCGCACCATCGTCGCCACCGTCCCGTCCCGCGAGCTCGCGTGATGCTCCCACTCGGCCACCGGCCGCCCGTCCGGGTCGTAGGGCAACAGCCAGGTGTCCCCGTAGCGCCCCTTCGGCGTCTCGAGGGCGATCACCATCGCCGTCGCCCCCGGCGGCACCTCGACGAAGGTCCGCGCGATGTCGCCCGCCTCGAGCGCCCCGCTGTAGACCCGCGTCCGCACGTCCGCGAAGGGGCTCGGCACGATGACCGACACCGGCACCCGGAACGCCTCGATCCCCGCGACCTTGGCCGTCAGGTGTCCCACGTGGAGCCCGACCTTCTCGGTCAGGCGCTTGGCGTCCAGGGCGAGCTTCAGGGTCTCGCTCGCCTCACCGCGCAGCGCGAAGCCCCCGCGATCCACCCGCAGCCAGCTCGCGTCGGTGTCGAGGTCGAAGTCGTCGAAGGCGCGGTTCTTCTGGGCGTCGCTGACGTCGTCGTAGAAGATCGGGCTCACCTCGACCGACACCCGCTCGTCGCGGGCCGGCAGGTAGGCCCCGACGCGCCAGTAGCTGCCGCTCCCGTCGGTCCCGGGGGCGCTCGGGACCGGCGTCTCGACCTTCCACCCCGCGATCAGCTGCCCGGTGGCGTGCTTGGCCTGGCGCTTCAGCGCCTCCCACGCCGCCCCGACCCGCACCACCCCGGCCCCCTGGTCGAGGGAGGTGTAGCCGGGCAGCGGTCGCGCCGTCGTCCGCAGCGCCCGCAGCACCTTGCCCGCCGTCCACGGGAGCTTCTCGGCGCGCGCGGCCGACACCAGCAGGGCGTGAACCCCGGTCGCCTGGGGGGCCGCCATCGACGTCCCGGCCATCACCGCTCGATCGAGGAACGGCGGCACCGTCGACCAGGCGACCCCGGGGGTCAGCCCGTCGGGCTTGTCGAGCTCCCCCCCGCGGCTCGAGAAGCTGAAGACCTTGGCGCCGCCGAGCTTGCCGCCCCACAGCGCCTCGGCGTTCGCCGGCTCGAGCAGCGCGCCCGCCGTCCACGCGAGCCGCGCGGCCGCCGGGGTCCCCACCGTCGAGAGCCCCGGGCCGTCGTTGCCCGCTGAGACGCTCGCCAGCAGCAGGCGGTTGCCGCGCAGCGCCGCGTCGAGGTCCACGTCCATGTCCGCGCGCCCCTCGATCTCGCTGCCGATGCCGTAGCTCAGGTTCATCACCACCGGGACGTCGTGCTCGCGCGCCCAGCGCGAGGCGTAGGCGACGGCCGCGTTCATGCTCCCGGCGACGGTCGCCCCGCCCGCCAGCGCGCCGTGGCCGATCTTGAGCGAGATCACCTGCGCGCCGGGGGCGATCCCGTCGAAGCCGGCGCGGCTCGCGATGCCAAAGCCGGTCGCGATGCCGGCGACGTGGGTCCCGTGGCCGCCGTCGTCGAAGTGCAAGGACACCCGATCCTCGTCGAGCAGCACCGTCGCCGCGAGGGCCACCGGGGTCTGGTTCTTCTTCGGGTCGGGGTGGGTGAAGGCGAACCAGCGCGGGTCCTGCCGGTAGCTGAGGCGCGCCTCCTCGTTGGCCAGGTCGCCGTCGCCGTCGGTGTCGACGACGCACACCGGCTCGCGATCCCCCGCGCGCCGGTAGGCGAGCACCGCGAACACCCCGTCGCTGCGCCCGTCGCGATCGAGGTCGGTGACCTCCGAGTTCTGGAGCGCCGCCTCGCGGAAGAAGCCGAGCCGGAGCGCCTCGCCGTCGGCGGGGGGGACCTTCAGGTGGTCGTGACCGCGCACCACGCCGTCGGCGGTCCGGAGCACGTGGACGTCGCCCTCGACGGCGTCGGTCACGACCTCGAGGGAGACGTCACCCTCGCCGGTGAAGTCGCGCGCCTCGATCACCTTCACGGCGCCCGTCGACGTCTTCTCGAGCCCGGGCACGCTCGGATCCACCCCCGTATCCAGCACCGCGATGACCACCCCGCGCCCGTCCCAGGTGGGGTGCGCGCGGGTGAAGTCGGCCGCCCCCGTGCCGGCGCGATCGAGGAAGCGGTAGTAGTCCGGCGCCGCCGCGCCGACGGGTGGGCCGACCAGGGCGAGGCCGACGGCGGCGATGAGCAGTGGAGCGGTGACGCCCGGCGAGCGCGGCATGGGGTGACCTCCCGGAGCTCGGTTGCTGCAATGCAAAAGGGGTCGAGCGAAGTCGCACGGCCCCTTTGCTCGCGTTGATGTTGCGTTGCGCTGGCTCAGCGATCCTTCGGAGGATCGCCCCCCTGGGGGCCGCGGAAGAGCTTGCCGAGGAAGTCCCCGAGGTCGAAGTTGACGTTGACGCCGCCCGGCTTGGCCGCCGCGTCCGGGTCGGCCTCGGTCTTCTTGGGCGCCGGGATGCTGAAGTTCAGGTTCTCGGGTAGGAGCTGCTTGGTCACCGAGGCGAACAGGTGAGCCATCAGCGGCCCCCCGTGGTCTCTGACGAAGTCCCAGTCGAGGTTGAGCTGGCCGTCCGCCTCGGTCTTCACGTCGTGCTCGGCGATGTACTCGGCGACCGACTCCTTGATGGCGTCGCTGATGCCCAGCGAAGCCACCGGGGCCTCAGCGCTCGTCGGACCGTCTACTTTGCCCGCCTTGGCGGGGTCCTCGCCGCTCGCGGTGGCCTGGTCCGGTGCGTCCTGCTTGGTATCGTCCTCGGTCGACATGCGCGCCTCCGTTTAGCTGCGGGCAACATACCCGAAGCGGGATGAAATCGAAACGCGCGCGGGCCACCTGGCCGTCACCTGTCGGCCGCTCACGACCCCGAGGGGATGAAGCGAAGGCGACCCGTCGGCGCGGCCGACCTGCTCCTCCGCGCCGGCGGGGGCGCCGCGCGCGACGTCGCCACGGAGGCGCCTCGCGGCGAGCGCGCTCGATCGACCGCGGAGGCCCGCGCCGCCTGGAGTTGATTGACCCGACCACGGTGAAGCGTTATCTCGCTCGTCCGACGTCGCCGGACGACTCACGCCGGCCTCGAGGGAGCGTGCTTGGCCGAGGGTCCCGAGCTCAGCATCATCATCCCCGCGTTCAACGAGGAGCAGCGGCTCCCGGCGACGATCGCGGCGGTGCGCGCCTGGCTCGACCGCGCGGCGCTCGCCGCCGAGCTGATCCTCGTCGACGACGGCTCGGCCGACGCGACCGGCGAGATCGTGGCGGCGGCGGCGGCGGCCGATCCTCGGTTGGTCCCGGTCATCAACCCGGTCAACGTCGGCAAGGGTCACGCCATCGTCACCGGGGTCGCCCGCTCGCGCGGGGCCCAGGTCGTCTTCTTCGACGCCGATCTCTCCTACGATCTCGCCTACATCGACGACGCCCGGCGCCACCTCGGGGACGGCGCGGACGTCGTGGTCGGCGCGCGCGATCTCGCCACGAGCGACTCTCGCCGCGACTACGGGCTGAGCCGCCGCCTCGCGAGCGGCGCCTTCAACCGCTACGTCGACCTCATGCTCGGGCTCGGCGTCCCGGACACCCAGTGCGGCTTCAAGGCGTTCCGCGGCGACGTCGCGCGCCCGCTGTTCGCCGCCCTCACCGTCGGCGGCTTCGGCTTCGACGTCGAGCTCCTCTTCGTCGCCCGTCGCTGGGGGCTGCGCATCGACCGCATCCCGGTCGCGATGACCGCGCGCGGCGGCAGCTCGGTGAGCGTGGTGCGCCACAGCCTCGGAATGGCGCGCGACGTCTGGTCGATCCGGCGGCGCGGCGAGCGGGGGCGTTACCCGGATCCGCCCACCCGCGATCGCTGAGCGGCGCCGCCCGCCCACCCGCGATCGCTGAGCGGCGCCGCCCGCCCGGTGCGATCCCCGGCGGGCGCTGCGCCGTCGCGGGCGTGATCGGCTCGACTCGCAATTCTGCGCGGCTCGTGTAACTGGTTGCGCGTCACGCTCGTATCCCAGCTCGTAGTTCACGCGGCATCCAGTCAGCCACGTGACACCGACGTGACACACCACCTCGACGGGGCCGCGACCCCGTCTGCATTCGATGGAGACACTATGAACCTTGGCAAGAAGCTCTCGGTTGGCGCGATGACCATTGGCCTGGCCCTCGGTGGCCTCACCCTCGGCACCTCGGCGTGCGGCAGCACCAAGGCCGAGGCCGCGGGGAGCAGCGAGAAGAGCTGCGGCGCCGGCTCCTGCGGCGGCGAGAAGAAGGCCGACGACGGCGCCGGCGAGAAGAGCTGCGGCGCCGGTGACGTCGGCGGCGAGAAGAAGGACGAGGGCGGCGGCGAGAAGAGCTGCGGCGCCGGGTCCTGCGGCTGATTCGAGTCGGACGCGCTCGCACGGGGCGGCAGGGCGCGACGCCCGGCATCCCACCTCGGCCCGAGCCTGCTCGCGCCGAGGTGGGGACCCTCGTGCGGGCGTCTCACCGCCACCGGGCGCGCTCGTCCCCGGCGGCACCCAGCGGCCCCGCGCGTCGGCGCGGGACGGGTCGGCTGACGCCGACGATGCCCCACCTGTGAGGCGATGGACCCCTCCCACGCGACCACCGGCCCCGTGAGCCACCGCGAGCCGCCGCGTCGCCTCGGCCAGCCGAACCTCGGCTTCGGCATCGGGCTGCGCGGCGCGCACTTCGACACCCTGTGGGATCACGCGGAGTCCTTCGACTTCCTCGAGATCCTCAGCGAGAACTTCATGGCCTTCGGCGGCAAGCCTCGGGCCATGCTCGAGCGCGCGGCGGCCACCTTCCCGATCGTCCTGCACGGCGTGTCCCTGTCGATCGGCGGGGTCGCCCCGCCCGATGAGGGGTACCTGCGCGAGCTCTTCGCGCTCATCCGCGCCGTGCGGGCGCCGTGGTTCTCCGACCACCTGTGCTTCAGCTCGAACTTCGGCGTCGAGTACCACGACCTGCTGCCGCTGCCGTTCACCGAGGAGGCCATCGAGCTCGTCGCCGGGCGCGCGCGGGAGCTGCAGGAGCGGGCTGGCGTGCCCTTCCTGCTCGAGAACCCCAGCTACTACATGCGCTACGCCGACAGCGCGCTCGACGAGGCGACGTTCCTGCGTGAGATCGTCGAGCGCGCCGACTGCGGCCTGCTGCTCGACGTGAACAACGTCTGGGTCAACGCCTGCAACCACGGCTACGACCCGCGCGCGTTCATCGAGGCGCTGCCGCTCGAGCGCGTGGTGCAGATCCACATGGCCGGCCACCTGGTGCTGCCCGACGTCGTCATCGACACCCACGGCGCCCCGGTGATCGACGAGGTCCTCGACCTCTACGCCTTCACGATCGCCCGCACCGGACCGGTCACGACGCTCCTCGAGTGGGACCACGACATCCCGACCATCGAGGTGATGGCCGCCGAGACCGACAAGATCCGCGCCGCCGCCGCCCGCGGCGCCGAGCAGGGGGCGGCGTCATGGCGTCCCTGAAGGACCTCGCCGAGACCGTCCACGCCGCGCTGCGGCGCGAGCTCGACACCGACGTCGCCGCGGCCCGGCTCGGGGTCGATCCGGCGCGCCTCGGCATCTACCGCGGCTTCGTCCACGACCACGTCAGCGGCATCCTCGACAAGCTCTACCCCTACGTCCGCGCGCACCTCGGGTCCCAGATCTGGGCCGAGCTCGTCGCGGCGTACTTTCGCGAGGTCCCCGCCCGGCACTGGGAGCTGAACGCCTGCGGCGAGGCCTTCCCGGCGTGGCTCGACGCGCGCATCGCCGCCGGGGACGGCCCCGGGGTCGACCCGTTCCACGTCGCCCTCGCCGAGCTCGAGTGGGAGCAGTTCGTCGTCTACATGCACGCGGCGACGGTGCCCGCGGGCGAGCACCTCGAGGCGCCGGTCCTGAACCCGACCCTGTCGCTGCTGGATCTGGCGTACCCGGTCGTCCGCTTCATCGTCGACCACCCCGAGGTGGGGGATGTCGGCCCCGCGATCCCGGTCCCTGCGGCCGCGCGGCGCCTGGCGCTCCTGTTCCGGCGGCCGGGTACCTGGCGGGTGGCGTACTACCAGGGCTCCGACGACCTGCTGTTCGCGCTGAAGGTGGTCCACGAGCAGATCCCGCTGGCGGTGGCCGCGGAGGCCGTGCACCAGCCGATCGCCGTGGCGCGGGCGGCCGTCGACCACGCGATCGCGGTCGGCCTCGTCCTCGCGCCGCCCGACTTCGCGGCCTGGTAGCCGCCCGCGGCGGGGCGCGGCTCGTGTGTAGAGAATTTGCACACTGGCCACAGGACTGCCAACCGGCGTGACGGCTGCCGCGGGCCCCGCGGGCGGCTGAAGCGCCAACGGCGCGGGTTCGGCGGCCTGGCATGGGTGTTGCTCTGGAACGCAGCGGCGTCCCCCGACGCTGTCGTCGCCAGGAGCCCCCGATGCAGACCCGAACCCGCCGCCGTCGCCCGTCCGCCCCGCGCCTCGCCGAGGTCGGCGCCGTCGCCGATCCCGCCGCTCCGCCGCGGCTCGACCCCGCCCAGGCCTACGCCCTCGACGGCTGGCTGCAGCTGCGGCGCGAGGACCTGCGTCGGGCGCTGGCGATCGTGTCGCGCCACCCGGAGCTGCGCGTCGCCGCCGTCGGCGGGCTGCGCTCGCGGGTCACGATCCGCCCGGCGCTGGTGCTCCTCACCCCGCCGGACTGGGATCGCGTCCACACGGCGCTGTTGGCCTGCGCGGCGCTGGCGACGACCGGCAAGATCCGGGTGTCCTGCGACACCTGGGACGCCTTCATCCACGCCACCGACGCGCGCCGTGTCATCAGCCAACGCCGCGCGGTGGGCGGCTGACGCCGTCGCTCAGTCGCGGTGCTTCACGTCGCCGCGCAGCCGGTCCTGCTTGGTCCGGAGCTGCTTCTTGGCGGCCTCGAAGGCGCCCTTGATGGCGAGGTGGAGGTCGGCGGGGGCGGGCCCGGCGGCGATCTCGTGGACCGCGACCTCGCCCTGGGGGACCGTGAAGACGGCCTTCACCGACAGCGGGTTGCCCTTCACCTTGTGGTGGCGGTGGTCGAGCTCGAGGGTCACGCGACACCCGATGATGATGTCGATCTGCTGCTCAAGGGTGGCGAGCTGGCTCCGGATGTCGTCCTCGGCCGCGTCTTGCTTGTGGACGTCGTGCCAGGCGATCTGAAGCGGGACTTGCATCTTTGCGGCCTCCGGCCAGTGAGCTTGCTTACGCCCCGATTCTCTCACAGTCCCGGCGGCGGCGATAGGAGAGTGCGCGCCCGCGGGCGCGTGCGTCGGCGCAGTCGAGGGCGGCGCGCTAGGACACCTCAATCAAAACTCGCTCCGCTGCGTTTTGCTTGGGGTCCCAGCTCAACCGATCCGGCCGCTTCGCGGCC
>PHBI01000181.1:8763-33220 GCA_002841945.1 Deltaproteobacteria bacterium HGW-Deltaproteobacteria-14
CCTCGCTAGCTCGGCCCCGGATCAATGTCCTAGGACACCTCAATCAAAACTCGCTCCGCTGCGTTTTGCTTGGGGTCCCGGCTCAGCCGATCCGGCCGTTTCGCGGCCTCCACCGGCCGCTTCGCGCGACCTGGGACACCTCATTCAAGACTCGCTTCGCTGCGTCTTGCTCGGGGTCCCAGCTAGGGCAGACACTGCACCCGGACCGGGGACCGCTCGTTCTGGGTCGCCGGGTTGCCCGAGCCGAGCGCCGTCCCGTCGTTGTCGCCCCAACACCACGCGGCCCCCTGGGAGTCGTGCGAGCAGGTGTTGTCCTCGCCGGCCGCGACCGCGCGGGTCACGCCGAGGCTCTGGATCGCCCGCGGCGTCGCGAAGCTCGCGAGCCCCGAGCCGACCCCGACCTCGCCGGCGCTGTTGTCCCCCCAGCAGTAGAGGTCGCCGGTGAGGCGGATGGCGCAGGTGTGGCGGGTGCCGGCGGTGATCGCGCGCACCCCGGGCAGCGTCGTCACCACGACCGGTGACGCGGCGCCGTCGCCGCCGAGCTGCCCGCTCGCGTCGTCGCCCCAGCAGGTCACGCGGCCGGCGCTGTCGAGGGCGCAGGTGTGGCCGCCACCGACCGCCATCTCGCGCACCCCGGTGACCGCCGTCACGAGCGTCGGCGCCAGCACGTCCGCGCCCGGCATACCGTTCACCTGGCCGAGATCGTTGGCGCCCCAGCAGAACATCTCGCCCGCCACCGTCCGGGCGCACGCGTGCGCCACCCCGGCCGCCACCTCGACCACGTCGGCGAGCGGCAGCGCCTGGGGGTTCGCGCTCCCCGCGGGCACCGCCACGCCCGCCCCGAGCTGCCCCCGCGCGCCGTCGCCCCAGCAGCTGGCGACGCCGCTCGTCTGCACGGCGCACCCGAAGTCGTAGCCGAGGGCCACCCCGCGGGCGTCGGGCAGCGCGCCGATGAACGTCGGGGTCGGCGACGCGCCGCCGCTCGACGCCAGCTGCCCCTTGTCGTTGGCGCCCCAGCACGCGATCAGCCCGGAGCTCGTCAGAGCGCAGCTCGCCCGGCTGCCCGTCGCCACCCGGACGACGCCGCCGAGGGTCGCGACCACCGCGAGCGGCGCCTCGGCCAGGCCGGACTCGCCGTTGCCGAGCTGCCCGTCGACGTTCTTGCCCCAGCACCGGGCCGTCCCGTCGCTCAGCACGACGCACGCGTGCTCGTTGCGGATCGACACGCCGGTCACCGCCGACAGCCCGAGCGGCACCGTGACCACGATCGGGTCGAGGCTGTCCCCGTTCGACCCGGTCTGCCCGAGGCGCCCGTCCTCGCCGCTCCCCCAGCAGTAGGCCTCGCCTTCCGCGGTGCGCGCGCAGGTGTAGCTGTCGCCGGCGCCGATCTGCACGACGCCGCCGAGCCCCGTCACGTCGGCCGGCGCGGTGACGCGGTCCGAGGCCGATCCCGTCCCGATCTCGCCGTGCTGGTTCTGCCCCCAGCACTTCGCCGTGCCGTTGGCGAGCACCGCGCAGGTGTGGAGGATGCTGCCGCCGAGGGCGATCGCCCCGGTGATCCCCGTGTCCTGTGGGGTGTTGGCGTTGAAGGGGAAGCCGCTGTTGCCGAGCTGGCCCCAGCCGTTCCAGCCCCAGCACTCGACGCGCCCGTCCACCGTCACGGTGCAGTTGTGGCCCTGGCCCGCGACGATCGCGATGGCGCCCGACGCCAGCGACTGCAGCGCGTAGCCGCTCGGCTGGTTGTCGCCGGTGGCGAGCTGCCCGGAGCCGCCGTCGCCCCAGCACCACACCGTGCCGTCGTCGCGGATGGCGCACGCGTGGTCGCGCCCGACCGCCAGGTCGACCGCGCCGGTCAGCGGCACGAGCCCGTCGAAGTCGATCGCCACGGCGCTCGGGACCGACTTGTTGTCGATGCTCGTCCAGCCGTTGCCGAGCTGGCCGAACTGGTCCTGGCCCCAGCACAGCACGTCGCCGGTCGCCCGCAGCGCGCACGTGTGGGTCGAGCCGACGCCGACCTTGACGCCGTCGCTGATCCCCGAGACCACCGCGGAGCCCGAGACCGGCGTGGTGGTGCCGTTGCCGAGCTGCCCGACCGTGTTGTCGGCGCCCCAGCAGCGGATCTGGCCGGTCTGCATCACCGCGCACGAGTGGTTGACGCCGATGGCGAGCTGCACCGGGTTGCTCACGCTCGAGGGGATCGTGCTCGGCCCCCAGCAGCGTCGGCTGCCGTCCGCCAGGGCCAGACACGCGCTGCTCTCGCCGACCATCAGGTCGACCCCGGCGTTGTACCCCTGGGTCTTGATCGAGCGGACGGAGTCGTTGGTCTCCTGGTTGCCGACCTCGTCCCGGGCGCGCACGATCGCGTAGTAGCGGGTGTTCGGCTGGAGGTTCGACAGCAGCAGCGAGGTCAGGCCCGCGGTCGTCGTGTGGAGCAGCGGCGAGGTGGGGTCGCTGAAGTCGCAGTCGACCGCACCGCAGCGCTCCGAGAGGCACACCACGTAGACCATGTTGGCGGCGACGGTGAAGTTGTCGCTGGCGTTCGACCAGCCGACGCGCACCTGGTGCTGGGTGTCGGTCCCGAGGGTCATCGAGGTCGCGCCGCCAAAGGTCGGTGGAGTGGTGTCGTAGCGGAAGGGGAGGTTGGAGGTCGAGCACGCCGAGGTGTTGCCCGAGGCGTCGGTCGCGGTCGCGGTGAAGTAGACCTGACGGTCGCTCACCCCGATGTCCACCGCCAGGCTGAAGTCCCCGGCGGCGTCCGCCGCGGTCGTCGCCAGGAGCCCCCCGGAGCAGCCGACGCCGCTGTAGATCTTGACCGTCGCGTTGGCCTCCGCGCGGCCGGTGACCTGCGGGGCGTGGGTCTGGTTCGACCACGGGGACGGGACCACGCTCAGCATCTCCGGTCGCGAAGGCGCGTTGGAGTCGTGGACGTAGGTCACCGACGTGGGCGAGCAGGGGCCGATGTTGCCGGCGGCGTCGGTCGCGCGCCCGTAGAAGACGATCGTCTGGTTCGGGTTGGCGAGGGACTCGATGACGAAGCTGCCGTCGCTCGCGGCCGTGCCCGTGCCGCGCGCCGTCCCCGTGCACCCCGAGGTCGCGAAGATCTGCACCGTGCTGGCGGGCTCGGCGGTGCCGAGGACGTCTGGGCGGAGGTCCTTCGAGGGCGGCGGCGGATCGGTCGACAGCAGCACCGGCGCGGCCGGCGCGATGGTGTCGTTGAGGTACGCGAACCCCGTGGAGCAGCCCGAGACGTTGCCCACGCCGTCGGTCGCCGTCGCGTAGAAGATGGTCGGCGCGTTGGCCGCCACCGGGCCGACGTTCGTGGCCGTCCACTGCAGGTTCGCCGCGGCCGTCACGGTGCCGACCGGCGCGCCGCCGCAGTCGGCCGTGGTGTAGAGCTTGACCGTGCTGCTCGCCTCCGCCGTCCCCTTCACGTCCGGGCTCAGGTCCTGACCGGGCGACGACGGCGTGGTGCCGGTGATGATCGGCACCGCCGGCGGCGCCGCGTCGTGGACGAAGGTCAGCTCCGGGGCGGTGCAGCCCGAGGCGTTGCCGACGGCGTCTGCTGCGTTTGCGAAGAAGCGCGTGATGCTGTTGGCTTGTACCGTGTAAGTAAAAGAGAAGTTTCCGTTCGCGTCTGCGGTAGTCGTGGCCACGGCGGCCCCGGTGCAGGGGGCCCCGATGAAGAGGCGCACGGTGACGCCCGGGTCGGTCAGGCCGGTGACGGTCGGCGCCAGCGTCGCCGCGGTCGGGGAGGCCGGCTGGCTGCCGGTCCACACCGGGGTCGTCGGCGGCTGGCTGTCGTTGACGTAGCTGAGCGGCGCCGAGCAGCCGGACACGTTGCCGGCCGCGTCGGTGGCGCGCCCGCGGAACTCGGTCGTCTGGTTCGCGCCGGCGAGGGCGTTGACCAGGAAGCTCCCGTCGCTGGCGGCGATCCCCTGCCCGGCGACGGACCCGGTGCACGCCGCGTCGGTGTAGAGGGTGACGCGCGCGCCGGCCTCGGCGGCGCCGGCGACCTTGGGCACGGTGGAGGTGGCCGGGGACTGCGGGTCGGTCGCGGCGAGGACCGGCGGCGCCGGCGCGGTGCCGTCGTGGGTCCAGGCGACGCCGTCCGGGGTGCAGGTCGAGACGTTGCCGGCGGCGTCCACGGCGCTGGCGTAGAAGGTCGTGGTGCTGTCGGCGGTCACCGTCACCTGCACGGTGAAGTTGCCGTTGGCGTCGGCGGTCACGGTGGCCACCCAGCCCGCGCCGCAGCCCGCGGCGGCGTAGATGCTGACCACGCCGAGGGGGTCGGTCTTGCCGGTGAGGGTCGGGGTCGTGGTCTGGTTGCTGGGGGAGGCCGGCGACGCGCCGGTGAAGGTGGGCGGCCCGGGCGCGGTGTCGTCGTGGACGTAGGTGATCCCCACCGACGAGCACGGCGACGGGTTGCCGGCGGCGTCCACCGCGAGGGCGTAGAAGGTCGTCGTCGAGTTCGCCGGCACGCTGACCGGGACGCCGAACTGCCCGGCCGCGCCGACCGTCCCGGTCTCGGTGGCGGCGTCGGTGCAGTTGGCGGCGCGGTGGATCTCGAGGGTGGCGCCGGCCTCGGCCAGGCCGAGCAGCGTCGGCGTGGTGTCGTCGCGGCTCGGCGAGGTCGGGGAGGTGCCGAGGAAGCTCGGCACGAGGGGCTGGCTGCCGTCGTGGACGTAGGCGATCGGGGCGGCGGAGCAGCCGGAGACGTTGCCGGCGGCGTCGGTCGCGTTGGCGTAGAGCGTGGTCGTGGCGTCCTCGGCCACGGTCACGGTCACCGAGAAGTCCCCGTCACCGCTGGCGACGCCCTCGCCGAGCGGCAGGCCGGAGCAGTCGGCGGTGGCGAAGATGGCCACCGTGCTGGCGGCCTCGGCGCCGCCCTCGACGTTGGGGGTCAGCGTCGAGGCGGGCGACGGCGGGCTCGTCGCGGCCAGGACCGGCGGGGCGGGCGCGAGGTCGTCGTGCAGGTAGGTGATGGAGTCGGGCGAGCACGCCGAGAGGTTGCCGGCGACGTCGGTCGCCCGGCCCCACAGGGTGGTCGCGGTGTTGAGGGCCACCGCCACCACCAGCGAGAAGTCGCCCTGCTCGTCGACGACCTCGGCGGCGCCGGTCGACTGCAGACAATGGGAGTCGGTGTAGAGCTCGACGCGGCTGCCGATCTCGCCGCGCCCGAAGATCGTCGGGGCGTCCACCGGCGACGGGGACTCGGGGTCCGTCGCGGTGAAGGTCGGGGGCGCGGGCCCCTGGCCGTCGTGGCGGTAGACGAGGGGCTCGGCGGTGCAGTCGGAGACGCGGCCGGCCAGGTCGATCGCCTTGCCGTAGAGGAAGGTGTCGACGTTGGGGGTCACCAGGACGCTGACGCTGAAGGCGCCTTGCGCGTCGGCCGGCGCCTCGCCGAGCTGAAAGCCCGTGCACCCGGCGCCGAGGTAGACGCGGACCCGCGCGTAGGGCTCGGAGGTCCCGAAGACCGCCGGGGTGGTGGTGTTGCCCGGCGACGCCGGATCGGTGCCGACGAGGACCGGCGGGGCCGGGTTCTCGTCGTCGTGGATGTAGGTGAAGCCGCTCGCCGAGCATGGCGAGACGTTGCCGGCGGCGTCGGTCGCGGTCGCGTGGAAGGTCGTCGCGGTGTTGGTGGCGACGGTCACCGTCACGGTGAAGAGCCCGTTGCCGGAGGCGTCGACGTTGGCCACCTGGGCGCCGCTGCAGTCGGGGGTGGTGTACACGGTGACCTCGGCCCCCGCCTCGGCGGTCCCGAGCAGCAGCGGCGAGGTGACGCTGTCGGACGGGGACGTCGGGACGCTGTTGGTGAAGCTGGGCGGCGCCGGCGCCTCGGCGTCGTGGTGGTAGCTCACGGGACCGGAGCAGCTCGAGACGTTGCCGGCCCGATCGGTCGCGGTCGCGCGCAAGACGACGGTGCCGCCCTCGGCGACCGTCGCGGGGAGGGTGAGCTGCCCGTTCGCGGCGGCGACGGCGCTGACGCCGGCGGCGGTCGTGCAGGCGGCGTCGGTGTACAGCGCGACGGTGCTGCCCGCCTCGGCCACCGCGTTGACGACGAAGCTCGTGTCGGGCCCCGGTGAGAGCGGGTCGGTGCCGGTCAGGTTCGGGGGCAGCGGCGCCGTCGAGTCCTCGACGAAGGTCACGGTGCCGGGCGCGCAGGTCGATGGCAGGCCGCTCGTCGGGTCGAGGGCGTCGACCGACCAGACCGTCGTCGTGTCGTCCTCGACCACGAGGGTCGCGCTCCAGGTGCCGTCCGGAGCGACGAGCGCGTCCCCGACGGGCGCCCCCGGGCAGCTCGCGCCGGCGTAGATCCGGACCGTCGTGCCCGCCTCGCCGGTCCCGCTCAGCTCCGGGGAGTTGGCGTTGGCGGGGGAGGGTGGGGTGGTCCCGGCGGCGGTCGGCACGGCGGGGGTGTCGCACACGTCGCCGACGCCGTCCTCGTCAGCGTCGGCCTGATCGGCGTTGACGACGAGCGGGCAGTTGTCGACGACGTCGTCGCGACCGTCGTCGTCGTCGTCGGGGTCGACGCAGTCGGCGAGCCCGTCGCCGTCGGTGTTGGCGAAGCCCTCGTCGGTCGCCCCGTTGCAGTTGTTGTCCACCCCGTCGCAGATCTCGGTGCTCGGGGTCTGCGCGTCGCAGGCGCTCAGGCCCTCGTCGCTGCACACGCGCGAGCCGACGCACGCGTTGTTGGCGCAGGCCGTCGACGCCTGCTCGATGATGGCGCGCGCCGAGCACGCGCACTGGCCGCCCGCTTCGGGCACGCACTGGGAGCTGGTCGCGCCGCTCTCGGCGTCGGCGACCACCTCGCAGTCATAGCCGTCCGGGCACGGGTCACCGTCGCTGCACGAGACGCCGCAGAACGCCCCCTCGGCGGCCCCGTGCGCGACGCAGCGGTCGTTGATGCGGCCGAAGTTCCCCTGGCAGTCACTGTTCTTGCGGCACGGGCGGCACAGGTTGGCGGCGAGGTCGACGCACAGATAGGTCGGATCCTGCCCCGGGAAGGACACGAGCTTGCAGTCGAGGCCCGCCGGGCAGCTCTGGTCGCACACGACGGTGCAGACCTGGTCGCCCTGGCTCGACGGGATGCAGTACTCGCTGTTGCAGTCGCTGTTGTCTTCGCAGGGGCAGAGGATGCTCCCCGGGTCGCTCTCGCACTGCGGCACGAAGACCTCGACGTCGGCCGCCGCGTCCGCCGGGGTCAGGGTGTCCTCGGCGACGTCGGCCGTGATGTCGGGGCTGACGTCAGCGACGACGTCCCCGTCGAGCTCGGAGACGTCCGCCACGGCGCCGGTGTCCTTGTCGTTGCCCTGGCTATCGCTGCCGCCACAGCCCGCGGCCAACGCCGCAACGACACCCAGAACCATGGAGCGCCCTATGGACGCCTTCCGATCGCACGCATACATCACGCTATCCCCCCGGGATTTCATGAGCCCCCGTCAGAAAATGTACGGGCTTTCCGCGGCGCAACACAACCCACAGGTCACCGTCAGGTGTCGTTCGTCCCGGCGATCTGCGCCCAGGCGTGCTGCGATGCCCGCTCGTCCGGCGTCACCGCTCCGGTCGGATCGGCCGGCCCTCGGCGGGGGGCCTCGAGCGGACCTCCCAGCGCCCGATGGCGTAGGGCATCGCGGCCAGGCCGGCGACGACCCCGAGCAGCTCGGGCTCGCTGCGGAGGCAGGGGGCCGGGAGCGGCTCGAGGGTCGCGACGGCCACCCAGCGCTCGCGCCCGAGGGGCGGCACCACGACGCTGTCCGGATCCACGCTCACGTCCCGGTTCGCGGGGATCTTGAGGTTGGAGAAGGGAACGTAGATGTCACCCACCGGACCCAGCCAGAAGAGCGTGACGTACACCGGGCGGGGCGAGCGCAGGTAGTAGATGACGCGCTGATACGGCGCGTACTCGTGGGAGTCGCCCCAGACCTCGAGGCTCATCAGTTGGCTCGTGTTCTCGAGCGCGGTGAGGCGCTCGGCCAGGCGCCGATAGCCCGTGATCGGGCACCCGTGTGCGTCCGCCGGCGCGATGTGCAGCTCGCGCCCGGTCACCGGGGCTGCGGCGCCCCGGGCGCCCTCGATGGGCCGCCGTGCGAAGCGCGCCCGGCCCGGCGACGTCCCGTCGGGCGGCGCGTCATCACCCGCCGAGGGCGTCGGGACCGGCGCGTCGCCAGCACCCCGGCGCTCCCTCACCCCGGAGGCTTCGCCCTGACGCCTCCGCGCGCCGTCGGGAGGCGCGCCGGCGGCCGGCGGCGCCGCCAGGGCGACGGCCAGCGCGATCAGCAGGGTCGGGGTCGGGGAGGTCCGCATTCAGGTGCCACCGTGGTGGGTCCGCTCCACGAGCCTAACATGGGCCTCGGGGACGACCTTCCGGTGGGCTGCATCGGGGACGTCGCGCGCCCGGGCCCACAAACGAAGACGCCGGAGCCTCTCGGCACCGGCGTCCCGTGTCGCGGTGTCGGGTCGGGGCCCGACGCGCCCGTCAGGACTTCGCGTAGTCCACGCGGTTGTCCTGGCCCTGTACGCACTTGTGGCAGGGCTTGTCCTTCTGGGCGAGCGCGTTGGCGTCCACGAAGCGGCTCATGCACTCGTGGATCGAAAAGCGCTTTCCGTAGGCCCTACAGAAGAAGGTATCGGGTTCGACGAAGCTCTTCGGCTGAAGCAGCATGGCGATCTCCTCGGTTGCACCCATCGCGACAGGATCGAACACGCGGCGACCCACTCAGCGACGAAGCGGCGCCGGTCTACACGATGGCCGAAGGCGTTTTCAAGGGACCGGCCCGAAAAAGAACGGCGGACCGAAACCCGCGCCGATGACGCAATGCGTCAGAGGCGCATGGCTAGGCCGTTCGCGGGCCAACGCCAACCCGTGACGCGCTGTGACGACCGAGCCGTGTCGCGCGCTCGATGCAATTGTCACGCCACCGTCACCGCCCGATCGTGGACGGTCATCGTTGAGATTGTCGCGCCAAGAGGGTATGTCGCGGGCCGAAGACGTCGGCGCCGCCTCGCAGGACGCCCACGCGTCGAACCGCCCGAAGGAGAGCCCCATGCCGCCGACGACCGAGTCCCACCGCGCCTTCGAGGCCGCGTCTCGCCGCATGCCCGGGGGCGTCAACAGCCCCGCTCGCGCTTGCCTGTCGGTGGGCGCTGAGCCGGTCTTCATCAAGAGCGGCGAGGGCGCCTGGCTGACCGACGTCGACGGCAACCGCTACCTCGACTACGTGTGCGGCTTCGGCCCCATGATCCTCGGCCACGGCCACCCCGAGGTGCTCGCCGCGATGCACGCGCAGCTCGACCGCGGCCTCTCCTACGGCGCCCCGACCGTGGCCGAGACCACCCTGGCCGAGCGCGTCGTCGCGGCCGTCCCGAGCGTCGATCGGATGCGCCTCGTGAGCTCCGGCACCGAGGCCACGATGAGCGCCCTGCGGGTCGCGCGCGGCTTCACCGGCCGCCACAAGTTCGTCAAGCTCGAGGGCTGCTACCACGGCCACGCCGACGCCCTGCTGGTCAAGGCCGGCAGCGGCGCGGTGAACCTCGGCACGCCGAACTCGGCCGGGGTCACGCCGGGTGCCGTCCAGGACACGCTGCTCGCGCCCTACAACGACCTCGACGCCATGCGCGCGCTGTTCGCCGCGAACCCCGGCGAGATCGCCGCCATCATCATCGAGCCGGTGGTCGGCAACATGGGCGTCGTGCCGCCGCTCCCCGGCTACCTCGAGGGGCTCCGCGAGCTGACCCGCGCCGAGGGCGCGCTGCTCATCTTCGACGAGGTCATGACCGGCTTCCGGGTCGCCCTCGGCGGGGCCCAGGAGCGCTTCGGCATCACGCCGGACCTCACCTGTTTCGGCAAGATCATCGGCGGCGGCATGCCGATCGGCGCCTACGGCGGGCGCGCCGACGTCATGGGCGTCGTCGCCCCCGAGGGCGGCGTCTACCAGGCCGGCACCAACAGCGGTAACCCTGTGTGCGTTGCAGCAGGGGTCGCCACCCTCGACGTCCTGCGTCGCGATCCCGTACACGACAGGCTCGAAGCCCTTGGCGCGCGCCTTGAGGCGGGCCTCGTCGCTGCAATGCAGCAAACCGGCGTCCAGGGGATCGTGCAGCGGGTCGGATCGATGATCACGCCCTTCTTCACCGAGGGCCCGGTGCGGCGCTTCGAGGACGTCACGGCGGACGCGGTGGCGCGCTTCCCACGCTTCTTCCGCGGGATGCGCGAGCGCGGCGTGATGCTCCCCCCGAGCCAGTATGAAGCCTGGTTCATCTCGGCCGCCCACGACGAGGCGGCGATCGACCGGACCATCGAGGCCGCCCGAGAGTCCCTCGCGGCCTTGTAACAGGCCCGTGGGGCGCGCTCTCGACGCTTGACCGTCCCGGGGGCGCGTGCTAACCGAGGCCCCGGTTTCGCTGCTGTCCGCTATGTCTCCGCGCTGCTGGGAGAGCACGTTTTGGACCCGAACTACGCCCCCTATGTGCCGGTCGTCATCGTCACGATCCTCGTGGTAGGGCTGGCCGCGGTCATCCTGCTGCTCAACCGGATGCTCGGCCCCCGCCGGCCGACCAACATCAAGTCGATCGCCTTCGAGTCGGGCGCGGATCCGGTCTCCAAGCCGCGCCACCGGATGAGCGTCAAGTTCTACATGACCGCCATCCTGTTTCTGGTCTTCGACCTCGAGGTGGTCTTCATCTACCCGTGGGCGAGCCGCTACCGCGCCTGGCTGGCCGACGACGCGTTCGCGCCGGTCGCGTTCGGCGGCATGATCCTGTTCGTCTTCATCGTCACGCTGGGCCTCCTCTACGAGTGGAAGCGCGGCGCGATGGACTGGGAGTAACGCGGTGAGTCACAAGGTCGTCGAGGCCATCCTGGACCGCTTCCCGGATGCGGTCGTCTCCACGCACGCGCTGCACGGTGACGACACCGTCGTCCTGCGGCGCGAGTACCTGCTCGAGGTCTGTCGCTTCCTCAAGGACGACCCCGAGATGGACTTCAAGATGCCGATCGACGTGTGCGGCGTCGACTACCTGGGTCGGACCCCGCGCTTCGAGGTGGTCTACCACCTCTTCAGCGTGACCAAGCGTCAGCGCGTGCGCCTCAAGGTCCAGCTCGACGAGAGCGATCTCGAGGTGCCGAGCGTCATCAGCGTCTGGAAGGGCGTCGACTGGTTCGAGCGCGAGGCCTGGGATATGTACGGCGTCCGCTTCGCCGGGCACCCCGACCTGCGCCGCATCCTCATGTACGAGGAGTTCGAGGGGCACCCGCTGCGCAAGGACTATCCGCAGCGCGGCTACCAGCCGCTGATGCCGATGCCTACCCTGCCGACGGAGGTGTAGCGGATGACCTCGACGCTGCGGAAGGAGGACGACCACCTCCACTCCGAGTACATGCAGATCGCCATGGGGCCGTCGCACCCCGCGATGCACGGCACCGTGCAGATGCTCCTGACCCTCGACGGCGAGACGGTGGTGGACGTCGATGTGCGCATCGGCTACCTGCACCGCGGCTTCGAGAAGATGTCGGAGGTCTGCACCTACAACCAGGTGATCCCGTACACCGACCGCCTGAACTACGTCTCGCCGCTGTGCAACAACGTCGGCTGGGCGCTGACCATCGAGAAGGCCCTCGGCATCAAGCCGCCCGAGCGCTGCGACTACATCCGCATGATCGTGTGCGAGATGAGCCGCATGTCGGACCACCTCACCTCCATCGGCGCCGGCTCCCTCGAGCTCGGCGGCTTCACCCCCTTCCTCTACGCCGTGCAGGCGCGAGAGGAGGTCTGGGAGGTCATCGAGGAGGTCACCGGCGCGCGCCTGACCACGAGCTACACCCGCGTCGGCGGGGTCACCGCGGACCTGCCCGAGAACTTCGGCGAGCGCTGGGTCCACGCCAAGCACGAGGTCGAGCGGCTCATCGTCGACATCGACAAGCTGCTGACCCGCAACCGCATCTTCTACGACCGGATGGCCGGCGTCGGCGTCATCTCCGCCGAGGACGCGGTCGACTATGGCTTCACCGGGCCGGCCCTGCGCTCGACCGGGGTCGACTACGACGTGCGGACCTACGCGCCGTATCTCTTCTACGATCGGGTCGAGTTCGACGTCCCCGTCGGCAAGCACGGCGACAACTACGACCGCTACCTCGTGCGCCTCGAGGAGATCCGCCAATCCATCCGGATCATCGACCAGTGCCTCGAGCAGATGCAGCCGGGGCCGGTGCGGATCGACGACTGGAGCGTCATCCTCCCCCCCAAGGACGCGGTCTACAACACGATCGAAGGGATGATCGCCCACTTCAAGCTCATCATGGAGGGCGTGAAGGTCCCCGCGGGCGAGGTCTACGGTTACGTCGAGGGCGGCAACGGTGAGGTCGGCTACTACGTCGTCAGCGACGGCAGCGGCAGCTTCAACGTCTCCGACGCCCCACCTTCGACACGATCAACATGATCGGTGGCGAGATCGACCGCTAGGGGTCGACAGGAGCGCGCGCGCGATGCCCACCCTCAAGATCGACGGCCAGGAGATCACGGTCGAGCGCGGGACGACGATCCTGCAGGCGGCCGAGCAGCTCGGCGTCCAGATCCCGACCTTCTGCTACCACCCCGGCCTCAGCATCGCGGCCAACTGCCGCATGTGCCTGGTGGACACCAACAAGGCCCCCAAGCCGCTGCCGGCGTGTCACGCGCAGGTGATGGACGGCATGGAGGTCTGGACCGACAGCGAGAAGGTCAAGCGCACGCGCAAGGCCGTCCTCGAGTTCATCCTGCTCAACCACCCGGTCGACTGCCCGATCTGCGATCAGGCCGGCGAGTGCGTGCTGCAGGACCACTACTTCAAGTACTCGGCCCAGCCGAGCCGGCTCTTTCACCGCAAGCGTCACAAGGCGAAGGCCAAGGTCCTCGGGCCGAACGTCATCCTCGACGCCGAGCGCTGCATCCTGTGTACGCGCTGCGTGCGCTTCTGCGACGAGATCGCCAAGTCGAGCCAGCTGACGATCGTCAACCGCGGCGAGAAGTCGGAGATCACGACCTTCCCCGGCAAGCTCCTCGACAACCCCTACGCCGCCAACACCGTCGACATCTGCCCGGTCGGCGCGCTGACGAGCCGTGATTTTCGCTTCCGGACCCGGGTCTGGATGCTGTCGTCGGAGCGCAGCGTGTGCCCCGAGTGCGCGCGCGGCTGCACCATCCGCGTCGACACCTTCGAGAACGTGCCGCGCCGCTACAAGCCGGTCCACAACCCGAAGGTCAACGATTGGTGGATGTGCGACGCGGGGCGCGCCTCGTTCCGCGACTACCTCGGCGACCGCATGGAGGGGCCGACCATCGTCGCCGCCGACGGGCGCCGCACCGCGGTGTCGACCGCCAAGGCCGTCGAGGACGCCGCCCGCGCCATCCAGGCGGCCGGGGGGCACCACAAGGTCGCCGTCATCGCCTCGCCGTGGCTGACCAACGAGGACGCCTACCTGCTCGCTCGCCTGCTGACCGGGGCGCTCGCCGACGCCCGCGTCTACATGGGCGGGCGCGCGGCGGGGGCCGGCGACGACGTCCTCATCCAGGCCGACAAGAACCCCAACCGGCGCGGGGTCGACGCCATCTTCGCGGCCCTCGGCGTGACCGCCCAGCCGCTCGCGTCCTTCGCCGGCGCCGGCGTCGAGACGGTCGTTGTCTTCGGCGACAACCACGACGCCGCCGAGAGCGTGCTGGACGCCATCAAGGCGGTGCCGCGGCGCGTCGTCGCGGGGACCCGCATGTCGCCGTGGTGGCAGCTCGCCACGACGTTCTTGCCGCTCCGCCTCCACTGGGAGAAGGACGGCAGCTACACCAACTTCGAGGGCGTCGTGCAGCGCCTCAGGCGGGCGGTGCGCGCCGCCTCGACCTGCAAATCCGAGGGCTGGTACGCGATGAAGCTCGCTCAGAGCTTCGGCGACGCGCTGGCGTTCGACACCCCGCAGGACATCTTCGCGGCGGTGGCGAGCGCCGTCCCGGAGTTCGCGGGGCTCGGCTGGAGTGCCCTCGGTGACCATGGGCTGCGCTTCGGTGAGGGCGCCGCCCCCGCCGCGGGCCCGAGCGCCGACGCGCAGATGGAGGCGTCCCCATGAGCTTCGGTGAGCTGGTCCTGTGGGGCCTGGTCAAGTTCGTCGCGATCGTCTTCGGCTGGGTCATGCTCGTCGCGACGGTGCTGACCTACCTCGAGCGCAAGCAGTCGGCCTACATGCAGAACCGCGTCGGGCCGAACCGCGCGTGGGTGATGGGCAAGAAGTTCCCGCTGTCGGCGACCCTCGGGCAGATCCTCGCGGACGCCGTGAAGGTCCTCGTGAAAGAGGACACCGAGCCCCCGCGCGGCGGCAACCCCATCCTCCATCAGATATCTCCTGCGCTGGCCCTGGTCCCGGCGCTGCTGATGTGGATCGTCATCCCCTTCGGACCGGGGCCGATGCCCGGGGCCGCAGGCGAGAACTGGTTCCTCATCGCCGACGTGAACGTGGGGCTCCTGTTCATGTTCGCCGTCATGAGCATCTCGGTCTACGGCGCGACCATCGGCGCGTGGGCCTCGAACTCGGGCTTCTCCATCCTCGGGGGCCTGCGCGTCGCGGCACAGATGATCAGCTACGAGGTGACGCTGGGGCTCAACCTCGTCGGCATCTTCATGATCTTCGGCAGCATGCGCCTCAACGACATCATCTGGGGGCAGGGCGAGCTGGCGTGGGGCATCGTGCTGCAGCCGCTCGGCTTCATCCTCTTCATGGTGGCGTCGATCGCCGAGACCAAGCGCGCCCCGTTCGACATGCCCGAGGCCGAGAGCGAGCTCGTCGCAGGCTACTTCACCGAGTTCTCCTCGATGCGCTTCGCGGTGTTCAGCCTGTCGGAGTTCATCGCGGTGGTCGCCGTCGCGGCGGTCGGCGTGTGCGCCTTCCTCGGTGGCTGGCAGATCCCGTGGGTCGCGACCCCCGTCGACGCCGCCGGCGTGCCGATCTACGGCTGGATCACGGTGGCGCAGGTCGCCATCTTCCTCGCCAAGATGGTCTTCGTCATCTGGCTCCAGATGCAGCTCCGCTGGACGCTGCCGCGCTTCCGCTACGACCAGGTCATGAAGCTCGGCTGGGTCTACCTGTTGCCGTTGTCGCTCCTGAACCTCGTCGGGACCGCGATCGTGATGTACCTCGTCCGCTGACGTAGAGGGGAACCCCATGGCGACAATCCAGGTCAAGCGGCGCGACGGGCTCTCCCTCGCCGAGAAGCTCTACATCCCCGAGGTCATGCGCGGGATGGTCGTCACCACGCGGCAGCTGGTGAAGAACGTCTTCGGCCACCAGGACATCGCGACCCGGCAGTACCCGGAGGTCAAGAAGGCCTATCCGGAGCGCTTCCGCGGCCGTCACCGCCTCACCTGGCGCGACGACGGCAGCGTACGCTGCGTCGCCTGCATGCTGTGCTCGACCGCGTGCCCGGCGAACTGCATCCACATCGTCGCCGGCGACCGCGGGGACGAGAAGATCGAGAAGTACCCGGTCAGCTTCGAGATCGATCTCCTCGTCTGCGTCTACTGCGGCATGTGCGTGGAGGCGTGCCCGTGCGACGCCATCCGCATGGACACGGGCACCCACCCGATGCCGTCGTTCTCGCGCGACAAGCAGCGCATCCGCAAGGTGCAGCTCCTCGAGGAGGGGCTGCCGTCGACCGCGCGGCAGGGCGGCCTGGGGACCTGACAGCGGCGGGCCGAGCGGCGTCGCAGGCGCGGCGCGGTCGATGTGGAGAATCAGGTCAAGTGACGCCCCCGAGCCGCCGAACTACGCGCTGTGGTGCGCTCGTCGCTTGCGTCACATCGCGCAACGGTCCAGCCTTGGCGCCTGGAACGTCCGGAGGACGCGGTTGAAGGAAACCCAGCCCTACATGCCCACGGTGCCCGCCGAGCTCATCGCGTCGAGCGCCGGGACGGTGCTCGACAGCGAGCTCTTCGAGGTGACGCTGCGCGGGGAGTGGATGGTCGCCGCGCAGTCGGGCCCGAGCGTGCTGCGCCTGCTCGACGAGCACCCGGTGCTGGGGCGGATGCTCGGGGTGGCCCTCGGGCGGGTGTTCGTGCGCCGCGCCAAGATCCACCTCACCGCGAGCGCGTGGACGCAGATGCGGCGCGGGCTCATGCTCTGCGCCAGCGAGGCGATCGACGGCGAGATCGTGGCGCGCCACGAGGATGGGCACGAGATGCCGTTCACCGCCGTCGGCGACAGCCCGCGGTCGCCGCTGCGCGAGACCACCCAGACCCGGACCGCGCGGGTCGCGCGCCCGGCGGGGAAGAAGAAGGGTTGAGCGGTCTCGGCCCGCGCCCTCAGCTCGATCGCTGAGCTCGCGGGCGGACGGCCACGACGATGGCGTCGCCGTCGCGCTCGAAGGGCAGGGCCGAGAGCGAGCGGCCGATCGGAGGCCCGGCGAAGCAGCGCCCGCTCGCCGGGTCGAAGCGCGCGCCGTGGTTGGCGCACATGACGGCCCGGCGGTCGAGCGACATCAGCTCGCCGTCGCCGAAGTCCAGCGAGTACGGCACGTGCGGGCAGCGGTTCGTGTATACGTACAGCCGCCCGGCGTGGTTGACGACGAAGCCGGTCTGGTCCCAGCCGCCCTCGTCATAGTCGAAGATCCGCGTCTCCCCAGGGCCGAGGTCCGCCACCGGCACCCGCACCCCGGGCGGGGGCGGGGCCTGTGGGGGGCCGTCCGGGTGAGCGCCGTCGGTCACCCGTGAACGTGCTCCTCGAGCCACTTCTCGACGTCGATGGCCGCCTGGCAGCCGTTGCCGGCGGCGGTGACCGCCTGGCGGTAGCGCGTGTCGGCGACGTCGCCCGCGGCGAAGACGCCGTCGACGCTGGTGCGGGTGTGCTCGGTGACGAGCAGGTAGCCGCTGTCGTCGGTGGCGAGCTGCCCCGCGAGGAAGCCCGTGTTGGGCGTGTGCCCGATGGCGACGAACACGCCCTCGGTGGGGACGTCGGCCTCCTCGCCGGTCACGGTGTCGAGCAGGCGCACGCCGGTGAGCTGACCGTCCTTGTCACCGATGTACTTCGTGATGGTCTTGTTCCAGAGGACCTCGACCTTCGGGTTGGCGAGCAGCCGGTCCTGCATGATCTTCGAGGCGCGGAACGCGTCGCGGCGGTGTACCAGGCTGACCTTCTTGGCAAAGCGCGTGAGGAAGTTGCCCTCCTCCATGGCGGAGTCGCCGCCGCCGACGACCATGATCTCCTTGTCACGGAAGAAGAAGCCATCGCAGGTCGCGCACGCCGACAGGCCGCGCCCGTGGAACTTCTCCTCGTCCTCGAGGCCGAGGTAGCGCGCCGACGCGCCGGTGGCGATGATCAGCGAGTGCGCGAGGTGGAGGTTGCCGCCGACCCAGACCTTGAAGGGGCGCTCGGATACGTCGATCTTGTCGACGAACTCGTAGACGTGGCGGCTGCCGAAGCGCTCGGCCTGCTTGCGCATGATGTCCATGAGCTCGGGGCCCTGGATGCCGTCGACGAAGCCCGGGTAGTTCTCGACCTCGGTCGTGATCGTCAGCTGTCCACCCGGCTGCAGCCCCTCGAAGACCAGCGGGTTCAGGTTGGCGCGTGCGGTGTAGATGGCGGCGGTCAGGCCGGCCGGCCCGGACCCGATGATGATGGTGTTCTCGACGACTTCCGGCATGCCTGCGACTCCGTGCTGTGATGCCATGTCGCTCAGGTGCTTGGGGGCGACCCCCGCGTGGACTGTAGCGGGTTAGGAGCGCCCCGGGGAGCGACGGGAGGGATGTTCGGCACCATACCGACCCTGGCAAGCCCCGCCGGAGGGGCCCGAAGTGCACTGCGACAATCGAATGCGCTCGCTCGCGGCGCCTCGGTGGAACGCCTCACCCATCCCACGGTCGGCTTCGCAGGCTCAGCCCACCGCGGGAACCCTCAGGGTGAGACGTTCCAGGCGCCACTCGCTCGCTCGCCCCCTGCGCGCCTTCGGCGCTCCCCCGCTGGGGCGGGGGAAGTGTGTCGGCTTCGCCGACGGGCGCTTGCGACAAGCTGTCGCAGGGGTGCGGCTATCTGATGCGTCGCTGCGACGAAACGCCGCAGGGTCGCGCGGTGGGTTCAGGCCCCGTCGACGAAGCTGCGCCAGATGGGGCGGGAGAGCTGCAGGGCGCGCTCGGGGTCGGTGACGAGGGGCCCGGTCCAGTGGATGGCGAGCTCGCGGCCGTCCCAGGTGATCCCGCGGAAGGCGCCGGGGGGGCTCTCCTTGCGCACGAGCAGCAGCGGCGCCAGGACCTCCGAGGTCATGATGCGATGCAGCAGGCGGGGCTCGTTCGCCTCGGCGTGGAACAGCATCGAGAAGAGCGCCTCGACCTCATGTGCACGTGCGAGATCGTAGGTCAGCTCACGGGTCGCGGAGCCGGTGAACTCGGGCGCCTCGCCCGCGTCGACCGGCCACAGCCGAAACGCCAGGGTCGACGCCGGCAGCGGCGTCGCGACGTGGGCCACGAGCGTCCGGGCCTGGCGCGCGAGCTGGATCCGGAGCGGCTGCGTCCCGTCGTGGACGTGGACCGCGCAGCCCCCGATCGGTCGCGCTCCGTGGAGCCCGAGCCAGCGCCGCTCGAGGCCGACCAGGACCGCTCCCGGGCCGCGGGTCGCCCACCACAGGTGCCACCCGGCCCAGCCGAGGGCCAGGGCGAGGAGCCCGACGAGCCACGGGGTCCAGCGGGGCCCGAAGAGCGGGATGCCGCCGGCCGCCGCCAGCGCGACACCCACGCCGATGCGCAGCGGCCAGGCGACCCTGGCGAGCGCTGGCGCGACCTCGCGCTGGGGGCGGTCGACGTCCGTCACGGGCTGTACGGGATGAGGAGGTCGACGTAGCCCGCGTCGCTGGTCGTGCCCTTGGTGAGCAGCACCGGCTCCGCCGTCGTTGGATCGGGCTGGTAGAGCTCGACCGTGACGCCGCTCATGAAGGTCCCGTCGGGACGCGCGACGGTCAGGTGAGCGAGCGCGGGCTCGGGGAGCTCGACGGGCAGCTCGAGGGGGACGCTCGCCACCGTTACGGCGCGCAGGGCCAAGGGCGGGGCCCCGGTGCTCGCGTCGGGGACGACCCGCAGGTCGTAGACCCCGGGATCGACGTCGAGCTGGTAGCTCCCGGCGCTGATGGCCTTCTTGAACGGCGGTGGCGCGATGGCGAGCAGATCGTGGGCGCCGCGCTCGACCCGGCGCGTCGCGTAGATCGTCCCGCTGGCGACCGGCCCCCCGGAGCCGTCGCTGACGGTCCCGAAGAGCGGCGTCCGGTAGCTGAGCTCGACGGTGACCGGCGCCTTCGACGCCGCGCTGGCGTGGCTCGCCAGGGTCACGCGCCCGTGCCAGTTGGCCCAGATGGACTCGGGGCCGGTCGTGACCAGGCACTCGTAGGCGCCCGGCAGGACGGTGAGGGTGACCACCCCGTCGGCGTCGGTGGTGCCGCTGCGGCGGAGCGTCCCCTGGGCGAGCTCGCCGACGATGGTGACCGTCAACCCCGTCGGGTACTGCACGATCCCGAACGGATCGCGGGAGAGCACCTGGATCTTGGCCTCGATGGGCGCCGACCCCGCGGGCAGGGTCGGGATCTCGACGTCGACGTCGGCGGCCGGCGTCAGCGGCTCGGTGGTGAAGTCGGGGAACACCGGGCCCGCCGAGGGGGCCGACACCTTGAGGCGCACCGCGGCCGCGCTCGGCGGCAGGGTCAGGCTGAAGAAGCCGTGGACGCTGTCGGTCGTGGTGACCCCGGCGACGGAGTCGTCGGCGAGCAGGGCGACGACGCGGGCGTCCCCGACCGGGGTGTAGTCCTGAGCGCGCACCCGGCCGCCGATCGTGACGTACTCCGCCGCGGCCGGCAGCATGACGTCGTAGCGGCCGGTCGCCACGACGTCGGGCGTGAGGGTGAAGGTGTAGTTCGGGAGCGCCGCGTTGTCGGGGCGGAAGGTCCCGGCGTAGGTCCGGCCCGGCAGCACGCGCAGGGTGAAGCCGTCGCCGTTGACGTCGAGGCCGTCGACCGAGCGGGTGGAGAAGCTGTAGTCGAGCCCCGCGATGTCGCCCGGGGTGGTGACCACGAGCTCGCCGGGGACGTTGACCGTGAAGCTGTCCCCCGTGGGGGTGACCGAGCCGCGCAGGACGACCGGCTCGAGCAGGCGGATCAGCCAGTCGGAGCCCGCGTCGAAGGTCAGCGCGGGGATCTGCTGGGTGAGAAGGTCGGAGTTGGCCGGCGGAATGATGCGCGCCATCACGACGGTCCGGTTCTCGCCCGGCGCGACGCAGTAGTTGAAGTCGCAGACCCGGCCATCGGCGCAGTCCGTGGAGGCCTCGCAGGCGATGGATGACGCGGTCAGCGCCCCCCCCGAGCACGCTCCAGCGAGCGCGGCGAGCGCCAGCAGCGCGACGAGCCCGAGGCGGGTCTTGGTCATTGGGGGAAGCAGCACGTGTCATCCTCGACGAGGAGGTACCAGCTCGCTTGTGCGACGGTGGCGTCAGCGGCGAGCGTGGTGCGGAAGTCGTCGGCACTGAGGGAAGGCGGTGGCGCGCGGTCGATGACCCAGACGTCGATCCGGTTCGGCGGGTTGCCGGTGACGACCTTCGGGTTGTCGCAGGGATCGAACGCGAACTCGGGCGTGTAGAGGTCGTCGATGCGCTGCCCGAGCCCCTCCTCGTAGTTCACGAACCAGGCGATGTAGAGGGTGTCGTTGTCCGGGTTCTGGATGGCGTTGGTGATGTCGAGGTTGAACACGTCCGGGCAGCCGCTCCAGCGGTACCATCCCTGAGGGACCGTCAACAGCTCCGGATCGATCGTCACCGGCTCGTTCACTTCGGGGGCCACCTTGTACTCCGGGGGCCACAGGCACTGCGCCGGGGACCCGAAGAGAGCTAGCAGCAATAGCCGTGCCACACGACGCTCCACGCCAGAGAACCGCCTCACAGGCGGATCTTCGGTGGTTCTCCCGGGTCCGGGTGGCCCGGGAGACGGCGTCGACCCCGACAAAGATGTCACGCCCCTTCGCGCTCCTTCTCGAGGTGACGGAAGATCGTCCGGGGATCGACGTCGAGATCCCGCGCCGTCTGGGTGCGGTTGCCGTCGTTCAAAGCGAGGACGCGGTTGATGTACTCGCGCTGCCAGACCTCGCGCGCGTCGGTGAGCGGCAGGATGGGCTCGAGGGCCTCCTCGCCGAGATCCATGTCATCGGGGGTTATGACACCGGTGTCAGAGAAGACGACCGCCTTCTTCACCCGGTTCTCGAGCTCGCGGATGTTGCCCGGCCAGCGCCAGCGCTTCATGGCCCGGATGGCCTCGGTCGACAGGCTGCACGAGCGCCCGGCGATCTCCTTGCCGTAGCGGTTCAAGAAGTAGCGCCCGATGAGGATGATGTCGTCGTCGCGCTCGCGCAGCGGCGGCAGGTTCAGCGTGATGACGTTGAGCCGGTAGTAGAGGTCCTCGCGGAACCGCCCGGTGCGCACCTCGTCGAGGAGGTGCTTGTTGGTCGCGGCGACGAAGCGGATGTCGACGGTCTCGGCCTTGGTGTCGCCGACCCGGACGACCGTCCGCTCCTGGATGGCGCGCAGGATCTTGACCTGCAGCGGCAGCGGCATCTCGCCGATCTCGTCGAGGAACAGCGTGCCGCCGTTGGCCGCCTGGAACTTGCCCTGGGTGGTCGCGACCGCGCCGGTGAAGGCGCCGCGCACGTGGCCGAAGAGCTCGCTCTCGAGGAGGTTCTCGGGGATGGCCCCGCAGTTGATGACGACGAACGGCGCCTTGGCGCGGTTGGAGCGCTGGTGGATGGCGCGGGCGACGAGCTCCTTGCCGGTGCCGGTCTCGCCCTCGATGAGGACCGAGATGTCGGTCGTCGCGATGCGGCTGATCTTCTTGTAGACGTCGCGCATCGCGTCGCAGGCGCCGATGAGCTCGCCGAAGCGGCGGTCCTGGACCTCCTCCTCGAGGCCCTTGATGTTCTTGACCAGCTCGCGGCGCGCGATGGCGGTGTCGAGGATGAGGCCGGCGTGGGAGGCGAAGACCTTGACGACCTCGAGCAGCTCCGGCCCGAAGTGGTTGATGGCGTTGTCGTTGCCAAGGTAGAAGAGGCCGAGCGTCGCCCCGCGGGCCTTGAGCGGCACGCACATGACGCTGCAGAGCTTGAGGTTCATGACGCTCTTGGAGGTCTTGAAGTCCTCGTGGCTCAGGGCGTCGGCGACGATGAGCGCCTCGCCGGACTCGAGCACGCTCCGCACGATGGAGTCGCTGATGGCGTCCTCGGCGGTCGCGAGGCTGCTCGGGTCGACGTTCTTGCCGAGGTGGACGCGCGCGCGGCCGTCGAGGGTCACGAGCAAGAACGCCTTGTCGGCCCCGGTCAGCGCGATGAGCTCGTCGAGGAGGTTGGTCAGGATCTCGTCGAGGTCCCAGCTCGACATGAGCCGCATGGCGAAGCGGTGCAGGGCGTTGAAGCGCCCGGCGTCGACGTCGCTGTCGACGGCCGGCGGCTTGGGCTTGAGCCCGTGGTCGTAGAAGACGAAGCGCAGCACGTGGTCGCCGAGCTGCACGAGGTCGCCGTCGGCGAGCTTGTGCAGGCGGCGCTTCTTGCCGTTGACGAAGATCTGCGCCGTGTCGTCGGTGGTCCCGATGGTGAAGGCGCCCTTCTCGTAGACGATGTGGGCGTGGTGCGCCTCGGCGCCGCCCCCAACGAGGGCGACGTCGTTGTCCGCCGCCTGCCCGAGGCGGACGATCCGGCGGTCGAGGGGGACCACCAGCGGGGAGGAAAGATCGGCGGGGAAGAGGACGACGCTCGCCATGGGCCTCTCGTCAGTTTCGGGGCCGGCGGCGCGGGCCGCGGCCGTGGCGGGGATGATACGTGCCGGGAGGGGCCGCGTCCACGCGCACGGCGTCGCAGCGGCCTTCGGTGAGGTGCCGCGCCCGGGTCCTCAGAACACCACCCCGAGCCCCAGGCCGACGTCGCCGGGCCCTGGGACGAGCTGGATCTGGGCCGCGTCCGGGGGCGGGGGCAGGGTGTCGATGTCGATGAACTCGTAGCGGAGCTCGCTCTCCGGGCCGTCGGGCTGGTTCGCGAGCCCGTCGATGACCCCATAGACGTAGCTGCCGGCGAAGATGACCGCCCCTGCGAGCCACAGCGCGTTCAGCGCCGTCGCCTTGCCCTCGTCCGCGGCGCGGATGAAGCCCGAGTCGTCCTTGAGCCCGTCGATGGCGAGCCAGGTGCCCGCCGTCGTCGCCAGCCCGATGACCTGCAGCACGACCACCACCGTGCCCTTGCCGGGCTCGTCGTTGGCGAACTGCCCGACCCCGAGCGGCGCGAAGTAGGCGATGGTCGGCACCTCGCGGTCGATGTCCCGGCGCACCAGCACGAGGCGCTTCTTCAGGCTCGGATCGCGGTTGGGGTCGATCACCCCGAGGTCGATCATGTCCTGGCGCCGCGCGTCGTAGAAGCGCACGAGATCCGGCGGGTAGACCAGCTCGTCGAGCTGGAAGTTGGGCCACTCGAGGATGAGCTTGGCGAACACCAGCCGGGCGTCGTCCTCGGCGCCGCTCAGCCACTGGCTCACCCCGAGCCACTCGAGGACGTCGCGGTGCTCGCGCCGCCCCTTGAGCAGCCGGTGGCCCGCGAGCGGCTTCAACAGCTCGATCACCCGGGGGTAGTTCTGCACCTTGAAGGCGGCCTCACCCTGCGTGATGCGCTGCACGATCTCCGACGGGATGGTGGCCTCTGTGTCCGGTGCCGCGGCGGACGCGGGCGCGCTCGGCGCGAGCGCAACGCACAGCGAGAGCGCCGCGAAGAGCGCTCCGGCGGCGCGCCTCAGGGCGTCGCCGCCGCCGATCCCGCGTGGGCGCTGGGCAATCAGAACATCAGCGGGATGTCGTCGTTCTGCTTCACGACGATCGACCGATCTCTGACCAGCGTCCCCTCGGCTGTGAAGAGCGAGAACACCATCCGCTCGGGACGCGCAGAGTTCACGTCCACCTTGTGGCTCGAGTTGCACGCGTAGCGCTTGCCCTTGGCATCGACGACGTAGCCGCCCTCGGGGCAGCGGAACGTCAGGGTGGCCGGAGTGTAGCGGAAGGTGAAGTTCTTGTCTTCGCCGTCATCGGCCGCCGTGACGACGAGCGTCTCGTCGTTGTCGGGGCAGTCGGGGCAGCCAGGCAGCGTCAGCGTCACCCGGTAGCTGCCGGGCTTGAGGGCGATCGTCTGCCCCGCCGAGAGCGTCCGGCCGGCGATCTGGATCTGCACCGCCGGGGGATAGGCCGTGAGCCGCACGTTGACGGGCTCGACGCCCACCACCTCGACCGCGACCGGGGGCGGTCGGCGCTGGCCGTTGTGGGCCAGCCGCCGCGCCTCGGCCGCCGCCGCCGCGAGGGCGGCCTCACGCCTGGCGAGCCCGGCGTCGATGGCGTCGGAGAGCGCCGCGCCGGCGACCGCACCGGCCGTGACCGCGGTCGCCGGCGCGACGACCGGCGGG
>PHBI01000182.1 GCA_002841945.1 Deltaproteobacteria bacterium HGW-Deltaproteobacteria-14
GCTCGGGGCGGTCACTTGCACGTCAGGTTCGAGGCCGCCGGACCACAGGCGCCGCGGCCGCTCTGGAGGGCGATGCAGCAGCCCGAGTTGCACTCCCAGCTGCTCGAGCACGACGCCGCGCACTCCCAGTCATCGGTGATGCACAGGTAGCCCGAGCAGCAGGTCCCCGAGTAGCAGTCGGCGCCCCCGCGGCCGCAGTAGCCGCCGCTGCTGCTGCTGCTGCCGCCGCCGCCGTAGGGGTCGACGCACACGCCGCCGCTGCAGCTGTAGTAGCTGACGCAGTCGAGGTCTTCCTGGCAGGACTCGCCGAGATCGCGGGTGAGGTCGGGGATGGGGTCGCAGGCGGCGAGCCCGAGCGCGGGGACGAGCACGAACAGGGCGATGCAGGCGTTGCGGACGAAGGACATGACGAAGCTCCTTGCGTTGCGGAGGGCGAAGCGTTGGGGGGGCAGCGGGCCCGGCCGCGCGTCGTCGTGGCGGCCGAGCCCTGGAGTGCCATTCGCGCAGCGGTGGGGGACCGCTCAGTTCGTCAGGATGACGTAGCGGTTGGAGACGGAGCCGAGGTTCTTGATCTCGAGCCGAAAGCGGCCCGTCCAGCGCGGCACGAAGGTGAGCCGGCACTCGTCGGTGGCGTCGGTGTCGGAGTCCACGAGGTTGTCGTTCTCGTCGTAGATGCGGCAGTCGAGGTCGGTGTCGCCGTCGCCGGACACCGCGACGATGGCCCGCTCGCGGCCGTCGAAGCTGATGCGGAAGATGTCGGTGTGGTGGGCGCGGACGACGTCGACGTGGCGGGTCTGGCCGTCGGTGGCGCCGGCGAAGGCGGGCGAGGCGCTCATCATCAGGACGGAGAACAGGGCGAGGGTACGCAGGGTGCGGCGCATGAGGACCTCCGGTGGGGTGTTGGGGACGAGGACGGGTAATGCACGGGGTATGCCAGGGCCGGCACGACGCCTACGACCCGGCAAATAGCTGCGTCCTCGACCGATCCCCGGCGCCGCGGGTGCACACTGCGATGGAACCCGCGAGGGACGCCGTCCACTATGGTGGACGTGCCCTGGCGGGCGCTCCGGGCGCAGCGCCGGGCGGCCGGACGGCGGAGACCGCGACCCCGGGCGCGCCGGGATCGCGGTCTTCCGAAGCGCCGCGGGAGGGGCATCAGCCCTTGGTGGGCGCCCCGGTCTGGATGGTGCCCATGAGCTGCCCGGCGACGAGCTCGGTCAGGCTCTGTAGGGTGTCGCCGGTCGGGGTGGCGCCGCCGCTCTCGGCCTCGCAGCGGCCTCGCGTCACGCGGGCGTTGGCGGTGACGCCCCAGCGCGGCTGGGGGATCTGCGTCCCGTTCGGGTACTCGGCCCGACGGCGCCGCCCCGTCTCGGTGTTGGCCTCGTCGATCGCCTGCTGGACCGCGTAGCCGTTGGTGACGCGCTTGTCGACGCTCACGGTGATCTCGAGCGGCTCGGCGCCCGCGGCCCGCAGCGTCTCCTCGGTCACCCGGTGCTCACCGATCCAGACCACCTCCCCCGAGCGCACGTGGAGGAGGGACGCGTCGAGCTGCACCGCCCACTGCTGGCAGGTGATCGTGCCGTTGTGGGTCAGCCACTGGACCATCGCCGGCTCGGCCGCCGCGAGGGTCCGGACCTGCTCGAACTGGTTGAGGTTGATGGTGGCGGGGACGGTCTCGAAGCGGAAGCCGTTGATGAGCAAGATGAAGTCGGCCCCGACCTCGCCGTCCTTGGCGGCGCGGATCACCTCGGAGACGTCGATCATCTCGTTGGCGGCGCGGTTGCGGCCGGCCGAGGCGTACTGGAAGCGGTCGCGGACCTCGGCGACCTTGGTGGCGAAGTCGAGGTCCGAGAGCTTGCCGGCGCGGCGGTCCTGGTCGAAGGAGGCGATGAGGCGCTGCGCCTCCTCGGGGAGCTGCTGGAGGCAGGCCGGGCGGAGCGCCGAGAGCGAGCCCTTGCAGTCGTCGCGGCTGTCACGCATCTCGCGGAGCTTGGCCTCGAGGCGGGCGCGGTTGATGACGCGGAAGCCGCGCTTGATGAGCTCTTTTTCGAGCTGACGCTCGGTGTCGGAGACGAAGGCGGTGGTCTCGATGGCGTTGGCCTGGCCGTCCGCGGCGCTGCCGCTGCCAGCCGAGCGCCCCTTGCAGGCCGGGGCGGTGGGGCGCTCGGCGCAGAAGATGCGCTCGCGCACGTCGTTGTTGATGTTGATGACGACCTTGCTGCCCGTCAGCGGGGCGTTGGCCTCGGTGGCCGTCTGCACGAACCTGCCCGCGTCCGGCTTGCCCTCGGCGGGGACCGGGGAGACCAGCACCGACCGGTAGGTCGGCTCGGGCGTCGGCGGCGGGATGATGATGGGCGCGAGGCTGTAGCAGCCCGAGAGCAGGGTGGCGACGGCGCCGGTCAGCAGGGCGTTGCGCAGCGGGTGGGACGCGATTGGCGATAGCATCGATGTTTCTCCGGAAGAACGAGGTTTGGATTCAGCGGCCCCGCACGCGGGGCGGCGGTGTGTGGGCGGTCGGAGCGGCCCAGCGTCAGGGCGACGCTGGGTGCTCCATTCACGGGTCGGCGGGACGTCGGTCGGGGTCACGGCGACCCTGACCGACGGCGGGCGCGGCCCCCGGCGGAGCGCCGGGGGCCACGGTCCGCTGACGCGCTAGTTCTTCGTGATGTCGACCTGGAACGACGTCCAACGGGTTGCCAAACTAGTGCCGGAATCGACCACGATGTAGACTCGCTCGTTCGCTGCGAAGGTCCGGCTGAGTGCCGCGCCCGAATTGTACGTGCTGGATTGCCCGACGCAGGCCAGCTGTGCGCCGAAGCAGTCGCCATCCTGGAGGATCAAGGTCCCCTCAAACGAAGGGTTGGGATTCGCGTTGCCCCAGCGGGTGCTGGTCGTCGTTCGCAGCGTGAACGTGTATTGCCCTGCCGAGGGCGCCGTCCACGCGTAGCGGCGGTCGCGGCCGTCGGGCGCGCCAGACGCGGCGCACACCTTGACGTGGTTGCTGCTGTTCGAGCCGTCGATGGCACCCGTGATCGCCACCACTCCCACGACCGAGCCTGCCGAGAGCGAGCAGTCCGAATCGGAGCAGTCCGACGCGCCGTCGCCATCGTTGTCCTCGCCGTCATGGCACACCCCGTCCTCGACGCTGGTCGGGGCGCGATGAACGAGGGGATAGAAGTACGACCTCGACGCCTTGCGACCGTCTCCGATGATGTCCCCGTCACCCGTGCACCAGACCGCTCCATTGGTCAGCGTGATGCAGGTCGCTTCCGCGTAGGAGCCGGCGAAGACGCCGGACACCGCCGGCAACGCGAGGTTGCCCCACCGGCGCGGGGACACCGGGAGGAGCGCGCTCGCGGAGTCACCGCTACCAATCGCCCCGTAGGCCCCTTCTCCCCAGCACGAGAGCGCGCCCGACGCGCGGCGTGCACAGACGTGTCTGCGGCCAGCAGCGAGCTCGACCGCATCGGGGATGCCAGCGACCAACACCGGTGGAAAAGTGTCCGCTTGGGCCTGGCCGTTGCCCATGATGCCGTACCCCCAACAGGCGACCTGACCGCTCGTCTTGCGGGCACACGCGACCTCGTAGCTGACGATGACCTGAGCGACACCGGTGAGGCCGCTGATGGCGACCGGTGTGGTGCTGTCTGCGGCCGTTCGCGTAACCTCCTTGTCGCCCCAGCAGACCACGGTCCCGCCGACGCGCACCGCGCACGTAGCCCCATAGCCCGCTGCGATTCCGGTGGCGTCACTCAAGTTCAGGACCAAAGTGGGCGTCGCCGAGCTCGCCGTGGTCCCGCTGCCGAGATTTCCCTTGGTGTTGGTTCCCCAGCAGGATACGGCGCCCGTGGTCGACAGCGCACAGAAGTTCTGGTTGCCTCCGACGAGCGAGCGCACATTGCTCAGCCCCGGGACCTCGACCGGAACCGTGCTGGAAACGCCGGTTCCGGTGTGGGTGCCCCAGCAGGAGACCTTGCCACCCGTTCGCAGCGCACACGAGGAATCGTTGGCGGCCGCTACGGCCACGGCGTCGGTGAGGCCAATGACCTGGACGGGCGTCCCGGGGACGCTGGGCACGGCACTCCCGATGCCGAGAGCGCTGTTTGGGGTACCCCAGCACACCACGCGGCCGTCTTGGAGCACCGCGCACGCGTGTGAAGAGCCCATCGCGACTTGGAGGGTCGGCGTGATGACGCACTGCCCGGCCAGGCAATCCTCCCCCTCGCCGCAGACGTTACCGCAGCTGCCGCAGCTCAGCGGGTCGGTGAGGTCGCTCTCGCAGCCGTTGAGCATGTTCGCGTCGCAGTCGGCGTGGCCGGTCTCGCAGGCCACCGGGGCGCACGTCCCTGTCGCGCAGGTGGCCGTGCCGTGGAGGTAGGTGCACGGCGTGCCGCAGCCGCCGCAGTCCGCGAGGGTCTTCAGCGAGGTCTCGCAGCCGTCGGCGGTCGAGGTGTTGCAGTCGCCGAAGCCCGCGGCGCAGGTGCCGAGGGCGCAGGCGCCAGCGCTGCACACGGCCCCGGCGTGGTCGAACTGGCAGGCGTCGCCGCAGGCCGCGCAGTCGGTCGCCGTGCCGAGCGGCGTCTCGCAGCCGTTGGCGAGCCCGCCGTCGCAGTCCGCGTAGCCGTCGCCGCAGGCCGTGAGCGCGCAGCTGCCGGTCGTGCAGGAGGTCGTGCCGTGGGGCGCGGCGCAGACGGCGCCGCACGCCCCGCAGGCGGTCAGCGTGTCGAGGGGGGTCTCGCAGCCGTTGCCCGGGACGCCGTCACAGTCGTCGTGGCCGGCGTCGCAGCTGGCGACGAGGCAGGCGCCGGTGGTGCACGAGCCCGCGCCGTGGTCGACGGCGCAGGCCGCGCCGCACGCGCCGCAATCGGTCAGGGTGTTGGTCGGCGTCTCGCAGCCGTTGGCGGCGGCGCCGTCGCAGTCGGCGTAGCCCGTGTCGCACGCGGCGACGACGCAGGCGCCCGTGGCGCAGGAGGCGGTCGCGTGCGGGAGCGCGCAGGGGGTGTTGCACGCGCCGCAGTGCGCGAGGGTCGTGGTCGCCGTCTCACAGCCGTTGGCGGGATCGGCGTCGCAGCTCGCGTAGCCCGGGACGCAGCCGGCCATGGCGCAGCCCGACGCGCCGCAGGTGGCGCTGGCGTGGGCGTAGACGCAGGCGTCACCGCAGCTCTGGCAGTCGCTCGGGGTGCCGAGCTCGGTCTCGCAGCCGTTGGCGGGGTCGGCATCGCAGTCGTCGAAGCCGTTGTCGCAGGCCGTCAGGGCGCACTGCGCGTCGGCGCAGGCGCTCGCCGCGTGGGCGAGGACGCACGCGGCGCCGCACGCGCCGCAGTCGGTCAGCGTGTCGAGGCGGGCCTCGCAGCCGTTGTTCGCGGCGAGGTCGCAGTCGTCGTAGCCCGCGTCGCAGGTCGCGACGCGGCAGTCCCCGTCGTCGCAGCTGGCGTCGGCGTGGTCGAGGGCGCACGGGGCCCCGCAGGCGCCGCAGTCGGTCAGGGTGTCGATGGGGGTCTCGCAGCCGTTGGCCTCGTCGCCGTCGCAGTCGGCGGTCAGCGCAGGGCAGCTCGACTCCTCGGCGCAGTCGGCCGAGCAGCCGTCGTCGTCGACGAGGCCGCCGTCGTCGCACTGCTCGTAGGGGTCGGGCTGGCCGTTGCCGCAGCCGCCGCAGCCGGCGGTGGTGGGCTCGCAGACCGAGCGCGCGTCGCCAAAGCTGTCGGGCAGGGAGACGCAGCTCCCGGTCAGCGCGTCCTCGGCGCAGCCGCTGCTGCAGCGCGGCAGGCAGAGGGCGTCGTCCAGCTCGGTGACGACGCAGACGAGGGCGTCGGCGCAGTCGGCGTCGCCGGCGCAGGGGGCGCAGAGGGTGCCCTGGAGCGGGGTCGTGTCGGGCAAGGGGGTCGCGTCGTCGGCCAGGGCGTCGGGGTCGGCGACGGCGTCGGGCGCCAGGACGTCGGGGTCGGCGACGGCGTCGGGCGCCACGCCGTCGGGGTCGACCGCGTCTTCCGACAGCGTGTCGGTGGCGACGGCGGTGTCGGGGGGATCGGCCGGGTCGGAGACGTCGCCGCCGCAGGCCATGAGGGCCGCAGCGAGGGCGACCGGTAGCAGCGAGCAGCGGCTGCGGGTGCGCGGTAGGCCGAGTTGGCGGTGGGGTTGGCGGTAGGTCACGGGGTTGCTCCTGGTTGAGGATGGTCTGGTCGCGCGGAGGCGACCCGGTCGTGGCGACGAGGCGACGCCATAGGCGCACGACGACCGCACCGCGGTTGCGGGGCGGTCGCGCGCGGGGAAAGGGGGCGACGGGGACGGGGCGACGGGAAGGCAGACGGGGCCGTCATCGCGCCGCGGCGGGGCGCGAGGCGAGCGACGGTCCGAGCCGCCCGGTCGGCGGCGGTCCTACGGGGGCCGTGTCCGAGGGCGGGCGGTCACGGGGACCGGCGGGAGCTCGGGTTCGGGCCCACGCCGCGCGCGGGAGGGGGCTTGGGGCTCGTCAGGAGGACGCGGTGACCGAGGTCCCGGCGTGGGCCGCGGCGGTCGCGGGGCGTGTGAGGACGGCATTCCATCGTCGAGCTCCTGGCGTTCACCGAGCGCGGGCCTGGGTCATCGTGGTCGCCACGGCCCACGCTGGGACCGGTGGCTATCGGTCCCGGCGCAGGGGGGCGTGACGTCGGCGCGCGCGACCCGCCTCGGGTGAGGCGGGACGCCGCTGCTCAGTGCAGCCCGCGTGCCACGGCGCGCGCACGGCGACGACGCAGTCCTCGCCTGCGTCGTTGGCCTCTCGGCCCTCTGACGCGCGCTCACTCGGCCAGAATCGAGGCGTCGCGCTGTCCACTATTGCAGACCGGAGGGCCGCGCGGCGCGGGCGGGCGTCGTCGCCGCGCCGGGCGCCGCCGGCGGTGCGCCTACTCGCGCCGCAGCCCGAAGCTCCGGATGAGGTTGTAGAGGTGCGAGCGCGCGAGGCCGAGGTTGTCGGCGCACTGGCTGACGTTCCAGTCGGTCGCCCGCAGCGCGTCGCCGACGAGCGTGGTCTGGAAGCGCCGGGTGGCGGCCTGGAAGGTCATCGGCTCTTCGCTGGGGTGGGCGCCGCCCGCGCTCGGCCCGAAGTGGTGCGGGGCGACGACCTCGGCGCCGGCGCCGGCGGCCCGGATCACCGCCGCCTCGACGGCGTGGGCCAGCTGCCGCACGTGCCCGGGCCACGAGGCGCTGATGAGCAGGAGCCGCGCCCCCTCGCTGAGCGGCGTCACCGGCAGGCGGTGCTTCGCGGCGGCGCGGGCGCAGAAGTGCTCGGCGAGCGGGACGACGTCTTCGCGGCGCGCGTCGAGCGGTGGCACCCGCAGCTCCATCACCGCGAGCCGATAGTAGAGGTCCTCGCGGAACGCCTTGTCCGCCACCCGCGCGGCCAGGTCGATGTTGGTCGCCGACAGGATGCGCACGTCCGCGACCTGTGGTTTATTAGCCCCGAGGGGATAATACGTACCGTTCTGGAGCAGCTGCAGCAGCTTGGCCTGGGCCCGCAGGCTGAGCTCGCCGATCTCGTCGAGGAACAGCGTCCCGCCGTCGGCCGCCTCGACCTTGCCGGGGACCTTGCGGTTCGCCGTCGAGTGCGCCCCGGGCAGGGCGCCGAAGAGCTCGCTCTCGATGAGGTCGTCGGGGAGCGCGGCGCAGTTCAGCTCGACGAACGGGCGCCCGCGCCGCGCGCCGTTCGCCGCGATGACGCTCGCCACGGCGCTCTTGCCGGTGCCCGAGGGGCCGGTGATCAGCACGGTCACGTCGAGCGGCGCCACCAGCGCGGCGTCGTGCAGCAGCCGCCCGAGCGCCTCGCTGCGCCCGATGAGCCCCTCGGTGCCGCTGAGCCGCGCCCGCGCCGCCGCGGTCGGGTCGTTCTCGCGCCGGGCCTGGTGGGCGCCGATGAGGCGCGCGAAGATCGGCGTCGCGTGGCGGGCGAACAGCTCGGCGAAGCGGCGGTTGTCGGCCCCGAACGGCGATCCGTCCGAGCGCCCCTGCAGATACAGGGCGCCAAACGGCACGGGCATCCCGATCGGCGCGCACAGGACGGCCTCGATGCGGTGGTTGCGGACGCTCTGGCGCCCCTCGAAGCGCGGGTCCTGCATCGCCGAGGCGGTCTCGACCGTCTCGCCCCGGGCGATGGCGGCGGCGATGATGCCGCGCGAGAGCTGGTCCTTCACGGCGGCGACGTCGGAGTCGGCGAAGGCGTGGACGCGCGACCACTCGGGCGGCGTCTCGTCGCCGGAGTCCGCGACGCCGACCTCGATGTAGCCGCGCTGCGCCCCCGAGATCTCGAGCATCAGGGCCAACGCGGCCTCGAGCGCGGGCGCCACGTCGTCGGCCTGCCCGAGCTCCAGCAGGCGCAGGAAGAAGTCACGCTCGCGTGCCACCGCGTCCACCTCGCCCACCATCTGCGGGTCCTCCATCGCCGGGGAATTCCAGGACACCTCGATCAAAGCTCGCTTCGCTGCGTCTCGCTTGGGGGGCCAGCGAGACTCATCCGGCCGCTCGCGCGGCCTGGGACGCTGCTCCAGGGCCTCGCTAGCTCGGCCCCCGGATCAATGTCCTAGCCCGATCGACCCTGAACGAGCCGCTCGCCGTTGGCAACCCGGATTGCCAGCGCAACGGCGCATGTGCGAGATTCACTGCGACCGCAGAGCGAGCGACCCGTGACCGCCGATCCCCATCACATCGCCGACACGATGGCAGCCAGCCAGGTCGTGATGCCGGTCCCCGTGCGCGCCGCCGGGCGCTACACCCTCGGCGAGGTCCTCGGGCGCGGCGGCTCGGGCACGGTGTACCGCGCCCGCGACGAGCTCGGCCTCCGCGACGTCGCTCTCAAGCTGCTCCGCCCTGGCCCGGACACGTCCGCGGCCCGCGTCCGGCGCGAGGTCGCGGCGCTGCGGCTGCTGCGCCTGCCCGGGGTCGTGGCCCTGCTCGACGAGGGCGAGCACGCGGGGAGCCGGTTCCTGGTGATGGAGCTGGTCGAGGGGGCGCCGTTCCCGGGCGCCTTCGAGGGGCAGCCGGGCTGGGCGCTGCTCGAGGCGACGGCCCTCGCGCTGCTCGACGTGCTCCAGCAGGTCCACGCCGCGGGCGTCGTGCATCGCGACCTGAAGCCCAGCAACGTCCTGGTCGACCGGCGCGGCCTCCCGACGCTCCTCGACTTCGGCCTGTCGGCGGGCGAGGTCATCGGCAAGAGCCTGACGACCGCCGGGGTCGTCCTCGGCACGCCCGCGTATCTCGCGCCCGAGCAGGCCTTCGGGCGCCGCGCCGATCTGCGCGCGGACCTCTACGCCGTCGGCCTGATGCTCTACGAGGCGCTCAGCGGCGAGCTCCCCCACCACGGCGACGACCTCCACCAGCTGCTGATCCAGCGCGCGACCCAGCCCGTCACCCCGCTCCGCCAGGTGGCGCCCGGCGTGCCGCCCCACGTCGCCGACGTCGTCGACCGCCTGCTCGCGCTCGACCCCGCCGCGCGCCCCGCCTCCGCCGCCGCCGTGCGCTCCGCGTTGGCGGGCCGCACCCCCGCGAGCGAACCGGAGCGACGCCAGCTCCCCTGGCTCGGCGGGGACGGGACCCTCGACGCGTGCCGCGCGCAGCTGGCGGCCGGACGCTCGGTCGACGTCGTCGGGGGCCGCGGCTTCGGGCGCAGCCACCTGCTCCGACGGCTCGGCGACGCCCTCGCCGAGGGCGGGCGCGAGGTCCTGCGCTTGCGCATCGGCCAGCGACCGTTCGCCTCGCTCGAGGGGATCGGCGCGCCGCTCGACGCGATCAGCCAGCTCGGCCTACCCGACGCGCAGGCCGCCCTCGCCGCGTTCTTGGGCGAGGCGCTCGGAGCCGACGGCGTCGTCCTCGCCGACGACTGGGAGCAGGTCGACCGCTGGACCCGCGAGCTGGTCGTCGCGACGGTGCGACCTGGGGCCCTGGTGCGGGTGTGCTCGCCCGCGGCCACCGACCCCGGTCGCGCCGCCGTCATCGCCCTGGCACCGCTGTCGCAGGCCGACCTGGTGCCGCTGTTCGCCGGGCCGCGGCGCCTGCTCCACCTGCCCGACGACGCCGCCGAGGAGCTCTGGGCCCGCACCGGGGGGCGCCCGACGGCCGTGGTGGACGAGGTCGCGCGCTGGCTTCGCCTCGGGATCGCCGCGCGCGACGACGAGGGCCGGCTCAGGGTCGAGCGGGAGGCGCTGGCGCGGCTGCGGCTGGCGGTCCCGGCGTGGCTCCCCGGGACGTTCGCGATCAGCACGGCGTCCACGCAGTCGTCGCCCTCCTCGGTCGCGGTCGGGGCGGTGGCCGCCGAGGCGCTGCGCGGCAACCCGCATCTGGATGAGGTGCTGGTCTGGATCACCCTGCTCGGCCCGCACGCGCAGCGGCCGCTCGTGGCCGACGTCTGCGCGCTGCCGCCGTGGCTCGTCGAGGCCTGCGTGGCCGATCTCGTCGACATCGGCGCCGTGCGCGAGGACCCGGCGCGGCCCGGGCACCTCGAGCCCCTCCTCGGCCCCGACGCCATGCGCCCGTGGACCGAGGAGCGCCGGGCGGCCGCGCACCGGGCGATCGCGGCGCACCTCCCCCCCGGAGAGCGCGGCCGCTTCTATCACCTCGTCGCCAGCGGCGCCTACGAGGCCGTCGGCGCCGAGGCGGTCGTGCTCGTCGAGCACCTGACCCTGGCCGGGCAGCTCGAGGAGGCCTTCGCGGTCGGGCGCGAGGCGCTGCTCATCCTGCGACAGGTCGAGGTCACCGCCGCCGAGGAGCAGGTGCTGGTCGCGCTGACCCACGTGGCGCAGAGCGACTCGCGGCTCGAGGTGCTGGAGCGCCTCGCCTACGAGCTCGCCCGGGCCGCCCGGACGCCCCTGCTCGACCAGCTCCAGGCCTTCGTCCAGGCCTCGTGCGAGGTAGCGCGCAGCGGCGGCGAGGGGACGCTCAGGATGATCGAGGCGCTGCCGGAGTTCGCGCGGCCGGCGCTGGAGGTGTGGCGCCAGAGCCTGCGCGTGAGGGCGGCCCGCTCCGCCCCGCTGGCGCGCGAGGAGGCGGTCGTCGCCGAGGCCTGCGCGTGGGCGGCCGGTCACGCGGACGCCATCGGCACCGCCCCGTGCCATGGCTGGTTGGGGCGGCTGCGCTTTCGCCAGGAGCGCTATCTCGAGGCGGTCGACAGCCACGCGCGGGCCGCGGCGGCCGATCGCTTCGTCGCCCCCCGCCTGTCGGCGATGCTGAACGCCGCCTCGGCGCTGGTCGAGGCCAGGGCCATCGAGCGGGCGAGCGCGGTCGCCGAAGAGGCCCGGGAGCTGGCCGCCCAGTGCCGGCACACCTACTTCGAGGCCCGCGCGACCTGGCTCTTGAGGTCTTGCGCGTACCGGATGTGTCGCGACGACGCGCCCGATCTGGAGCTGGTCGCGCTGATCGACGCGGTCGGCGTGCCCTACCTGTCGATGCTGGTCTGGATCACCGAGGGGGGCTTCGCGTGGCGGCGCGGTGACGTCCCCCGCGCGCACGCGCTCGCTGAGCAGGCGGCCACCCGCGCCCGCACCCTCGGCCTGCGCTGGCCGGCGCTGAGCTGCGAGGCGTGGGCGGCCGCGCTCGGCGACGGCTACGACCAGGGCGAGGCGGCGGCGATGGCGACGCGGTTCGCGGAGTGTACCGACGCAGGCATCCTCATACAGGGGCTCGGCCTCGTCGCCCTGGCGGCGCCGGCGGTGGACCCGGCGTGGCGCGGGCTCGCCACGGCCGCCGCACGCGACATGCCGGCCGACCAGCACGACGCGCGCCTCGACATCATCTCCCCCAGCGAGGGCCTGGCGTTTCTCCACCTCGGCAGACAGAAGACGCCAGGCGCCGCCGCCTTCCCCACCCTCGACGCGTCACTCCGCCCTCCCGCTCCCTAGCGCACGCCTGCGCCGCGGGACGTCCCCCGGCGCGCGCCGTCACGGGCTACCGCGCTGTCCGATGACCCGCGACGACGACGTCGACGAGGGCGCCGGCCCACCGTTTGACGCCGGCGCCCACGCGCCACAGACTGCGAACCATATTCACAACACGTCCGGCCGCTGTGCGCTCCAACCGCAGCAGGCGTCGAGCCGTGGGAGGTCGAGATGAAGCGCACGCTCTCAGTAACCCCGTCGTTGGCGTTCGCCACCGCCCTCGCCGCCCTCGTGGCGTGCGGTCCGAAGGCCGAGCCCGCCGCCCCCACCGTGACCGAGACCGCGGCGCCCACGCCGACGGACGGGGCACCGGACGCGGCCGCTGCAGCACCGATCGAGGCGGCGCCCCCAGCCGATGCAGCCGCGGCGGCGC
>PHBI01000183.1 GCA_002841945.1 Deltaproteobacteria bacterium HGW-Deltaproteobacteria-14
CGCCGCGAGACGAGGACGCGGCTGAGTCCCCGCCGGCTGACACGACCGAGGCGGCGCCGGGAGTGGACGCGGTCGGGGCGAGCGCGCCCACGGAGGCGCCCCGCTGGGCGGTGGTGCCGCCGGCGCAGGACGGGGGGCCGTCGATGGTGGCGCTGTCGTCGCAGGGCGGGGGCGCGAAGGCGCTGACCGCGTGGATCGCGCCGCTCGCGCTCGCGTCCGGTCGCGCCGACGTCGACCCCGACAAGGACTTCGTCACGCGGTGCGCCGAGGCGAAGACGCGCCCGCCGGAGCTCGCGGTGGGGGCGACGGTGCAGGTGCTGACGGCCGCCGGGCCGGAGCCGCGCAAGATCACCGGGACGGTGGGCGAGACGATGGGCGGCGCGGGCAGGCTGCGGTTGCCCCTCGACGGGGCGCCGCTGCCCGGCTGGTCGCTCGCGGCGTTCGGCGAGCCGGCGCCGGCCAAGGGGACGCGCTTCGTGTCCAACGAGGGCCGGGCCGCCGATCCCGCCGTGAGCGCCAAGGTCCGGGCACAGCTCGTCGCGTTCCTGCCGGCCGCGGTGGCCAAGGCGCTGCCGGACCCGCTCGCGCCGGGGCAGGTGTGGCTCCACCCCGCGGCGCTCGGGCCCGGGCGGTCGGCGCTCATCACCGTGTGCGTCCCGGGACCGGATGACCCGGAGGGCGGCTGGTGCTCGCTGCAGGCGCTGGCCATCGGGGACGGCGCGGGGGCGGTGACGGGCTGGCTGCGGGTGCTGACCATGGAGGACGGGGTGAAGGCGCCGACCCTCAACGGGTTCGTGCCGGACATGACGTTTGGGAACTCGACCCCGCTGGGCGTGCTCTACAGCGGCGACGAGGTCGCGATCCTGGTGTCCCTCGACGCGGTCGGCGACGAGATCTACGACCTGTTCCACCTCGAGGCCGGCGGCGTCCGGGTCGAGCGCCTGTTCGAGATGATCGTCGAGTAGGTATCGGCGGGGGGGCGCGAAATGGAAAAGGCCGGTGGATGACACCGGCCTTGCCCTTCTCAATCTCGCCTTCCGTGAACGGTCAGCCCGCTCGTCGGCGAAGCCGACACATCTCCCCCCGCGGCGCGGGGGCGCCGCAGGCGGTCGGGGGCAAGCGAGTGAGGGGCGCCTGGAACGCCTCACCCTGAGGGTTCCCGCCGCGGGCTGAGCTTGCGAAGTCCGCGGTGGGATGGGTGAGGCGTTCCATTGGGGCGCCCCGAACGAGCGCTTCTCAGTCGGTGACCAGCGGGTAGTCGTTCTTGGCGCCGTCGCCCCACTTGTGCGCCGTCAGCGCCGTGTGGAACAGGGCGTTCGACCCGAACTTCAGGCTGTAGGCGTCGTAGCCGAGCAGGTTCAGGTAGGCCGTGACCTGGGCCGAGTGCTGGCCGGTCCAGCAGTAGACGACCACGGGCATGTCGGTCGGCAGGTACATCAGCATCTCGTCGAGACCCATGCTCTGGTACGGCGTGAACTGGTAGGCGCCGGGGATGTGCCCGGGGACGCCGGCCTCGCCGGTGCCGAGGTAGTCCGCGGGGCCGAAGTAGTTGACGATGAAGTAGTTCTCGAGGCCGTTGGCGAGCATGTCGCTGTAGGCGATCGCCTTGAAGCCGTCGGCCAGGATGGCGTCGACGCGCTCGCTGACCGCGTCGGTCGCCGTGCTCTCGAGGGCCGGGAAGGCCGCCGGCACCATGCTCGGGTTGTTGTCGGTCGTCTCGGGGGTGGCGACGGCGTCACCGACCGAGTCGCTCCACTTACCCGAGAGGTCCTCGTTCCAGGCCGCCATGCCGTAGAGCAGGGACTTCACGTTGGTGTAGCCCATCATCTCGAGGGCGAACTTGGCGTAGCCGGCCGTCTGGCCGGTGTAGCAGGCGACGATGATCGGATCGCTCTTGTCGGTCACGACCGCCTCGACGCCGGACCGCAGGGACCCGAGCGCGACGTTGTGGGCGCCCGCGATGTGGCCGGCCGCGTAGTCCGTGGCGCTCCGCAGGTCGATGATGGTGTAGTTCTCGACGCCCGCGGTGAAGACAGCGTCAGCGTCGATGACGCCGGGGCAGCGGCTGCTGTCGTTGAGGTACTCGGCGGCGGCGTCGGCGACGAGCTCGAAGGTCGGCGTCGGGGTGCCACCGACCTCGACCGGGTAGTCGTGGGTCGCCGTCTCGGTCCACTTGTGCGCCGTAAGGGCGTCGTGGAAGAGCGCGTTGGAGCCGTTCTTGAGGCTGTAGGCCTCGTAGCCGAGGATGTTCAGCCACGCGGTGACCTGGCTCGAGTGCTGCCCGGTCCAGCAGTACACCACGATCGGCATGTCGGTCGGGAGGTAGGGCAGGAGCTGGTCGAGGCCGAGGCTCGCGTAGGGGGTGAACTGGTAGGCGCCGGGGATGTGCCCGGGGACGCCGGCGTCGCCGGTGCCGGAGTAGTCGGCCTCGCCGAAGTAGTTGATGATGAAGTAGTTCTCGAGACCGTTCGCGACCATGTCGGAGTAGCCGATGGCCTTGAAGCCGCCCGTGAGCATCGCGTTGACGCGCTCCGGGAGCAGGGTCTCGAGCTCGCCGGTCAGCGTCGGGTAGTCGAACTTGGTCGTAAGCTTGTCGTTGTTACCCGGGGTCTCCGGGTTCGTGAGGGCGTTGCCGACGCTGTTGCTCCACTTGTTCGCGACGGCGGAGTTCCACGAGGCCATGCCGAAGCCCAAGGACTTCGCGTTCTCGTAGCCCATGAGCTCGAGGGCGATCTTTGCGTGTCCAGCGGACTGCCCGCTGTAGCAGGCGACGACGATCGGCGCGTCCTTGGTGAGACCGGCCTCCTCGACGGCGGTCAGGATGTTGGCGAGGGCCACGTTGGTCGCGCCGGCGATGTGCCCGAGCGCGAAGTCGGTGGGCGAGCGCACGTCGAAGATGGCGTAGTTCTCCACCCCGTCGGTGTAGAGCGCCTCCGCCGAGATGACGCCGGGGCAGTCCGCGCTGTCATTGACATAGGTGAGGCCGGCCTCGACCAGCGCCTCGAAGGGCGTCTGGGTGACCACCGGCTTCGCGTCGTCCCCGCACGCGCTGACGAGGAAGGCCAGGCCGAAGAGCCACAAATAACGTCCGATTCTCTCTCGCTTCATCATCACGACATCCTCCCGCGCGGTGTCGCCGCGCACATTCGCCCCGAGGACCGGCCGACAGCCGGCCCCCGGCGCGATACAGAACTCTCTAGGGGTTGGGGATCACGACGTCGATGTTGGCGTCGTAGTCCGGGAGGCGGGTCACACCGTCCGCCTCGTACAGGTCACTCTCTCTCAGGAAGTACCCGGTCGGCGCCGCCTCCGTGTCATGGCAGCTCGCGGCGCAGGTGCCACCGTCGGGCGGGGTCGTCTGCGCGGTCCAGCGCAGAATGTTGTGTGGTGACGCGTACTTCCACGTCGCCTCACTCAGGTAACCCGGCAGCTCGAGGTCGAAGTTGCTGAAGGTCCCGGGGTCGACCGGCGTGTGCCGCACCAGCACGTAGTCGTACTCGGCGCGGAAGTCGGTCCGCGGGTTGAAGCCGATCTTCAGGTCGAGCCAGCTCGGCTCGATGGCGTAGCCCTCGCTCGTGAGGTCGTGGCAGTTGCTGCAGTTCTTGTAGGGCTGCGAGTGGCAGACCTGGCACTGCATCTTCAGGCCGGTGGTGTTGGCCGCGTGCGCCGTGTGGTACTCGTTCGCGGGCATGTCCGCGTGGCAGCCCTCGCAGCGCGGCATCGTCTCCACCTCGTAGCGGTGGGTGTAGTGGTCGCCCTTGTACTGTGTGTCGCCGTGGATCTCCTCGGCGCTGTGGCAGGCGTCGCACTGCATCCCGTGCTGCGCGAAGTGCGTGTCGGGCAGGTTGCCCTCGTTTTGCCCGAGGAAGTCCACGCCGACGCGCGAGCCGTGGCAGGCGGTGCACTGCTCGGTCATGTGGGGCTTCTTGCGGAAGCTGTGCGACAGGTAGGCGAAGGTCTTCGGGAAGCCCCCGCCGACGCTCGTCGGGCGGCTGATGTGGCACTGTCCGCAGCTCGTGTGACAGCCCGCGCAGCGCTGCTCGAAGGGCGCCTCGAAGTCCGAGCCCTCGAAGGTGCACTCCCCGCGCCGCTCGATCGCGGCCTTCTCGCCCCAGAGGTTTCTGTGCAGCGAGTTCTCGTAGCCGACCTTGTCCACCGCCGCCAGATCGCCGATGGCGTTCTGGTGACAGCTCAAGCAGGACGCCGGGTCCTCGCTCGGGTCACGGACGACGCCGACGTGCGCCGCCTCGAAGCTGTCGTAGGTGCCGTCCGCGGGCCCCTCGTGGCAGCTCTGACATCCCCCCGTGTTGTGGGGGCCCTCGACGAACGCCTTGCCCAGGCTACCGGTGATGAGCACTTTTTCCCAAGCCTCCAGCTCGGGTACGGAGCCCCCTCAGCCATCTGCCGTGCTTTCGGTCTCCGTCGCCGGCTCCTCGGGGGGCAAGGCCGCCTTCAGCATCTCCTCGTCGCCGTGGCAGCCGAGGCAGGTCAGCCCGCTCACCGCGGTGTCGGAGGTGGTGTCCCCGGCGTCGGCGCCGGTGGCGTCGGAGTCGCCCGACTCGAGGACGGCGCAGCCCGCCAGCCAGAAGGCCGAGGCGGCGGCTGAGGCGACGAGGTAGCGCATGCGCGGGTTCATATCAACCTCCTGCAGGTGGCTCTGCGTTAGGGGAGTCGGGGCCGCGTTCGACGGGCAGCCCGGCGCGCTCCCAGGACGGGATGTCCTGGTCGGTGCGACGGGCCTGGAAGCCGGCGCGGTTCAGAAGGGTCACCGCTGCGTCGGCCAAGAGGCACAGAGGGCCGCGGCAGTAGGTGATGATGGTCTTGTCCCGAGGCAGCACGGCGAGGTTGTGGTGCAGCTCCTCGAGGGGGATCGAGACCGCGCCGGGGAGGTGGCCGAGCTCGAACTCCTGGGACGGGCGGACGTCGACGATGAACGCGTCGCCGGCGGCGACGATGGCGACCAGCTCGGTGCGTGAGACGCGGTCGGCCCGGGTCGGGCTCGCGGTGATGGCCTCGAGCGCGCCCCGGAGCTCGGCGAGGTGACCGGCGGCGAGCTCGCGGAGGTGGATGAAGAAGGTGCACACCGCGTCGGACTCGACGTTGTAGATCCGGTGGTTGCCCCGCGCCATGGCGCTGACGAGGCGGGCCTGCTTCAGGATCTGTAGGTGGCGCGAGGTGTTCGCGATGCTGAGCTCGGAGCCCTCGGCGAGCTCCTCGACGGTGTGGGGGCCGTTGACGAGGATGTTGAGCAGCACGAGGCGCTGTGCCGAGGAGACGGCCTTACCGATGCGCGCGACCTGCTCGTAGGCGAAGGCCTTGAAGTCGCTGTCGGGTCGGTAGTTCGGGCTCGGCACGGGCGCTCCGTGAATAAGATTCATTCAAGTGAATCCTTGAATAGCGGAGTGTGACGCGTCGCGTCAAGCTACGCGGCACGATTTCGTCGCGATAGCGACCTCACACCGTCCCCGCCGACGCGTCCTCCCGATAGGCGGCGCACAAAAAAAGCCCTGCCGAGCGCCGCGGACCGGTGTAGGCTGCCGCGCGATGACCAAGGAGTCTCCGATGTCCGACGAAGTCCGTCTGACCCAGCTGGCCGCCTGCGCCGGTTGAGCGTCTAAGCTGGCCCCAGGGGCCCTGGCGCAGGTTCTGCGCCAGCTCACAGCGATGTTCCTCCCCGAGGACCACCCGGACCTGCTCGTTGGGCTCGGCCGGGCGGACGACGCCGCGGTGTACCGTCTGGACGCCGATCGCGCGCTGGTCGCGACGACCGACTTCTTCACGCCGGTCGTCGACGATCCGTGGTCCTACGGCGCCATCGCCGCGGCGAACGCGCTGTCGGACGTGTACGCGATGGGGGGGCGGCCGCTGTTCGCCCTGAACATCGCCGCCTTCCCCGAGAGTCTGCCCCCGGAGATCATCGCCGCGATCCTGCGCGGCGGGGCCGAGAAAGTGAAGGAGGCCGGCGCGGTCATCGCCGGTGGCCACACCATCAGCGACAAGGAGCCGAAGTACGGGCTGGTCGTCATCGGCGAGGTCCACCCGGACAAGATCCTGACCAAGGGGGGCGCGCGCCCCGGCGACAAGCTCGTGCTGACCAAGCCCCTCGGCGTCGGCGTGGTGACGACCGGCATCAAGCGCGGGCTGACCACGGACGCCGAGATCGAGGCGGTGACCCGGAGCATGTTGGCGCTCAACCGCCGCGCCGCGGAGGCCGCGAGCGAGCTCGGGCTGCGCTCGGCGACCGACATCACCGGCTTCGGGCTGATCGGCCACGCCAGCGAGATGCTGGTCCCCGGCGACGGCGTGGGTTTCCGCTTCGACTTCGCCCGCCTGCCCTTCCTCCCCGGCACCCTGCGGATGGCCGAGGACTGGGTCTACCCCGGCGGCGCCCACAACAACCGCGAGTACTTCGCCGCGAGCGCCCGCTTCACCGGCCTCGAGGAGTGGCAGGAGCTGCTGTGCTTCTCCCCCGAGACCAGCGGCGGGCTCCTGGTCATCGTGCCGCCCGCCGACGAGGCGGCGTACCTCGCCGCCGTCGAGGGCGCGGTGACCGTCGGCGAGGTGGTCGCCGGCGAGGGGCTCGAGGTGGTCCACAGCCGCGCGTGAAGCGGGCCGCGTCTGGCGGCCGGTCGACTCGCGCCGGCCCCTCCCGGCGGGCCAGCGACGGCGCCTGGCGCCTCTCGACAAGCGCCGCGGCCCCTGCGACGCTCGGGGCATGACACACCCCAGCTCCGAGCACTCCGTCGACCTCGAGCCCTGGCGCGCGGCGGCCCAGGTGCTCAGCCTCACGCCGAGCTACCGCGAGGGGCACCTCGCCTGGCAGGGGCGACCGGGCGGCCACGACCTGACGCTCGAGGTCGTCCCCGACGGCGCCGATCGCGCGATCGTCTCGCTCGTGGTCCGCTCGGCGAGCCTCGGCGACCGCCTGGTGGTGGCGCCCCTGGCGCTCGCCCTGTCGCGCGACGGGCGGCTGCTGACCGGCGACCTCGAGCTCGACCGGGCGGTGGTCGTGCAGGGGGACCTGCCGGACGTCGCCGCCCCCTGGGACGCGGCGACGCGCGCGACGGCCCGGCACCTGGTCGGCGAGCTGGGGCTGGTCATCGCGGGCAGCGCCGCGCGGCTCGGTCCGTTCGGCACCCAGCGGGCGACGCGCGAGGGCGCGGTCATCGAGACGCTGCGCGAGGTGCTGGACCTGGTCGGCGCGCTGGCGACGCGCGACGACGTCGCCGAGGCGATCGAGGCCATCGCCGCTGGCGATCCGTCGCCCTCGGTGCGCCTGATGTACGAGCGCGTCCTGGCCGAGGCCGCCCCGACCGGCGCCCTGGGCGAGGCGCGGGCGCGCGAGATGATCCACACCCTCGAGGCGGGCGCCGAGGAGGCCTTCGCGACCCTGATGCGCGCGGCGCGCGAGTCGCCCTCGTCGCAGATCCGCGAGGAGGCGCTGGTGAAGCTCATCAAGAGCTACCCCGTGGCGCGGGTCGAGTCCCTCCTGCTCACCACCGAGGACTCGCTCGGTGTGCGAGTGCGAGATGCGCTCATCGCGGCCATGCACCGGGACAAACCACCTGTCAGCCCGGTCGCTTTGCTGCGGCTGATGGCGCGCACGCCGATGGGCCCGACGGGGCTCCAGGCGGCGGCGGAGGCGCTCGGCGCGACCGAGGATCCGGCGGCGGCGGCGCGGCTCGCGGCGTTGTGCCAGCACAAGGAGGACATGGTCTCGCTGACCGCCGTGATCTCGATCCTGCGGCTGCGGGTGACCCCGGACGCCGCGCTGAAGTGGATCGAGGGGGCCGGGCGGCCGGAGCTCTTCGACCGGGTCCCGGCGCTCGTGGCGACCCTGCGCCCGAAGAACGGCGGGCCCATCCTGCTGGCGCTGCTCGCGCGCTCGGAGGACGGGCCGGCGGCGCGGCGGATCGCGATCGCCGAGGCGCTCAAGCGCATCGGGTTCGCGCCGGCGCGCGACGCGCTGGTGGCGCTCGCGGGCGATTCGGACGCGACGGTCGCGGCCGCCGCGCGTGAGGCGCTGGCGACCTGGGAGCCCACCACGCCGGGGAACACGGTCGTCGCGCAGCTGCCGGAGATCACCGACGTCACGGCGACGGCGCGCGACGATGACGGGGGCGGCGGAGGCGGCGAGGACGCCGACGAGCCGCGGGACGAGGGCTGACAGGAGGCGCGGTGGACGAGGCGCAGGCGGAGCTGGACCGGGCGCTCGAGGCGAGCCTCCGGGGGGCGTGGGACGGGCGGATCGTGGCCTACGACGAGGCGCGCTTCCCCCTCGCGGGCTGGGCGCTCGAGCGCGTCCGCGCCCACGGCTGGGCGGTGGACGACCTGACGCGCATCCACGAGCAGGTGCCGCTCGACGCCGTCTTCGGCCTGACCAAGCGGCTCTGCGCCGACACCCGCGACCCGGCGCTGCGCGCGCTCGTCGAGGACCTCGTCCGCGAGGTGATCGCCCCCGCGGGCGGCCTCGTCGCGCCGCTCGCCGTGCAGCGGGCGCTGAACGTGCGCATCATGCTCCCGGACCGGCCCCAGGCGGTCTTCCCGTTCCACACCGGGCTCCTCTACGGGCACGGGCCGGGGTCGCGCAGCGTGTGGCTGCCGCTGACCGACCTGCGGCGGCCTGCCGACGCGACGGCGTCGATGTACATCGTCGGCCTCGAGCGCTCGCGCGCGCTCATCCGCGAGGCGAGCGACGAGCGCAGGAGCGTCGAGGCCATGAGCGCGCGCTTCCTCGCCGAGAGCCGCCCGCTCCACGCGGGCCCCGGCGAGCTGGTCCTGTTCAACCAGGAGAACGTCCACGGCAACGTGGTGAACCGCACCGGGAAGACGCGGGTGAGCGTGGACTTCCGGGTCGCGGAGGGGCGCTTTGGTGACCGCCTGGCGCGAAAGCCCGCCGGGGGGTACTTCGCGCTCCTCCCGACCGACGCCGACGAGGCGCGGGCGCGGGCGGCGCGGGCGGCGCGGGTGCTGCACAACGACCGGCCGACGGTGTCCTACCTCCACAACGCGACCCCGGCGACGGCGGGCGCGCCCGTTCACCTTCAGCGCTACATGCTCGCGGAGTACTGCGCGGCGCGCGGCATCGCGCCGGAGTTCGAGCTGTTCGAGCTCGACGCCATGAAGCACCTGCCGACCCTGTGGCACGCCGCCAGCGCGCTGCGGGCGAACGTCGTGATGTACAGCGTCTTCGCGCTACCGCAGGCGACGACCGAGCGGGTCGCCCTGCTCGAGGCGTTCCTGGCCGGCGGGGCGGTGGTGCACTTCGTCAACGAGGGCATGCACCTCGCAGACGCCGCGGACCTCGCAGACGTCGAAGCGCTCTGCGCCTTCGCCCGCTACGGCTGAGCCAAGCGACGGCAGGTCGAGGACCGGAGTCCGCGGCGGGTGGGGGTCGGGGCGACGCATTCGCGCCGACGCCCGGCCGCGGAGGACGCTGGTCCGCGACCGATACGATGGGAACTGGGTCCAGCTTCGGAAAAAGATCACGCGCTCTGAGCCGCGGGGCGCGTCGGGTCCGGGTCAGGCGTCGTCGGCGCCCGGGCGGCGCAGGTTCATGTCGCGCACCATCGCGTAGGCGTGGGAGCGGGCGATCCCCAGCGCCTCCGCCGTCACGCCGATGTTCCAGTCGTGGCGAGCCAGCGCCTCGGCCAGCAGCTGCCTCTGAAACTGGCGGGTCGAGTCATAGAAGCTCAGCGGCCTCGCGGTCTCGTCGCGGTCGGGGAAGACGTGGTGCACGGTCACGCTGTGGACGCCGTCGCCGAAGGCGCGGATCGTCGCCGCCTCGACCGCGTTCTCGAGCTCTCGCACCTGGCCGGGCCAGCTCGCGAAGGAGAGCGCGCGCACCGCTTCCGGCGTGAGGCTCATCGGCGGCAGGCCGTGGCGCGTCACCGCGCGCTCGCAGAAGAACTCCGCGAGCGGGGCGATGTCGTCGCGCCGCTGGTCGAGCCCGGGGATGTCGATGGGCATGACGCGGAGGCGGTAGTAGAGGTCCTCGCGGAAGCGCCCGGACTGCAGCGAGCTCGTCAGGTCGGCGTGGGTGGCCGCGATGATGCGGACGTCCGCGTGCTGCGGGACGTTACCGCCGAGGGGCATGTACTCGCCGGTCTGGACCAGGTAGAGGAGCTTGGCCTGGGCGGCCGTCGTCAGCTCGCTGATCTCATCGAGGAACAGCGTGCCCCCTTCGGCGGTCGCGACCTTGCCGAGGAGCTTGCGGGTCGCCGTCGAGTGCGCGCCCGGCAGCGCGCCGAAGAGCTCGCTCTCGACCAGGTTCTCCGGGAGGTTGGCGCAGTTCACCGCGACGAAGGGGCCGCGGCCGCGGGGACCCTGGGTGGCGATGAGGCGCGCGAGCTCGGTCTTGCCCGAGCCCGTGGGCCCGGTGATGAGCAGCGGCAGATCGAGCGGGGCCACCAGCGCGGCGGTCTTCAGCACCGACGCGATGGCGCTCGAGCGCCCGACGAGCGCCCGTGCGCCGTCGAGCTTGGCGCGCCAGGGGAGGGTCGGATCCGAGAGGCGGGTCGCCTCCACCTGCGAGAGGCGCCCGGCGGCCGGGGCCACGTGGTGCGCGAAGAGCTCGGCGAGGCGCCGCACCTCCGCTGGGAATGGCCCGCCGTTGCGAGACCCCTGGAGGTAGAGGACGCCGAACGCGGGCCGCGCGCCGATCGGGACGCACAGCACCGCCTGGATGCTGTGGCGGCGCACCGAGTCGAGGCGCTCGAAGCGCTCGTCGGCGACCGCCGAGGCCGTCTCGATGGTCTTCTCCTGGGCCAGGGAGTCGGCGATGATCCCCGAGGACAGCGAGCGCCGAATGGCGGCCACGGTCTCGCCGTCGACCCCGTTCGCCCGCGACCAGTCGGGCTCGCCGGTGGGCGAGCGCCCAGCGCGGAGCTCGATGTAGCCGACCCGCGCGGCGCTCACCTCGACGATGAGCGCCAGCGCCTCGTCGAGGAACGCCTCGACGGCGTCGTGGCGACTCAGCTCCAGGATGCTCAGGAGCAGATCGCGTTCCCGCTCGAGCGTGTGACCTCGGTCCAACATGAGCGGCAGCCTATACTCGAACCCGGGCGCGCCGCCAGCCCGTATGCGCCGCGCGAACGTTGACCGCTCGGTCGAACCAGGACGTTGCTCCGGGGCCTGCTAGAGCCCCCCCGCGGCGGTGCGGAGCGACCTCACGAACGGCGGGAGGGCCTCGGGCTCCCCGCACGCCACCGCGTGAACGACCGCGCGACTCTCGGCCGCGCTCATGACCTCGAGGCGGTGCTCGCGCGCCGCGGGCGCGATGGCCCACCAGGCGGCGTCGGCCACGTGCGCCCACTCCGGATCGACGGCCCCGACCGCGACGGCGAGGACCGCTATGCCCTGGAGCTGCAACCCGGGCTCCTGCCAGCCGCGCAGGGTCTCGAACATCGGCCGCGCGCCGCCGTCGGGCACCTCCCCGCGGGCCACCCAGCCGAGCATCCGCGCGAGGCCCTCGACGACCCCCATCCGCAGCAGCGTCGCCCCCTCGCTGGCCTGGCGCGCGTGCGTCGCCATCGCGGCGGCCTCCCCGCGCCGCCAGCGGATCGCCGCCTCGGTCATGTGGGACAGGACCTCCATGTAGGGGACGCCGACCTCGGCGGCCAGCGAGGCCAGCTCCGGGTCCGGGGCGAGGGTGTCGCCGCGCCGGAACGCGGCGGTCCGCTCCATCCACACCGCGCGCAGCTCGAAGTACGCGTGGCGACACGCCGCCGCGGCCGCGGCGGTCTCGCTGGCGACGCGCACCGCGTCGTCGAAGCGCCCCGCCTCCATGAGCGCCGACGCCGCGTTGGTGCGCGCCGACAGCCGCAGCACGAACGGCAGCGCGCGCTCTCTCGCCGCCCGCTCCTGCAGGTCCGCGGCCCGCTCCCAGTGCCCCTCACGGTAGGCGAGCCGCGCGGCCCACGCCAGCTGGCGCGCCAGGGTCGCAGGCCGCCCGATCGCCCGAGCCCAGGTACACGCCTCGGCCACCACCGCCCGCTCGCGCTCGACCGGGTTGCCCCCCGGCAGAACGGCGCTGATCCCCTGCGAATTCAACTGGTGACCGAGTGCCAGCCAGTCCGCTTCCGGCCACAACTTGTCGTCGCGACTGGTTGCCGTCAGGAAGACGACATACGGCCGGTGCGGCAGCCAGCCAAATCCGGCCGGTGCCGCCTGGATGCCGTAATCAGGCTCGCCATCGGCCGCATAACCCAGCGCAGCAGCGGCCAGCCGACGGTTGCGAACGACGGCGTGCAGTTCGCGGGAAACGCC